>NZ_JAMYNW010000002.1:0-448286 GCF_040319365.1 Mesorhizobium sp. M0923 | reverse complement strand
CCGCTATGTCGGGCTGGCCAAGGCGACCGCCCAGGTGACGATGGCGGCGATCGCCTTCAACATGCGCCGATGGGCCGCTATCGCGGGATAGGTGCGCCTGAGTCCGCCCATACAGGGTCGGACGACCGCCTGAAACCCCAAACAAGACGTCAAATCCCCCGCAAAGCGAACAACCGCCGCAACCCCGCCGCCGCAAGCTTTTGCTCATGACTGCGCAACAGGTCCACAAGGGGAGAAGGGAAGAACCAGGCAGCGTCGATCAGGAGCGCGGCCTGGTCTTCTGCGGATCGTAGTGGGCAATGGCGACGACGCGCGCCGGCAGCCGCTTGCTGTGGCCGTCGAGCTTGCCGATCTCGACCTCGGTGCCAATCGCCGAATGCGCGACGTCGAGCCTGGCCAGCGCGATATTCTTGTTCAGCACCGGCGAACGCATGCCGGAGGTGACGACGCCGACCTGGGCGCGGCCGACATGCACGCAATCGCCGTGGCCGACCGCGACATTGGCGTCGATGTCGAGGCCGACCAGCTTCTTCTGGGGGTTTTCCTTGCGGCGGATCAGCGCCTCGCGGCCGATGAAATCGTCGGTCTTGGTCTTTAGCGGCACGGTGAAGCCGATGCCGGCCTCGAAGGGGTCGGTCTGGTCGGAGAACTCGTAGCCGGCAAAGATCAGCCCGGCCTCGATGCGCACCATGTCGAGCGCTTGCAGCCCCATCGGCTTCAGGCCGTGCGGCTGGCCGGCCTCCCAGATGGCGTCGAACACCTTTTCCGCGTCGCGCGGATGGCACCAGATCTCGTAGCCGAGCTCGCCGGTGTAGCCGGTGCGCGAGACAACGACGGGAATGCCGTTGCCGCCGCCGATGCGGGCGACGGCAAAGCGGAACCACTCGAGCTCGTCGATCAACGGCTGCAGCGGCGAGGTCCAGATGATCTGCCTGAGAATGTCGCGGCTTTTCGGTCCCTGCACGGCGACATTGTGCATCTGGTCGGTCGATGAACGCACCAGCACGGTAAGGCCGAGTTTCGTCGCCATTTCGCGCAGCCATTCGCCGGACAGATCGTCGCCGCCAACCCAGCGGAAATTATCCTTGCCGAGCCGAAGCAGCGTGCCGTCGTCGATCATGCCGCCATGCTCGTAGCACATGGCGGAATAGACGACCTGGCCGACGCCGAGCTTCCCGATGTCGCGGGTCAGCGTGTATTGCAGCAGCGCTTCCGAATCCGGGCCGGTGATCTCGAACTTGCGCAGCGGCGACAGGTCCATGATCACGGCATCCTGCCGGCAGGCCCAGTATTCGTCGATCGGGCCTTGCCTGGCGAAGGAATTGGCCAGCCAATAACCCTTGTACTCAACGAAGTTGCGGGTGTGCTTGGCAAAGCTTGAATGAAAGGCGGTCTCGCGGGTCATTTTCGGTTCCGAATCGGGCGTCATGCGTCTGGCGATCGCTCGCGAGAATTTGTGCTGGCCGGAATAGGTCCGCACATGGATGTCGGTCGGGTTCCAGCCATTGGCCGGCGTCGTATCGTCGGGGCAGGCGGACGAGACGCAGACGATATCCGTGAGCGCCCGCAGCAGCACATAGTCGCCCGGCCGCGACCACGGCTCATCGGAAACGACGACGCCATGCGCGTCGATGGCCGTGTTGAAGAAGAAGTTGATCGCCATCCAGCCGGCGCGGGGCGTCACACCCTTGTCGGCCAGCGCGCGGTTGAAATTCTCCGAGCAGTTGGGATGGCCGGGATAGCCGATGTCGTCGTAATATTTGGCCGCGCAGGCGAGCGCGAATGCATCGTGCCGGCCGCAAGTGTCCTGCACCACCTCGACCAGCGGCTCCATGTCCTGGTCATAATATTTCGAGTGCAGCCCGGGCATCGGATAGCTCGAACCCATCAGCGTGCGCGTCGTCGTCACGTCGAGCGGATGATCGCGGCCCTTGTCCAGCTTGCGCGCCGAAAAGCACTGGAAGTCGGTGCATTGGCGCCCGTCGACATCGATGATCTGCAGATAGTCGCCGGCTTTGACGAAATAGGCTTCCGCCGTCGCCGAATGGACGCGCAGATCGAGCACCGGATCGGCCAGCGGGTCGGCAAGCCGCGACTTCGCAGCTGGACGGATCGTGGCGCGGCGCAGGATGACGCTGAGCGGCGTTGCGGTATCGTGGCCGTCGACCAGCATCGGACCGCCGGGGGCAGCGACGAGCATCGAGCCGTCGCGGGCGATCGCAAAGCTCTGTTCGGTGCCGGCAGGGGTGGAGCCGCCGAAGACGCGGACCGCCTTTGCCTGATCTAGCTGTACCTGGCGACGTTCGAGGCCTCGGCGTAAGGAAGCGAGGCTATCGTCGCTATCGGCCAGCAGCGCCTTGATGCCGGCGGCATTGCTGTTCGATTTTACGCCGAGAATACCGGGATCGGTTACGCCGGTGCTGTCCCATACCAGCAGCTCGCAGGCCTGCCCGCCCTCGACATTGCGCACAGTGATGTTGTCGCTGGCCTCGACCTCGATCAGCACCGCGCCATTGCCCTGAACCGAATAGCGCTCCATCCCGGCCGGCAGCGCGATCTGGCCTGGCCGCAGGATCAGGCTCGGCCGGGGCGGTCCGGCGGCGATTACGGGGTAGGGCGACTGGCTCATCTCAACCCTGGTTTCGAGAAACAAGTTTGCCTGTGCGTGAAATTATTTTAGCGGGAAGAATAGGGCAGAAGAGCCGGAGTTGGCAAGGTGAAGGTGGCACAAGCTCCCCCTTCTCCCCTTGGGGGAGAAGGTGTCGCCGAAGGCGACGGATGAGGGGTGTTCCAGGGAACGCCAGCCTCTCACTCCGCTGGAACACCCCTCATCCGTCTCGGCGCTGCGCGCCGATCCACCGCCCTGGGGCGAGCCACGGGTCTCGTCCCGTCCTTCGGACCCCACAAGGGGAGAAGGGAAGACGCGCCAAGGCTATCCCAATTCCTCGGAATGCCCGATGTCGACGCCATACTCCGCGGCGGCATCGAGCATCGTGTGCCACAGGCTTTCGGCAAACGTCGCGAACACCAGGAGATTGAACACCGCCTGCCTATCCGGCCGGTCATGGCCGCGCCATAGATTGACGCTGGTATGGTCGATCGATGTCGCGGCAGCGGTGCCGGCCGGGAACGCCGCCGGGTGCAGGTCTAACGACGACAGTTTGGCCAACATCGCGCGCGCCTTTTCTCCCGAAACGCTGATCAGGAGGCGGGCATGCGACTGGTCCGACAGCGAGGCGGATTGCGAGAACGCCTGGCTCAGCGGTTCGATCGCGTGCTTGGCGCCTTTCGACAGGACGAGGAACTGATCCGGTCCCGACCAGATCAGCGTAGCGTCGGGAACTTGGACCGCCTTGGGCGTTTCCGGTGCGGCAACGTCGAAACGGGCCTGGGCAGCTTTTGCCAGCTCCGCCGTTTTGCCGCGCCGCGCCATCACCTGGATCAGGTCGAAATTGCGGATTTCCGTCAGCCAAACGCCGGCCTCGGTGCCGCGCGCGCCATGGGCGCCGACGACGAGCGCTTTCTCCAGCGGACTGCGGGCAATCCAGGACAACTCAACCACGCTGGCGCCCTCCATCCGGATCGTAGAAGACGGGGCTGCACAGCTCGACATCGTAGTCCTCGCCGCGCAGCGGGTCATGCGCATGGACGATCTCGCCGATGCGCTCGCGGCCGCGCTCGACCAGGCCAAGCCCGATCCACTGGTCGAGCACCGGCGAGAAGCAGACCGAGGTGACGTAGCCCTGGTCGTTGGCGGGACCGGGCGTCTCGCCCTTCGGGATAATATGCGCGCCGGAACGCAGGCGGCGCGTCTTGTCGACCGGCTTGATCCCGACGACGACCTGCCGGTCCGGCGCGACCAGCGCCTCGCGCCCGGCCATGACGCGGCCAATGAAATCCTTCTTGGTCGACATCATCTTGCCGAGGCCGAGGTCGGCGGCCGTCGTCGTGCCGTTCAGCTCCGGCCCGGCGACATGGCCCTTTTCGATGCGCATGACGCCGAGCGCCTCGGTGCCGTAGGGCGTAACGCCGAATGGCTTCCCGGCCAGCATCAAATTGCGCACCAGCGCGTCGCCGTAGCGGGCGGGAACCGAAATCTCGAAGGCCATCTCGCCGGAGAACGAGATGCGGAACAGCCGCGCCCTGGTGCCGCCGCGAAGCGATACCTCGCGCGCGCCCATGAACGGAAAACCCTCATTCGACAGATCCTCGGCCGGATCGACGATTTCCCGGAGCAGGTCCCGGGTCTTCGGCCCGGCGATCGAGAATTGCGCCCACTGGTCGGAGACGGAGGTGAGCTGCACGTCGAACTCAGGAAATAGCACCTGGCGGCAGAATTCGAGATGCTGCATCACCAGCCCGGCCTTGGCGGTCGTGGTGGTCAGGAAATAATGGTCCTCGGCCAACCGCGATGTGGTGCCGTCGTCATAGACGATGCCGTCCTCACGCAGCATCAGCCCGTAGCGGGCTTTGCCGACGGCAAGATTGGAAAAGGTGTTGATGTAGACGCGGTCGAGGAAGGCGCCGGCATCCGGACCGTGCACGTCGATCTTGCCGAGCGTCGAGACGTCGCAGAAGCCGACGCCGGAGCGCACCGCCTTGACCTCGCGGGTGACCGATTCCAGCCAGTCCTTTTCGCCGGCGCGCGGGTACCATTGCGCGCGCTTCCACAGGCCGGTGTCGACGAACACCGCGCCTTGTTCGGCTGCCCAGTGATGCGACGGCGTCAACCGTGTCGCATGAAAATTCTCGTCGCGATGATGGCCGGCGAAGGCGCCGATAGCGACCGGCACATAGGGCGGGCGGTAGATCGTCGTGCCGGTCTCGGGAATGGATTTGCCTGACAACGCAGCCATGAGGGCGAGGCCGGCGACGTTCGAGGTCTTGCCCTGGTCGGTGGCCATGCCGAGCGTCGTATAGCGCTTCAGATGCTCGATCGACTCGAAGCCTTCGCGCTGCGCCAGTTCGATGTCGGACGCGGTCACGTCATGCTGGTAATCGACGAAGGCTTTCCCTTTGCCGGCGACATGCCAGAGCGGCGTTAGCGAAAACGCCTCGCTGTCGGCAACCGGCGATGTGCCGGCATTGCCGCTGCGCCCGGCCCTCTGTGCTGCCGCCGCTCCTGCGGCAAAGCCCTGGCGCAGGCAGTCGCCCAACCCGAAGGCGCCGTTGGCGGCGCCTGCGGCCATCATGCCCGGAGGCGCACCGTCCGGGACGAAGGCTGCGATGTCGTCCTGCCATTTCGGCCGGCCGCGATGGTAGGAGGTCAGCCCGACCGCCGGATTCCAGCCGCCGGAGACGGCAAGCCCGTCGGCTTCGACTTCCGCACGTGCGCCGCCGGTCAGCGAGATCGCGATTTTCCGGACGCCGGCCTTGCCGCCTTCGACCCCGTTGACCGAGCCGCTGAGCACCGGAAAGCCGGCCTTGGCGGCGAGCGCGCGATGTGCGGCGGAGACGTCCGGGCGCGCATCGACGACCGCCGCGATCTGCAATCCGGCGGCGAGCGCGGTCTCGACCGTGCGCCAGCCATCCGCATTGTTGGTGAACAGCGCGATCCTCTTTGCCGGCGCTGCCGCGTAGCGCGCGACATAGGTCCGCATCGCCGAAGCCATCATCACGCCGGGCGTGTCGTTGCCGGCAAACACGATCGGCCGCTCGATGGCGCCGGCGGCAACGACGCAGCGCCTAGCCACGATCCGCCATAGCCTTTGGCGCACTTGGTGCTCTGGCGGGGAGGGCAGGTGGTCATTGACCCGCTCGATCGCGCCATAGGTGCCGCCATCATAGACGCCGAACAATGTCGTGCGGTTCATGATGCGGACATCGGGGAGTGCTGCGAGTTCGGCCAGCGTGCGCGAAATCCATTCGGCCGCCGGCAGGCTGTCGATGGTGCCGCCGTCGGCAAGCAGACGGCCGCCGAACGCAAAATCTTCCTCGCACAGGATGACACGGGCGCCGCTGCGCCCGGCCGCCAATGCCGCCGCGAGCCCGGCCGGGCCGGAGCCGGCGATCAGCACGTCGCAATGCGCCCACGCCTTGTCGTAATGGTCGGGATCGGCGACGCCGGCGGCGCGGCCGAGACCGGCGGCTCGGCGGATCGCCGGTTCGTAGACCGCTTCCCAGAATTTCGCCGGCCACATGAAGGTCTTGTAGTAGAAGCCGGCGACGAAGATCGGCGCAAACAGCTGGTTGACCGCCATCAGATCGTGGCGCAGCGACGGCCAGCGGTTCTGGCTGGCGGCCTCGAGCCCGTCGTAAAGTTCGGCCGTGGTCGCCTTGGTGTTCGGCTCGCGCCGCGCTCCGCTGCGCAGTTCGACCAGCGCGTTGGGCTCCTCCGACCCGGCGGTCAGGATGCCGCGCGGGCGATGGTATTTGAACGATCGGCCGATCAACTTGACGCCATTGGCAATCAGCGCCGAGGCCAGCGTGTCGCCTTGGAAGCCGGCAAAGCTCTTGCCGTCGAAGCGGAAGCTCAGCGGCGCGGCGCGATCGATGAGACCGCCGCTCTCCAGCCGGTGTCTCTGCGCAGGGCCAACCATCAGGCGCCCACCTTGGCGGCGCCAACGCCCGCAGCCGGCTCGACCGACGAAATCTCGTGCGTCAGCGTGTTGCGGGCGACCTTCAGCCAGGCCCGGCAGCCGCCGCCATGATACCAGTATTCGCTCATCGGCCCGGCGACATTGTCGCGCAGATAGACATAGTCGAAGACCTCGTCTTCGGAGGAGCCGGCCGCCGGACGCACCGGCCTGGCGTCGCCCAGATAGGTGAACTCGCCGAGTTCGCGTTCGCCGCAGAAGGGACAGACAATGCGCATGCTCTTCAGCCAGCCTTCAATGCAGGTTCGGTTGGGCGCCCTGGCCCTTTTCGTCGATCATCGCACCTCGCCGGAAGCGGTCGAGGCGGAAGCGCGCCGCCTCCTTGTGCGGCTCGTCGCGCGCCAGAAGATGGGCAAAGATCAAGCCGGAGCCGGGCGTCGCCTTGAAGCCGCCATAGCACCAGCCGGCATTGAGATAGAGCCCGTCGACCGGCGTCTTGTCGATGATCGGCGAGCCGTCCATCGACATGTCCATGATGCCGCCCCACTGGCGCAGCAGCCGCACGCGGCCGATCATCGGCATCAGCGCCATGCCGCCCTCGCAGACGTCCTCCATGACAGGCAGATTGCCGCGCTGGGAGTAGGAATTGTAGCCGTCGATGTCGCCGCCGAAGACCAGGCCGCCCTTGTCGGATTGGCTGACGTAGAAATGGCCGGCGCCGAAGGTCATGACATTGGGGATCAGCGGCTTGATCGCCTCCGAGACGAAGGCCTGCAGCACATGGCTTTCGATCGGCAGCCGCATGCCGGCCATCGCCGCGACGCGCGACGAGGAGCCGGCGACCGCCATGCCGACCTTGGCCGCACCGATCTTGCCGCGGCTCGTCTCGACGCCGGTCACCTTGCCGTTGCCGTCGCGGACAAAGCCGGTCACCTCGCAATTCTGGATGATGTCGACGCCGAGCGCGCTCGCCGCATGCGCATAGCCCCAGACCACGGCGTCGTGGCGTGCCGTGCCGCCGCGTCGCTGCAAAAGCCCGCCCTGCACCGGAAAGCGCGCATTGTCGAAGTTCAGGAACGGCATCATCTTCCTGACCGCCGCCAGATCGAGCAGTTCGGCATCGATGCCGTTGATGCGCATGGTGTTGCCGCGCCGTGCGTAGGCGTCGCGCTGCGCGTCGGAATGGTAGAGATTGATGACGCCGCGCTGGCTGACCATGGTGTTGTAGTTGAGGTCCTGCTCCATACGTTCCCACAGCTTCATCGAAAGCTCGTAGAAGCCGGTATTGCCGGGCAGCCCGTAATTGGAGCGGATGATGGTGGTGTTGCGGCCGGCATTGCCGGAGCCGATCCAGCCTTTTTCCAGCACCGCGACATTCCTGATGCCGTACTCGCTGGCGAGGAACCATGCCGTCGCCAGTCCATGGCCGCCGCCGCCGATGATCACCACGTCGTAGTGGCTCTTCGGGCTGGCGTCGCGCCAGGTGCGCTGCCAGTTCTTGTGGCCGGAAAATGCCGCCCGGGCGAGGGAGAAGATCGAGTATTTCATGAACCTGTTTCGCGCCGGGCGTGCAACAATTCCGGATCAGATGTCGAGCGTGTGGTCGCGCTCCCACTGGGTGAAGTGGGAAGCATAGGAATTCCATTCCTGTTGCTTGAGCTTTAGATAGGCCGACGAGAATTCCTCACCCAGCGCCGCCTTGAGCGATTTGTCGTTGTCGAACTCGCGCAATGCGTCGAGCAGGTTGAGCGGCAGCTTCGGCGCCCCTTCGACCGTATGGCCGAACTGGTACATGTCGATGTCGTAGCGCCGGCCGGGATCGGCCTTCGAGCGGACACCGTCGAGCCCGGCGGCGATGATCACGGCCTGCAGCAGATAGGGGTTTGCCGCGCCGTCGGGCAGGCGCAGTTCGAAGCGGCCGGGGCCGGGCACGCGCACCATGTGGGTGCGGTTGTTGCCGGTCCAGGTCACGGTGTTCGGCGCCCAGGTGGCGCCGGAGATGGTGCGCGGTGCGTTGATGCGCTTGTAGGAATTGACCGTCGGGTTGGTGATGGCGGCAAGCGCGGAAGCATGTTTCATGATGCCGCCGAGGAAATTCCTGCCCTTGGCCGACAGGCCGAGTTCCATCGCATTATCGGCAAAGACATTGGTCTTGCCGTCCCTGTCCCAAACCGAGATGTGGGCATGGCAGCCATTGCCGGTCAGGCCCTGGAACGGCTTCGGCATGAAGGTCGCGCGCAGGCCGTGCTTTTCCGCAACGGATTTCACCATGAATTTGAAGAAGGAATGCTTGTCGGCGGTCGCCAGAGCATCGTCGAAGGCCCAGTTCATCTCGAACTGGCCGTTGGCGTCCTCATGGTCGTTCTGGTAGGCGCCCCAGCCGAGCGCCAGCATATGGTCGCAGATCTCGGCGATGACGTCGTAGCGGCGCATCACCGCCTGCTGGTCGTAGCAGGGCTTCGACGCCGTGTCGTATTCGTCGGAAATCGTCTTGCCGTCCGGCGAGATCAGGAAGAACTCGGCCTCGACGCCGGTCTTGATGTGCATGCCGTCGCCGGCGGCCTCGGCGATCAGCCGCTTCAGCGTGTTGCGCGGCGCCTGCTCGACCGATTTGTCGTCCATCATGCAGTTGGCGGCGACCCAGGCGACTTCGGGCTTCCACGGCAACTGGATCACCGAATCCGGATCCGGCACGGCCAGCATGTCGGGATGCGCCGGCGTCAGGTCGAGCCAGGTAGCAAAGCCGGCAAAGCCGGCGCCGTCCCGCTGCATGTCGGCGATCGCCTGCGACGGCACCAGCTTGGCACGCTGCCCGCCGAACAGGTCGGTGTAGGATATCATGAAATATTTGACGCCCTTCTCCTTGGCGAAGGCGGCGAGATCGTTCCCCATTATAATTCCTCGCTTACTGGCATTTTGGTTTGTCTTAGAAGCCGTTCTTGCCCGGTATCCAGTTGGTGCCGGTCAGCGGCACGCCGGCCATGGCGGCGGCTTCGATCGTCAAGGCGACAAGATCCTCGGGCTCGAGATTGTGCAGGCTGTTCTTGCCGCAGGCGCGGGCGATTGTCTGAGCCTCAAGTGTCATTACCTTAAGATAGTTCGCCAGCCGTCGTCCGGCCGCAATCGGATCGACCCGTTTCATTAGCTCGGGATCCTGCGTGGTGATGCCGGCCGGGTCGCGTCCCTCATGCCAGTCGTCATAGGCGCCGGCGGTGGTGCCGAGCTCGTTGTATTCCGCTTCCCAGCGCGGGTCATTGTCGCCGAGCGCGACAAGCGCTGCCGTGCCGATCGACACCGCGTCGACGCCGAGCGCCAGCGCCTTGGCGACGTCGGCGCCGTTGCGTATGCCGCCGGAGACGATCAGCTGCACCTTGCGGTGCATGCCGAGATCCTGCAGCGCCTGCACAGCCGGCCTGATGCAGGCAAGCGTCGGCTGGCCGACATTTTCGATGAACACTTCCTGGGTTGCCGCCGTGCCGCCCTGCATGCCGTCGACGACGACGACATCGGCGCCCGATTTCACGGCAAGCGCGGTATCATAATAGGGCCGCGCGCCGCCGACCTTGACGTAGATCGGCTTTGCCCAATCGGTGATTTCGCGCAGTTCGAGGATCTTGATCTCGAGGTCGTCCGGCCCGGTCCAGTCGGGGTGGCGCGAGGCCGAGCGCTGGTCGATGCCTTTCGGCAGCGTGCGCATTTCGGCAACGCGGTCGGAAATCTTCTGGCCGAGCAGCATGCCGCCGCCCCCGGGCTTGGCGCCCTGGCCGACGACCACCTCGATCGCATCGGCGCGGCGCAGATCGCGCGGGTTCATGCCGTAGCGCGACGGCAGGTACTGGTAAACCAGCGTCTTCGAATGGCCGCGCTCTTCCTCGGTCATGCCGCCGTCGCCGGTGGTGGTCGAGGTGCCGGACAGCGTCGCGCCGCGGCCGAGCGCTTCCTTGGCCGGACCGGACAGCGAGCCGAAGCTCATGCCAGCAATGGTGATCGGGATCTTCAGCTCGATCGGTTTCTTCGCATAGCGCGAACCGAGCACGACGCTGGTGTCGCAGCGCTCGCGATAGCCTTCGAGCGGATAGCGCGAGATCGAAGCGCCGAGGAACAGAAGGTCGTCGAAATGCGGAAGCTTGCGCTTGGCGCCGGCGCCCCTGATATCATAGATGCCGGTCGCCGCGGCGCGGCGGATCTCGGAAAGCGTATAGTCGTCGAAGGTCGCGGATTTGCGCGGCGTCGTCGGCGGGTTGCGATAGGTCATGCTGCCTCAATACGCATCGGCGTTGTCGATATTGAAATTGTAAAGCGTGCGCGCCGAACCGTAGCGCTTGAACTCCGCCGCCTTGACGCCGGTCACGCCGGCACGGTCGAGCAGGTTTTGCAGCAATTCCAGGTGTTCGGGCCGCATCTCCTTGGCGATGCAGTCGGCGCCGAGGCTTTCGACCTTGCCGCGCACGAAGAGCCGCGCCTCGTAGATGGAATCGCCGAGCGCATCGCCGGCATCGCCCAGCACCACGAGGTTGCCGGATTGCGCCATGAAGGCCGACATGTGGCCGATATTGCCGTGGACGACGATGTCGATGCCTTTCATCGAAATTCCGCAGCGCGACGACGCATTGCCTTCGATGACCAGCAGCCCGCCCCGGCCGGTGGCGCCGGCATACTGGCTGGCATCGCCTTTGACGACGATCTGGCCGGACATCATGTTTTCGCCAACGCCGGGCCCGGCCGAACCATGCACGGTGATGGTGCCGCCGTCGTTCATGCCGCCGCAATAATAGCCGACGCTGCCGCGGACATCGATGGCGACCGGCTGGTCGACGCCGACGGCGACCGAATGGCTGCCGCGCGGATGCAGTACCTCCCAAGCGGTCTCGTTCGAACCGGGAGCCAGATCGTGCAGCGCCTGGTTGAGCTCGCGCAGCGACATTTCGGCCAGGTCGAAGACCCTCGATGCCTGGCCCGGCTCGCGCGCGGCCTTGGAGAGGTTAATTGCCGGCATAATATCAATGCTCCCAGAAATAGACGGTTGCGGGCTCGGGTTCCCAGACCTTCGCATTGTCTATGCCGGGCAGTTTGGTCAGCGCACGATATTCCGAGCCGAAGGCGACATACTGGTCGGTTTCGGCCATCACGGCGGGCTTGCAGGCGATCGGATCGCGCACCACGCCGAAGCCGTTCTTGGTGCCGACGACGAAGGTGAAGAAGCCGTCGAGGTCGCTCAGCGTGCCTTCCAGCGCCTCGCCGAGGTTCTTGCCATGCGCCATCTGCGAGGAGAGATAGGCGGCCGCGACTTCGGTGTCGTTCTCGGTCTCGAATGTCATGCCTTCGCGGATCAGCTCGCGGCGGACATTGTTGTGGTTGGACAGCGAGCCATTATGCACCAGGCACTGGTCGGCGCCGGTCGAGAACGGATGCGCGCCCATCGTCGTCACCGCCGATTCGGTCGCCATGCGGGTATGGCCGATGCCGTGCGTGCCGGTCATCTCGCGGACGCCGAACCGATCGACGACCGCTTCCGGCAAGCCGACTTCCTTGTAGATCTCGACGACGTCGCCGGCGCCCATGATGCGGATGTCGGGGCGCAGCGCCTGGATCGCCTCGCGCGCTTCGTCGATCTTGGCAGGCGTCGTCCTGACCACCGCATGCGTCGACTTCGCAGCCAAGCTCACCGGCGCGCCGATCGCCTTGGCGAGGTCGGCGTCGAGGCCGCGGAAATCGCGCTCCGGCTTGGCCGACTGGATGGTGATCTTGGCTTCATTGGAAGACGCGCCATAGATGGCGATGCCGGCGCTGTCGGGACCGCGATCGCTGAGCGAGATCAGCATCTCCGACAGCATCGCGCCAAGCTGGGGCTCAAGCGACTTGTCCTTCAAAAACAGTCCGACGATTCCGCACATGTCAGGCTCCGAGATTTGTTCCCTTGGAGATGTATCGAATGAGTCCCGGGAATTCAATTAGTATGAAAAAAATTTTCCTGTCGTTATATATCGGCTCAGGCGCTGCCGGCCGCACTATCGCTGCGCTTGCCGCCATTGTGAACCCATTTGGCATGGCGGACGCGGGCGATCTTGTAGGCATCCAGGATCGACAGGGCATAGATCAGGAAGCCGCCGGCATGCCGGCCGATGAAGCTGGCATCCGGCGGCGCGATCTTGGCGGTGACCCAGGCCAGGATCACCATGAAAAACAGGAACTGCAGGCCGCGCACCGGCACGCCTAGCACGACATGCCCGCTCGCCGGCAAGACGATCGCGGCGCCGAGAACCAGATACGGGTTCGGTGGCGCGGGGGAGGTGGTGCTCTGGCTGCTCATGCCGCTTGCCGTTCGCTTTGATTGATGGCATCGCGCAGTGCCGACGCCGACGACAGCAGCCTCTCGACCAGCGCCGGATCGAGCCTGACCGTGCCGAATTCGGCTTGCCGGAACACGCCATAGCGCGCCCGCTCGGCCTCGGCCAGCAGCCAGACGATGCGCACGCCGTTCGGCGTGATCAGCAATTCCTTGGCGCGCCCCTCGACAAAGACATCGAGGTGGTCGGCGATAATGGCGTCAGGGAAGCGCACGCCCTTGCGGTCGCTCCGCAGCACCGCTTCGGCTGGAAATCCCGCCGCCTTCGGCAGTGTATGGTCGAGATGATCGAAATTGGAAAAAGTCGTCGGCGATCCTGGCCGCATCATCATGTCGAAAGTGCCTGGCACCGCGACTTTTTCGTTGATTGAAACGCTCAGCCAGCGCGCCGGCAGCTTCCTGATCGCCAGCGTGTCGACGATGGTCCGTACCTGTACCCGGCGGCCGTTCCACGAGCCGGCGAAGGTCACGATACCGGCAGTGCCGTCCGAGACGTTGGCCGCGTCGGGGATGACAGCACTGACACCGGCTTCGTCGGCGGCAAGTGCGGCCAAGGCCTTGGTGCGGTTGGCCCGCGCAAGCCAGGCGAAATGGAGGACGAGAGCCAGGGCAACCGCCCCGGCGAGCAATGCTGAGATCACCTAACGCACCTCGTCACGCAAATGCCCGCCCCGTTTTGGAGCAGGGCTATTGCGTATGGAGTCCCCCTCATCCGGCCGCTTCGCGGCCACCTTCTCCCCGCTGGGGAGAAGAGGCTGGCGTCAACGCTGGCGACCCCTCTCCCCCCGGGGAGAGGTCGGATTGCCCCGAATTGCCCTTCGCAATTCGGTTGGCAGTCCGGGTGAGGGGGCGCTTGCCCATGTGCGATTGCCCTGCGTTCTGGGATGAGCCTACTCCTGTCAGTACCCCTGTGGTTTCGGCCACGGCATGGTGAACTGGGCACCGCGGCGCACGAATCTGTAGCGGTAGAAATGGAACCACAGCGAGATCAGGAAGTAGAAGGCGACCATGGCGATCAGCTGCGAGCCGAAGCCGAGGAAGATCGCAAAGAAGGTGACCACGCAAAGGCAGAACAGTACGATCGCCGGCAGCGGATGGAACGGATGGGTGTAGCCGCGGCGGATCGAGCCGAGCGGCCACTTCTTCCTGAACATGATGATGTTGATGCTCATGAAGGTGTATTGCAGCACGCCCGACAGGATCGAGAAGGTGATCGCCTGGTTGAGGTCGGCGATGAAGGCAAAGGCCAGCGCGATCGGCAGCAGGAACAGGATCGAGCGATAGGGCGTGCGGTATTTCGGATGCACCGCCGAGAACCAGGTCGGCAGATAGCGGTCGCGGCCGAGCGAGAACCAGGCGCGCGCGGCGTCGTTGATGCAGCCATTGGCCGAAGCAAGTGCAGCAAGCAGCGTCGCGATGAACAACAGATTCTCCAGCAGCGGGCTGCCGGTCAGCTTACCCGCGTCCCAAAGCGGATAATAAGTGATGCCGAGATATTCCCAGGGCATCAGCGAGGCGCAGACATACCAGGTCATGGCGGCGGCGATCAAAAGCGTAATCATGCCGGCCATCGTGCCGTAAGGCAGCGAGCGCGCCGGGGAACGCACTTCCTCGGCCGCCTGCGTGGTGCCCTCGATGCCGAGATAGTACCAGATGCCGAACTGGAAGGCGGCGATGACGCCGATCCAGCCATAGGGCAGGGCGTTGCCGGGGGTGACCAGCTCGTTCAGCTTGAGCACGGCGCCTTGCGTCCACGGGCTGACCGAGAAGAACAGGATGACGATCGAGACATAGGCGATGGCGGTGATGACGAAGTTTACGTTGAGCGTCATCAGCACGCCGCGATAGTTCAGCCATGCCAGCACAACGATGGTCGCGGCGATGAAGGAATTGTGGTTGAGGCCTTCGACGCCGGCCTTGGCGACGATCGTGTCGCCGAGCAGGATAGCGTCCGACACTTCGAGCATGGTGTAGGCAAAGACCAGGAACAGCGCGACGTTGAAGGCCATTAGCGGCCCGACAATGTGCTTTGCCTGCGCATATTGGCCGCCGGCGGCGGCAACCGTTGAGGTGACTTCGGAATCGATCATGGCGACCGAGGTGTAGAGCAGGCCGACGATCCAGCAGACGATCAGTGCCGCCAGCGCGCCGCCCTTGTCCGCCGCGAAATTCCAGCCGGTGAATTCTCCGACCAGAACGATGCCGACGCCGAGTGCCCAGACATGGGCCGGGCCGAGCACCCTGAGCAGTGAAACCCTGTCGCCTTGCACTTGCACTGCCGGTTCAAGCGTGACCGTCATCGTTCAATCCCCCACTCAGATCCGGTGTTTTTCGGACACGGCTTCAAGTTCGCCTTCCCTGGACGAGGTCAGCACGTCTTCGGAAAAGGTCGTGTCGATCTTGAACCAGTCGTAGAGCATCCACAGCGCGAGCACGATCGAGATGCCCCAGCATGCGTAAGAGAGTGCCACCCACATGACGATGCTTCCCCGGTTTATTTATCGCCGAACTTTTCGTTGATGACGTCGCGGTATTCGCGGTCCGATGCGCGGAACAGAAAGATGAAATAGCCGATCAGCACTGCGGCCATGATGATCAGCGTCGGCCAGTCGATGATGTAGTGGAACCGGTTCTGGATGATGTCGTGCGCGGTTTCCGGCGTGTAGCCGAGCTTTTCCCAGATCGAGGCCATGGTCGGGTTCTGGCCGAGCGCTTCCCACGTCTTGGCGTCGAGCGCGTCGATGGATTTTGCCGCCCCTGCCAGCCCCAGTTTCAGCGGCAGCCACAGCGCGACAAAAATCGCGACCACGACGACGGCGATATCGAAAACCTGTCCGGCCTTGCTCTGTTCGGGCGGTGTGTAGCGGGCCATGCGTCTCCCCCTCAGGACTTGCGGTTGCGGTAAGCGTCGGCATTCTTGATGTCGAGGCCGTAGATGAAGTCCTTGTCTTCCTTGTAGTGGTTGACCATCGCCAGGATGGCGGCCGTGTTGAAGATCAGCACCGCGGCGGCAGCGACCGCGACGACTAGCTTGATGCCTGCGTCGGGGATGTACGGCCATGTCATGAAGAGGACGAAGAGGATCGTCGCCCACAGACAGACGATCAGGAGCACCGATCCACGAAGGTCGGAACGGTACAGGGCTTCAATGCGCTGCTGCATGTCGGACATCGGTTCCCCTCCATCGCTCTCTTTCAAGAGAGTGAAATTTTTTTCATAACTTCTAGCCGAACTCCGCAATTGTCAAGACGATTTTACGCAACGTTAACTGTTTGTTTGACCAGCCGGATTTTGCCTGACAATGAAATTATTTGCTTGCGGGTATTGCAGGCTCTCGGCGTTTGCGATCAATATTCGGGCAACGCTCCCGCCAGGGAGCAGGGGAAAGCAAGAAGTTTTTTCGAACGGAGGACCAGCGGATGACGGCATCCTGGAGATTTTCGGCCCTTGCGGACCGCCATCGCGCGCTCGGCTCGAAGCTCGAAGACTGGAGCGGCATGGGCACCGCGTGGACCTACGACAAGGACGCCGACGAAGAGTATATCGCCATCCGCACCAAGGCCGGCCTGATGGACGTGTCCGGCTTGAAGAAGGTCCACATCACCGGGCCGCACGCCTCGCACCTGATCGACCTGGCGACGACGCGCGACGTCGAAAAGATCTATCCCGGCAAGTCGGCCTATGCCTGCATGCTGAACGAGGCCGGCAAGTTCACCGACGACTGCATCCTCTACCGCACCGGCCCGAATTCCTGGATGGTGGTGCATGGCTCGGGCACCGGCCATGAAGAGCTGCAGCGCGCTTCGGTCGGTCGTGACGTGTCGCTGCGCTTCGATGACAATCTGCACGACCTTTCGCTGCAAGGCCCGACCGCCGTCGACTATCTGGCAAAGCATGTGCCGGGCATTCGCGACCTCAACTATTTCCATCACATGCAGACGCAGCTGTTCGGCTTGCCGGTGATGATCTCGCGCACTGGCTACACCGGCGAGCGCGGCTACGAGATCTTCTGCCGTGGCCAGGACGCCGGCACGATCTGGGACAGGATCCTCGACGAGGGCAAGAGCGCCGGCATCATCCCGTGCCGCTTCACCACGCTCGACATGCTGCGCGTCGAGAGCTACCTGCTGTTTTACCCCTACGACAATTCGCAGAAATACCCGTTCGAGAACGAAGGCCCCGGCGACACGCTGTGGGAGCTCGGCCTCGATTTCACCGTCAGCCCCGGCAAGACAGGCTTTCGCGGCGCCGAGGAGCATTATCGCCTCAAGGGCAAGGAGCGCTTCAAGATCTTCGGCGTGCTGCTCGAAGGCAAGGAGCCGGCCGACGAGGGCGCGCCAGTCTATTGCGACGGCAAAAAAGTCGGCGTGGTGACCTGCGCCATGTATTCGCCGCTGGTCAAAAAATCGATGGGCATCGCCCGGCTCGACGTCGACTGCGCGGTACAAGGCACCAGGCTCGAGATCCGCAACAAGAGCGGCGCCATCAGCGCAACCGCCGAGCCGCTTCCGTTCGACGATCCGAAGAAGACCAAGCGCACGGCGAAAGGCTGAGGCATACTGCGGGTATGGCAGCGAAAAGCATCATCAGCCGGCCGGTCTATGGGACCCTGTCTCCGCAGCCCGGCAAGCATCATCTTTTCATAGCGGATGCAGAGGGAGCGCTGGCGATTGCCGATCTGGCCGCCAAGGCACCGGCGGACTTCTTCGGCGGCGCCCACATCATTTTCATTCCCGGCCGCGACAGCAAATATGCCGATGTGCTCGAAGCGCTGAAGCCGGCGCAGTTCTACCTCGGCCATTCCTTTGCCAGCGCTTTGCCGCGGCTGAAGCAGACGCTGGCAAACGCGCATATGGGACTCAGGCTCTACCTTGCCGGCACCGAAGGGCTGATCGGCCAGGCCATGCAGGCGGCGCTCGAAGCCGGCATCGACCACATCTCGATCCAGACCGAGCATCGCGGCTCGCTGGCGCGCCGCATGCAGTGCGTCCACTGCAAGGGCATCACCGAGAACGTGACGACGCAGCCGGCGACCTGTTCGCATTGCGGCCTCTTGCTTCTGGTTCGCGACCACTATTCACGACGCCTCGCCGCTTTCCAGGGCGTCTGCATCAATGCCGAGGACCGCAGTGAAATTCCTCCGACGGAGGAGGTCTTTCGATGAGCACCGGCACCACCAAGCTCGACGTCATCGTCAGCGATGTCGTTCCGGTCAACGAGCTGGTGACGCGCTTTCACTTCCGCAGGCGCGACGGCGAGCTCTTGCCGACCTTTTCCGGCGGCGCCCATGTCGTCGTCGAGATGCGCGATGGCGAGCGGACCAGGCTCAATCCCTATTCGTTGATGGGCTCGCCGCTCGACACCCGCGAATACACCATCTCGGTTCGCCGCGACGAGGCCGGCCGCGGCGGCTCGCTGTTCATGCACCGGCAGGTCAGGCCGGGCACGGAGATGGTGGTCAGCTACCCCGTCAACCTGTTCTCGCTCGATCTGCGCGCCAGGAAGCATCTGATGCTGGCCGGTGGCATCGGCATCACCCCGTTCATGGCGCAGACCGCGCAGCTGGCGGCGGAGGGCGGCAATTTCGAGTTGCACTACACCTGCCGCACCGCTTCGCTCGGCACCTATGCCGATCTGCTGAGAGAGCGCTACGAGCGCCGGGTCAGGCTCTATCACGACGATCGCGACGAGCGCATCGAGCTCGACCGGCTGCTGTCGTCGCAGCCGCTCGGCACCCATCTCTATGTCTGTGGCCCGTCCGGCATGATCGGCTGGGTGCGTGACCGCGCCGCCGCTCTAGGCTGGCCTCCCCAGACCGTGCATTTCGAGCATTTCGCGGCACCGCAGCCGGGTGCGCCCTTCGACGTGACGCTGGCGGTCAGCGGCAAGACGATCCGCGTCGACGAGCAGCAGAGCCTGCTCGAGGCGATCGAGGCGGCCGGCGTCGATCCGCCCTATCTCTGCCGCGGCGGCGTCTGCGGCCAGTGCGAGACCAACGTCATCTCGCATGACGGCAAATTCATCCACAACGACCACTGGCTGAGCGAGGAAGACCACCGTTCGGGCTGCAAGATCATGCCCTGCGTGTCGCGCTTCGAGGGCAGGTCGCTGGTGCTGGAAAGATAGGAGGCGAGCTTGGGCATTACCTTTCGCAAGGAAACCTTTCGCGACGACTTCACCTTCCGGAACAGCCCGGAGCACATCAGGCGGTTTCCATTCCCGTTCCATGAAGACAGCTACATGTATGCGGTCAATATCGAGCCGCATGTCGTCGGGCCGAAGGGCAGCGTGCTGGAGAATTTGATCGACGTCGACGAGCACTATGTCGCCGAAATGCAGGACCGTGCTTTGGTGCTCGCCGAAGACCCGCTGCGCTGCCAGTCGCTGCCGCACATGACGCTGGCCGGCTGGGACCTGCTCGAACTGCTGATGGAGCAGCAGGCTTCCGGCTATCCCGAGCATTTCACGCTGACGCGCGACGGCGACCGCTGGCGCTGGATCAACCGCCCGCTCGGCATCGACGACAGCTTCACCTTCGGCGACGTCTCGACGCTGCCCTATGGGCCAATGGAGTACATCACGCGTCAGAGCCAGGGCGATTTCTGCATCCTCGACCAGCGCGACGGCAATCTGTGGATGGATGCCGGCATGGTCACCACCCAGGCCGACTGGTCGCTCGATTTCGACATCGGCATGAACTTCTTCGAATGGCACGCGCCGGTGCCGCTGGCGCATGAGAAGGGCATCTTCGTCCGGGCGCTGAAGTTCCTCACCAACATCCAGCAGGGCAAGCCGGCACGCCGGCTGAACTGGACGATGACCATCAATCCGCGCCTCGACACCAGCCCGGAAAACTACCACAAATGGGGCCCGGACCGCGCCACGGTGACGCCGGAAAATGTCGGCGACAAGGTCCATCTGCGCGTCGAGCTGCAGAGCTTCTGGCGGCTGCCGCGCTCGAACGCGATCGTCTTCCCGATCCGCTGCTATCTGATCAAGATGGACGAGCTGGTGACGCAGCCGAAATGGGCAAGGCGCCTGCACCGCGTCATCCGCGACCTGCCCGACGAGCTCGCCAACTACAAGGGCCTGACGCGCTACCGCGCGACGCTGGTCGAATGGCTGTCGAAGTTGGATGACGGCAGTGCGACGTCGCCGGGGTTTGGGCCGGATTAAGCAAGTCCCCTCATCCGGCCGCTTCGCGGCCACCTTCTCCCCGCTGGGGAGAAGAGGCTAGCGCCGGCGCTGCCAATCTCCTCTCCCCTCGGGGAGAGGTCGGATTGCCCCGAATTTGTCCTTCACAATTCGGTTGGCAATCCGGGTGAGGGGGGCGCTTGCCTCCCGCTCACCCCGCGCTCTGCGGGTAGCAAATGATCGACAAATAGCGCATCGGCAGAACGGTCAGCACTTCCGGCCCGTGCGGCGCATCGGCGTCGAAGAACAGGCTGTCGCCGGGCTTCATAGGGTAGAGATTGCTCCCGTGCCGGTAAACGACTTCGCCTTCCAGCATGTAGAGGAATTCCATCCCTTCGTGCTGGAAGGTCGGAAACACGTCGGAATCCTCGGTCAGCGTGATCAGATAGGGTTCGACGACGACGCCGCTGGTGTTGGAACCGATATGGCCGAGCAGATTGTACTGGTGGCCGGCGCGCGTGCCGCGGCGCTCGACGTCGAGCCCTTCGCCGGCCTTGACGAAGACGGCACTGCGCTCCTCCTCGAAGCGGCGGAAAAAGGCGGTGACGGGAACGCCGAGCGCCCGTGACAGCGCCTGCAACGTGGTTAGCGACGGCGAGGTGATGCCGTTCTCGATCTTCGACAGCATGCCAAGCGAAATGTCGGTGGCGACCGCCAGATCGGCGACGGTGATGCCGAGCTTTTTACGGAATGCCCGCACCTCGCGGCCGATCGCGACCTCCAGCACTTTTTCGCGAGTGTCGCGAATGGCGTGCGGGTTCTGGGTGAGCGGCGCGCGTATCTTGCGAGGATCGATTGCGCCGGCCGACGGCTTGGCTTTGCCGGCGGCGGCGCCGACATCATGCTTCAGACTGGTCGCTTTTTTCGCCATTTCGCCACCCCGGACCTTGCCGATTCATTTCACTCCCGGTGAACATATTCGGTGCCGATACAGAAGCGCAACTGCCACGGCAAGCCACCCGTGTCGAATTGCGCAATGTCTGGATTTCGCCCGAGGCACTGCGTCGCTTGGAAATCCGGCTAGGCGAAACGAGGGTTTCGCGACAAGGCCAGTTGACAGCATCGAAGGGGCAATTACTGTCCTGTCAGTGAAATTTGTTTCGTTAGGGAAATGAGATCGGGAGGCCCGGAATGAAAGATCGTGTTGCCGTTATCGGAGCCGGGCCGTCCGGCATGGCCCAGCTCAGGGCCTTCAAGTCGGCCGCCGACAAGGGCGCCGACATCCCCGAGATCGTCTGCTTCGAAAAGCAGTCCGACTGGGGCGGCCTGTGGAACTATACCTGGCGCACCGGCCTCGACGAGCATGGCGACCCGGTGCATGGCTCGATGTACCGTTACCTCTGGTCGAACGGCCCGAAGGAATGCCTCGAATTTGCCGACTACACGTTCGAGGAGCATTTCGGCCGGCCGATTGGCTCCTATCCACCGCGTGCCGTGCTGTGGGACTACATCAAGGGCCGCGTCGAAAAATCCGGCGTGCGCCAATGGGTGCGCTTCAACAGCCCGGTGCGCATGGTCACCTTTTCCGACGCGACGATGAAGTTCACCGTCACCGCGCATGACCGCACCAACGACGTCACCTATTCGGAAGAATTCGACAATGTCGTCGTCGCCTCGGGGCATTTCTCCGTGCCCAACGTTCCCTATTTCGAGGGCTTCTCGACCTTCAACGGCCGTATCCTGCACAGCCACGATTTCCGCGACGCCATGGAATTCAAGGGCAAGGACATTTTGATCATCGGCCGCTCCTATTCGGCCGAGGACATCGGCTCGCAATGCTACAAATACGGCGCCAGATCGATCACCTCGAGCTACCGCTCGAAGCCGATGGGCTTCAGATGGCCGGAGAACTGGAAGGAAGTGCCGCTGCTGCAGAAAGTCGTCGGCAAGACCGCGCATTTCAAGGACGGCAGCACCAAAGACGTTGACGCCATCATCCTGTGCACCGGCTATCTCCACTCCTTCCCGTTCCTGACCGAAGACCTGAAGCTGAAGACCGCCAACCGCATGTGGCCGGACGGGCTCTACGAGGGCGTCGTCTGGGAGAAAAACCCGAAGCTGTCCTATATCGGCATGCAGGACCAGTTCTACACCTTCAACATGTTCGACGCGCAGGCCTGGTTCGCCCGCGACGTCATCATGGGCCGCATCAAACTGCCCTCGGCCGATGCGATGGCCGAGCACGGCAAAAAGTGGCGGGCACGCGAGGAAACGCTGGAAGACGCCGAGCAGATGATCTGGTTCCAGGGCGACTACACCAGGGAGTTGATGGAGCAGACCGACTATCCCGGCTTCGATGTCGAGGCTGTCAATCAGACCTTCATGGAGTGGGAGCACCACAAGGCGGAAGACATCATGGGCTTCCGCGACCATTCCTATCGCTCGCTGATGACCGGCACGATGGCGCCGCTGCACCATACGCCCTGGCTGCAGGCGATGGACGATTCGATGGAGAGCTATCTCGAGGTGAAGGGCGTGGCGGCGGAGTAGGCAAGTCCGAACGACGATTGCCTTGCCTCAGACAACGTCCCGCGCCGGGTCGGCCGCCAGCGCCAGGGAATTTGCGACGTGCTCGAGGTGCTCCTCGCTCAAGATGCTGGTCGCGACGCGCACGGCACTGGTCTTCCCGGTCGAAAACTTGGCCCCGGCATGGACCGCGATGCCGTGGGCAGCCAGCGTGACCATTGCGTAAGGTTCCGAAGCAACCGGAATGAGGACGCTGAGACCGTGTCCGGCGTCGATCCCGACATTGCGTTTCGCCAGTTCGCCGGCGAGCCGTTCGCGACGGCGGCGGTACACTTCCTTCGCCTGCTCGACCAAGACAGCCGTGGCCGGGTCTTGCAGCAGCCAGGCGGTGGCCGCCTGCAGGATACGGCTGGTCCATCCCGAGCTGAAGCTGCGATAGGACTGGATCTGTTCGACGATCGTCGCCGATCCGGACAGCACGGCGAGCCGCAGGTCCGGGCCATGGGTCTTGGAATAGGACAGGATGTGGACGACGCGATCGGGAAAACGCCGGCCAAGCGAAATGCCCGGCGCATCGGCAATATCGCCAACGCCGTCATCTTCGACAATCAGCACGTCGGTGCCGGCGAGCAGGTCGCCGATGACTTCCAGCCGCGCCGACGACATGCAGGCGCCGGTCACCGAATGGACGCGCGGCTGGAACAGGAACGCGACCGGCCGCTGCCGCAGAGCGTTGGCGAGCGCGTCGGGCAAGGGGCCGTCACTGTCGCAGTCGACCGGGATGATCGGCACGTCGAGATCTTCGAGGATGTCGAGCAGGCGAAGCGCCGTCGGATTCTCGATGGCCACAGGCGCCCCCGTCGGGACCAGCGCATGCAGCAAGGTGTAGATGGCGTTGTAACCGCCATTGGTGGCCAGGAACGCGCCGGGATCGTACGGCCATGACGGGCGCACCGCGGCCTCCAGCTCGGGCAGGATGCGCACCCGGTCGTAGCTGTTGAGCTTTTCGGCGCGCGCGCCATGCGCCAGCGCGATGTCGAGCGGCGGCAAGAGCTTCACATCGGGCTCCGCGATCGCCAGGTTCAGAATGTCCGCACCGTAATTGCCGCCGCTCATGTGGCGCTCGGGCCGGGCGGCAAAGCGGTTGCCCATGATCCAGGTGCCGTTGCGCCCGCGGCCGCCGATGATCTTGTAGCGCCGCAGCTCGCTCCACGCCTGCGAGACCGTCGCCGGGCTGACGCCGAGCACATAGGCAAGATCGCGCACCGGCGGAAGCTTTGCGCCGACAGGCAGCGCGCCGCTTCTGATCAGCGCGCTGGTCTCGCGCGCGATGCCGCGCGTCGTGCGGTCACCGAGGCGTTCAGCGAACCATCCTGCATCGAAATCCATCGAATCAACGACTGTCAGTGTGAATGTTCAGTAACATAATAACATTTGATCGGCCAAAAATAAACATTTACCAATCGCCGGTCAAACATAGCTTTGAAGTTCATGCCGATGCCCGCCTCCACCACGCCCGTCTCCATCACCATAGCCACCCGCGATTGGGACTACCTCACTCCCTTGGTCCTGGGTGACGTCACTTCGAGCCGCCTGTCGGTGAAGGTCGACCGTGTCGCCACGCTGATCCCGGATCTCTGCACGGATCCGAACTACGATGCGGCGGAGGTCTCGTTCAGCCGTTATGTGTCGGCCATGGCGTCGGGCCGGGATACGGTGGTTGGAATACCGTGTTTCATCATGCGCGGCTTTCGCCACCGCTGCATCATCACGGTCAGTGACAGTCCGCTGGTACGGCTCTCCGACCTTGCCGGCAAACGCATCGGCGTCACCGGCTGGCGCGATTCCGGCAACACATGGACGCGGGCGGCACTTCGCCGCGAAGGTGTCGGCGTCGAGGACGCCCACTGGTTTGCCGGCAGGCTGACATCCGAGCACCCGGTCGCCGACCGCCTCGACGGATTCGGCAGGCCGGGTCGCATCGAAGCAGCGCCAGGCGAGCGCCCGATGATGGAGCTGCTGGCGCAAGGCGAGCTCGACGCCGTTTTCACACCCTTCATGCCGGACGGCTTTTTCGGCCCGGCTTCCGGCTTCCGGCAAGTGCTGCGCGATTTTCGCGCGGCCGAACGCGCCTATTTCGCCGACGTCGGTTATGTCCCGGGCATGCATCTGGTCGCCGTCAAGGCCGTCCTGGCCAGGGAGCACCCCTGGCTGCCGCAGGAACTCGCCAGGCTGATCGACGAAAGCCAGCGCGTCTGGACGGGCAAGCGCCGAAAATATGCCGATACCTCGCCCTGGATCCTCGAGGAGCTGCTTCATGCGGGGCGCGACCTGCCTGCCTCCTGGAACGCCAGCGGCCTGCCCGCCAACCGGCGCATGATCGAGGATTTCGTCACCGAGCTACATGCCCAGGGCATTCTGACGGAACCGATTTCCGCCGAAGCCTTGTTTCCTTTCGACGCCAGGTCGCGGGCCACCGCAGCCTGACAACGCGCAACGAAGAACACGAAGGAGAATGCCATGAGGACAATCAGCTTCATATTCGCCTCGCTCGTCACCATTCTGGCGCAGGCCAGCTTCGCCCAGGATATCCAGAAGCAATCGGTGAACGAAGATTTGCGGGCCCGGCTGCCGGAAGAGATCCGCACGGCGGGAAAGATCACGGCCGTCAACAACGGCTCGTTCCCGCCCTATGAGATCGTCACCGGCACCGAACTGACCGGGACAACCAGGGACATTTCCGACGCCATCGGCCAGCTGCTCGGTGTCGAAGTCGATCACGCCTCGGTCGCCGGCTTGCCGGCCTTGCTGAGCGGCATCAATGCCGGCCGTTATCAGTTCGCGATGGGACCTGTCGGCGACTATCCCGACCGCCAGAAATCCAACGACTTCATCGATTGGGTGCGCGAATACGTCGTCTTCGCCGTCGAGAAGGGCAATCCGCAAGGCATCACCTCGCTCGACACGGCGTGCGGCAAGCGCATCGCCGTGATGTCGGGTGGCTCAGCCGAAAAGGTCATCAAGCAGCAGGCGCAGAAATGCACCGAGGGCGGCAAGCCGGCCGTCGAGGTGCAATCCTTCACCGACCAGCCGAGCTCGATACTGGCCGTCCGGTCGAAGCGCTCCGACGCATTCTTCTCCTCGCAGGCGCCACTGACCTATTTCGTCGAGCAGGCGAAGGGCCAACTGGAACTTTCAGGTGTCGGCCAGGCCAATGGCTTCAAGGACATCTATCAAGGCGCCGTCGTCAAGAAGGGCTCGCCGCTGGGCGGTGTACTACTCGACGCGTTCAAGATCCTGATGAAGAACGGCACCTACGCCGCGGTGATGAAGAAGTGGGGTCTCGAGAAGAACATGATCGACGCGCCCGGCATCAACCAGGGACAGTAGAGGCTGCCATGACCGACGCGACCGCTGCCTACGCGTCCGAGGTGCCGCGACGTCCCGACGACGCTCTGCGCGATGTCAAGCGAGCCCACCGGCCGTTTCCGCTTGTCCGGCTGGCGCTCTGGGCGTTCACCGTCGCCGTGGCGGCCGGCTTCGCCTATATCGTCGCGGTCAACCCGAATTTCGGTTGGCCAGTCGTCGCCCAGTATTTCTTCGATCCGACGGTCATGCAGGGGCTTTCCGTAACGCTCGGCCTGACGGTCGTGGCGATGATCCTGGGTATCGTGCTCGGCCTGCTGCTCGCCATCGCCCGCATGTCGAAAGACAGGCTGGCATCTTTTCTATCCGGACTGTTCATCTGGTTCTTCCGGGGAACGCCGCTGCTGGTGCAGCTCATCCTGTGGTACAATCTTTCGACGCTGTTTCCGCGCATTTCCATCGGTTTTGCGAGCTGGAACACCAACGACCTGATCACGCCTTTGACGGCCGCTATCCTCGGTCTGGCGCTGAATGAGGCCGCCTATATGGCAGAGATCATTCGTGGTGGGCTGCTGTCGGTGGACAAGGGGCAGGCCGAAACGGCTGAAGCCTTCGGCATGACCCGCGCGCGGGCCCTGCGGCGCATCATCATCCCGCAGGCGATGCGCTCGATCGTGCCGCCGACCGGCAATCAGCTGATCAGCATGATCAAGGCGACGTCGCTGGTCAGCGTCATCGCCATGGCCGACCTGCTGTACTCCGTGCAGTCGATCTACAACCGCACCTTCGAAATCATTCCGCTGCTGATGGTTGCGGTGCTCTGGTACCTGTTGATCACCTCGGTTCTCAACGTCGCGCAGGGTGCGATCGAACGCCATTACAGCCGCGGCGACCGCGGCGCCCGCGAGAAGACGGCGACCGCCACCCTGGAGGCCGCCAATGAGCGCGCATGACACGCCCTTGGTCCGGGCGCGCAACGTTCACAAGGCCTTCGGCCCGCTCGAGGTGCTGAAGGGCATCGACCTGGACGTCGCGCCTGGCGAGGTGGTGGTCGTTCTCGGACCGTCCGGCTCCGGAAAGTCGACCTTCCTGCGATGCATCAATCATCTCGAGGCGATCGACCAAGGGGCGATCGAGGTGGACGGCGAGCAGATCGGCTACCGGCTGCACAACGGCCGTCTCGACAAGCTCTCCGATCGGGCGATCGCGGCGCAGCGGCGCAAGATCGGCATGGTGTTCCAGCAGTTCAATCTCTATCCACACATGACGACCCTTCAGAACGTCATCGAGGCTCCGGTCGGCGTTCACCGGGAGAACCGCAAGGAAGCGATCGGCTACGCCCGCGAACTGCTGACCCGTGTCGGTCTCGCCGACAAGATCGACGCCTATCCGCGCCAGCTTTCAGGCGGCCAGCAGCAGCGCGTCGCCATCGCCCGTGCGCTCGCCATCCGCCCGAAATTGATGCTCTTCGACGAGCCGACGTCGGCGCTCGATCCGGAGTTGGTCGGCGAGGTGCTCGCCACCATGCGCGATCTTGCCAGGCAGGGCTTGACCATGATCGTGGTCACGCATGAGATCGGCTTCGCCCGCGAAGCGGCGGATCGGGTGGTGTTCATGGACGACGGCAATGTGATCGAGGCCGGGCCTCCGGACGAGGTTCTCGCCAAACCCAGGCACCCGCGCACGCGGGCCTTTTTAAGCCGTTTCATCTAACAGAAAAGCCGGCGCCATTACGTGCTCGGCAAAGGACCCCTCATGCCAAAGACCTCCAACCAGTTCGCCGATGTTTCCGACTTCGCCGACAAGGCCGCCGAGCTTGCTGCGGCTCGCCAGCACCTGCACGCGCATCCCGAGCTTTCCTTCCAGGAGCACGAAACGGCTGCATACGTTGCCGAACGGCTCGAAAGCTGGGGCTATGAGGTGACACGCAATGTCGGCGGGCTCGGGGTCGTCGGCCGCTTGCGCCAAGGCAGCGGCCGCAGCATTGCCATCCGCGCCGACATGGACGCCTTGCCGATCACCGAAGCGACCAATCTCCCTTATGCCAGCCAAGCCAGCGGCAAGATGCACGCCTGCGGCCATGACGGCCACACCACGATGCTGCTCGGCGCGGCCGAATACCTGGCGCGCACGCGCCATTTCAACGGCACGGTGAACCTCATCTTCCAGCCGGCCGAGGAAGCCGGCAAAGGAAGCGGGGCGCAGGCGATGATCGCCGACGGCCTGTTCGAGCGCTTTCCCTGCGATGCGATTTTCGGGCTGCACAACCATCCGGGCGCGCCGGCGGGTTCCTTCCTGGTGCGCGCGGGGCCGCTGATGGCAGCGAGCGATACCGTCACCATCAAGATCGCCGGGCGTGGCGGCCACGCCTCGCGTCCGCACCTGACGGTCGACCCGATCGTCGCTGCCGCCAACATCATCATGACCCTCCAGACGGTGGTGTCGCGCAACGTCAACCCGATCGAGACGGCTGTCGTCACCGTCGGCACCATTCACGGCGGCACGGCCTCCAACGTCATCCCCGAACAGGCCGAGATCACGCTCAGCGTCCGCTCCTTCTCGGTCGAGATTCGCGATAGGCTCGAGCAGCGTATTCGCAGTATCGCAGCACTTGTGGCGCAGGCGCATGGCGCAACCGTCGAGATCGACTACGAGCGCGGCTACCCGGTGGTGGTCAATTCCGAGAGCGAGACGTCCTTTGCGACAGACGTCGCTGTCGAACTCGTTGGTCACGACAAGGTGGCCGTCTGCCCGTTGATCCCCGGCAGCGAAGACTTTTCCTATTTCCTCGAGCACAAACCCGGTTGCTTCCTCCGCCTCGGCAACGGCGAGGATTCAGCCATCCTTCACAGCTCGAAATATGATTTCAACGACGGCAATTTGACCGTCGGCGCAGCGCTCTGGGCTCGATTGACCGAGAGATTCCTGGCCGCTTGATCCATACTTGCGGCTGGGATCGCCGATCGGCCGGTCGAGCAGAATTGGGGCGACCGGCCGCGCGACGATGCTCAACGAATTCTCACCCATTCCCCCTCTTCGAATGCGATAAGAGCTTCACTTTCAGACGAACAAAAAGTCACTCGTTGTCAGCGGGCTCGCAAAGTTTGCGAGAGTAACTTGATCGACTCCCGCGGTAATAATGGTGTCGGTTCCACTTTGCGCAATTGTGAGATCATCGAACGATTGCACGCCCTCCACGCCACTAAACACGATAGTGTCGCCTTGGGTCTGGCTGAAGTCGTAGATGGTGTTTTGGGTTCCGACCGTCATTGAACCATCGTCCTTGAATATGGAATTGGTCTGCGCCGCCCTGAGCCAACTCGCTCAGTTGTCCATCCCCCCACATGTCATTGATGACCGTGCAGCCAGGTGCCGCGCTCCCTGCGTACAGGACATCGTTGCCGCCCTGAGCCGAACCGGACATTTGCAGAGCGTCGCCGCACAGGAAGTTGCGAACTTGGCCGCTTTCGCTGTTCTGGCCCCCGGTAAGAATGTCATTGCCGCCCTGGGCGGAGCCGGACATAGCGCGCGCGTCGCCGGACAACTCGTTTAGAACGTCAGGAAAGGCGCTCTTGTCCCCGCCGGTCAGGGTGTCATTGCCGCCCACAGCGTTGCCGAGCATCGTCACGGCGTCGCCATACCCCACATTATGGGCGGTGCCTTGCAGCACGGCCACGTCATCGCCCCCAAGCGCATGGTCGAACATACTGCCGCCCGCGTCACCGTAGAACGTTACCCGGGACCCACCCACGCTCGTGAAGGTGTCGTTGCCGCCCGTGGCAAAACCGGAAAGATCGCCGCCCGCATCGCCATAGAGAGTTTTGCTCCCGAGATCCCCAAACGTGTCTGTGTAATAGTCGTCGCCGCCCAGAGCACGGCCAGACATGTTGCCGCCGGCGTCGCCGAAGAAAGTGTTGGTGGAAAAGGAGCGGCCCGTAAAGGTATCGTTGCCACCCCTACTGTCGTCCGACATGTCGCCGCCGGCATCGCCGTAGAAAGTGTTGAATGAATCGCTCTTGCCCGTGAAGCTATCGTCGCCGCCCCGCGCATTGCCGGACATGTTGCTGCCGGCGTCTCCGTAGAAAATGTTATTGGCTTCTTTCGAGCCCTCGAAGGTGTCGTTGCCGCCCTTGCTGCGATCGGACATCTCGCCGCCTGCATCACCGTAGAAGGTGTGGTCGGCTCCTTGTTTGGTTTGGGTCAGGAAAGTGTCGTCACCCCCATGAGCATGGCCGAGCATGTTGCCGCCGGCGTCACCATAGAAGGTATCGACTACCTGCCTTGCCAATCCACTGTTGAAGGTATCGTTGCCGCCCTTGCTGTGGTCCGACATATCGTCGCCCGCGTCACCATAGGCAGTCGTCGTGGTGGACGAAAGCCCCGTGGTGAAGGTGTCGTCACCGCCCCGAGCAAAATTGAACAAGCTCCGAGCCGCGTCACCGTAGAAGGTGTAGGTCGACGGTGCGGTTTCCGTAAAGGTATCGTTGCCGCCTCTCGAGAAATCGAGCAGGCTGCCGCCGGCGTCGCCGGTCAAGATATTCGTGTTTGGATCGCCTGTGAGGGCGTCATCGATACCCCACTGATGATCTGCTAGATCACCGGTAGTAAAGGGAACGCGTTTAGACATTATCCGCTCTCCTGTTGAGCCTACCCGTCCCATCACAGCCGTACGATGTGAGCCAAGAGCGAGCAATAATCCCGAAGGGCTATGTCGTTAGGCGTAGGGATCGGTAACTCGTCACCGGGGCGCCATTAGCGGCAGCTTCCTGTGGCCGTCCTATTCCCGGCTATCCCAGCCTCGCTCTCGCCTTGGCCGTCCATGCATTGAACAGCCGGTCGGCGACGATGCCGATGAAGGCGATGGCCAGGCCGGCGACGATGCCGCGGCCAGAATCGGCCTTGGACAGGGCGATGAACACTTCCTGGCCGAGATCGCGGGTGCCGACCATGGCGCAGATGATGATCATTGCCAGCGCCATCAGGATAGTCTGGTTGACGCCGAGCATGATCTCCGGCAACGCCAGCGGCAGCTGCACGCGAAAGAAGGTCTGGCGCTTGGTGCAGCCGGAAACCTTCGCCGCCTCGATCAGCGCCGGCGGCACCTGCCGGATCCCGTGATTGGTGTAGCGGATGGCCGGCACCACGGCGAAGGCGACGGTGGCGATCATCGCGGTGACGTCGCCGACTCTGAACAGCATCACCACCGGAATGATGAAGCAGAACGACGGCAGCACCTGCAGCGTGTCGATGACCGGCGTCACGATCTTTTCGAAGCGGTCGCTGCGCGATGCCATCAGCCCGATAGGGATGCCGATCAGGCAAGCGATAAAGGCCGAGATGCCGCACAGGTAGACCGTCGCCATGGTCTTTTCCCAAAGGCCGGTGACGGCACAGAACGCTGTCAATGCCGCGACCAGGGCGGCGAGGCGCAAGCCGCCGAGCTGGTATCCGGCAAGGCCGAGGAGACAAACCGCGCCCAGCCACGGAAAGCCCTCGCAGAAGGCGCGCACCGGGTTCAGCACATTGAGGATCAGCGCCACGCGGAACGCCTCGATCGTGTCGAAGAAGTTGATCGTGATCCAGTTCACCGCCGCCTTCCACAAAGGTGCGGTGGTGAAGGTGATCGCCTTCGGCACCGCGGCGAAGGCCGGCACGAACAGGCCGAACAGTGTGCTGACGGCAAGGATGGCAACGGCCAGCGTCAGATTGGGATAACGACGCCAGAAGCTCGGGCTCACGTCCTGATAGACATGGCCCTTGGCTTGATTGTGCGCGATCGCCTGGCTCAGCCGGTCGAGCGCAATTGCCAGTGCGACGATGGCGAGGCCTGCCTCCATCGCCTCGCCGACCTTGAGCGCGCGCAGCGCCAAAAGCACATCATAGCCGAGGCCGCCGGCGCCGATCATCGAGGCGATGATCACCATATTGAGCGCCAGCATGATAACCTGGTTGACGCCGACCATCAGCGTCGGCCGCGCCGACGGCAACAGCACCCGCCACAGCTTCTGCCGTGCCGTGCAGCCGGCCATCTCGCTGAAATCGTCGATCTCCGACGGCACCCGCGACAGGCCCAGCATCGTCGCCCGCACCATTGGCGGTGTCGCGAAGATTGCCGTCGCGATCGTTGCCGAGACTGGGCTGTTGCCGAACAAAAGCAGCATCGGGATGAGATAGGCGAAGGTTGGGATCGTCTGCATCAGATCGAGGGCAGGGGAGATCAATAGCCTTTCTGCCCAAGGCTTGCGCCATGCCCAGATGCCGGCGAACAGCCCGGTGACAATGCAAAACGGCACAGCGATCGAGATCAGGCCCAGCGTCAGCATGGCGCTGGTCCACTGCCCGAACAGCGCGATGTAGAGAAAACACCCGCCGACCAGCGCGCCCAGCTTCCAGCCGCCGGCAGCGCGGCCGGCAAGGTAGGCGGCAGCGCAGACGCCGACCCAGGACAGGCGCGGCAAGACGATCATATCCGCGCCATGGCCGATCTTGAAATTCTTGGCGAGAAGATTGAGCGCGAAATCGAGCGGCACGCCGAGCACGGCGGTGAGCGAGCGCGTCAGCCAGGAGAAGTTCGACTTCAGCCAGTTCATCAGCGCGCTGACCCAGTCGGCGACGGGAATGACGGCATTGGCTGGGTAATTGACCGTCCAGGGCAGGCTTTCCTGCAGCAGGAAGACAACAAGCACGGCGGCGAGCGCGCAGGCCCAGATCACCAGCCAGGTCTGACCCTGCCGCGGCCTCACTGCGCTCGCGCTTGCCGTGACCGTCATGCGCCGGCTCCGGGACGTTCGATGCCAGCGAGAAGATCGATCACCGCCTGCGGCGTTACCTCGCCGATCGGCTTGCCGGTGCCGTTGACCACCGCGAAGGGCTTGCCGGCAGAGACGATATCTGCCGAGAAACTGGCGATCTTGGCATCCGGCGCGACCGTGCCGCCATGTTCAGCGCCGTCGCAGGCGCGCATCAGGCTCTTGGCCGAGATCACCTTGGCGCGGTCGACGTCGCGGGTGAATTCGGCGACATAATCCGTCGCCGGGTTGACCACCAGCTCTTCCGGCGTGCCGATCTGGATGACCTCGCCGTCCTTCATGATGGCGATCCGGTCGGCCAGCCGGATGGCCTCGTCGAAATCATGGGTGATGAAGACGATGGTCTTGTGCAGCATGGTCTGCAGCCGCATCAGCTCGTCCTGCATCTCACGGCGGATCAGCGGATCGAGCGCCGAGAATGGCTCGTCGAGGAACCAGATTTCCGGCTTGGTGGCGAGGCTGCGGGCGATGCCGACACGCTGCTGCTGGCCGCCGGAAAGCTCGCGTGGATAGAAATGCTCGCGGCCGCGCAGGCCGACCAACTCGATGACCTCGCGAGCCCGCTTTTCGCGCGTCGGCCGGTCCTGCCCCTGGATGCCCAAAGGAAAGGCGATGTTCTCCAGTACGTTGAGATGCGGCAGCAGGGCAAAATTCTGGAACACCATGCCCATGCGGTGGCGTCGCAGCTCGATCAGCGCGGCATCGGAAATCTTGAGCAGGTCCTTGCCTTCAAACTCGACCTTGCCGTGGGTCGGCTCGATCAGCCGCGACATGCAGCGCACCAGCGTCGACTTGCCTGATCCCGAAAGTCCCATGATGATGAAGATCTCGCCTTGCCGGATTTCGAGATCGACGGCGCGCACCGCGCCAACCAGTCCGGCAGCGGCGATGTCCGCCAGGCTGGCCTTGCCGTCGCGCCGGCGGATGAAATTGGCCGCGTCCGCCCCGAACAGCTTCCAGACATTGCGGCAGGCAAGCTTTATCGGGCGGGCATCGTTGCCCGCTTTCGCCGCGCGTTCAATCGTATCGGTCATGCAATCGTCCTTCTGGAATAGGGATCGAGACCCGGCCACGAATGGCCGGGCCGTCGGATTTCCAGTCAGACGGTCACTCGGCCCAGGCCTTCCAGTCCGCTTCGTGGGCGGCGATCCACGCGGCGGCGACGTCTTCCGGCGTCTTGCCTTCGAGATCGATCTCACCGCTCATCTTGTTGAGCTCGTCGGTGTCGACCGTGTAGTTTTTCGCGACCTTGTAGGCCACCGGCCATTTGTCCTTCATGCCGGCCCAGGAATATTTCCAGATCTCGCCATGCGGCTTGCCACAGTCGTATTTCGCATCGGGGTTCACGCCCCATTTCGGGTCGGTGTAGCACTCTACAGTATAGTCGGGGAATTCGATCCATTCGCCCTTGTATTTGGCCGGTGCCCAATGCGGCGAATAGATCCACAGCATTATCGGCGCCTTGCGCTGATAGGCCGAGTCCAGTTCGGCGAACATCGCTGCATCGGTGCCGGCATGGATGACGGTGAAGGGCAGTTTCAGCGCCTCGACGCGCTCGTCGTCAAAACCTTCCCATGTCACAGGGCCGCCGAGATAGCGCCCCTTCGGTGTTGTTTCCGCCGTCGAAAAGGCCTCGGCGCATTTCGGGTCCTTCAATGCCTCCCAGTTCGGCAGGCCCGGGCATTTCTCTTTCATATATTCGGGAAACCACCATTCCTCCTTGGCCTTGGGCCCGAGCTTGCCGAGACGTTCGGTCTGGCCGGTCGCATCCGAGGCCTTCATCGCTTCGCCGGCCGTCGTGTCCCAGAACTCCATGCCGACATCGATGTCGCCATTGGTCAGGCCGGTGGTCAGGCTGGAGAGATAGTCGGCGGTCGGATATTCGACGGTATAGCCGAGCTTTTCGAGGATGCCGCCGAGGATCTTGGCGTTCAGATTGACGCTGGTCCAGTCGAACAGCGCGATCTTGATCGGGTCGTTGGATTCCGGCGCCGCTGCTTGTGCCGGTAGTGTCAGCGCGCTTGCTGCGGCAAGCGCCAAGGCTCCCATTGATAGTTTCGAAATCATGCTCCGAAGTGACATGCTTGTTCTCCTGTCAAGCTCTGGTGGACGTTATCGTTCGTTCCCTTCTTGCGTCTTTTTTTGATTGTGTTGGAAAAGCTGGTCGTTGCGCAAGGCCGTCGGCGCCACAATGCTGCCGAAGCGGATGCCGGCGCAAAGCGGGGTGGTGCCCAAATTGGTGGATGTGGCGCGGAACCGGCTGCGTCATGACTGCCGATGGATTGCTGCCGGAGCAGTCATCCGCGGATCGATCGCCGGTCTTGAGGTGCAAACCATCAAAGTCCCATGATCTCGGCTGTGGGCTCGGCAACTCGCCCAGAGCCACTTTCATGAGATGAAATTATATATACCAACGTTCACGTCGCGCAACGAATAACGCCTGCGCCAATTTCACGGCCGTCTTTTTACATGGACCCGTAGATCGGCTCGAAAAAAGCCAAGGTTGCCAGTCATCGGGTACCAGCCGCGACGACAGGACATCGACACAATGCAGCAGACCAAAGCGCCTTACTTCAGCGCCAACCGCGGTATTGCCGTCGGCTTCTGACCCTTTCAACACCAGATCATCTCCGAGGCTTGCATGACCTCTTCCTTAAACAGACTGCGCATTGCCGTGCTCTTTGGCGGACGTTCCGCCGAACATGACGTTTCGGTGCTTTCCGCAACCAATGTCATGCGTGCGCTGCTGCCTGCCAAATACGATGCCGTCCCAATCTTCGTCACGCGCGAAGGACAGTGGCTGCTGAGCAGTTTTGAGGATGGTAAGCTGGCGAAACCTGCAGGCGGCACGGAAGTTTGCCTGCTTCCGGGTGGGCGCGGACGGATGATGGCGATCCCGGCCGACGGCACGCCCTATGATCTGCCAACGATCGACATCCTGCTTCCCGTCCTGCACGGCCCCCATGGCGAAGACGGCTCGGTACAGGGGGTGGCCGAGGTGGCTCTGGTGCCGCTCGCCGGCTGCGGCATCCTGGGTTCAGCAACCGCACTGGACAAGGATATCACCAAGCGGCTCCTGAAAGCGGCGGGTCTGCCAATCGCGCGCTCAGTGACGATTCATGAAGGTGCGGCGCCTGCCCTCGCCATACTAGAAAGCGAACTCGGCCTGCCGTTCTTCATCAAACCTGCGCGTCAGGGATCGTCTGTCGGCGTCGGAAAGATCAATGCCAGCCAGGAATTCGATGGGGCGCTTGCTGAAGCCTTCCAGCACGATTGCAAGCTGTTGGCCGAGGAATTCGTTCATGGGCGCGAGATCGAATGTAGCGTGTTGGAGGACCCGGCAGGCGACCTGTTCGTCTCGCGGCCAGGCGAGATCGTGCCGGCGGAAAGCCACGGTTTCTACAGCTACGATGCCAAATACATCGACGAGAAAGGCGCGGCGCTAAAAGTGCCGGCCGAACTGCCGCCCGAGGTCGAGGCAAGCATGCGGGATGTGGCTGCAAGGGCTTTCAGAGCCGTCGGCTGTGACGGGATGGCGCGTATAGACTTTTTCCTGAGACCGGACATGCAATTCTTGGTCAATGAAATCAACACCATCCCCGGCTTCACCGATATCAGCATGTACTCCAAGGCAATGGCGGCAAGCGGCGTCAGCTATTCCGAAATCATCGACCGGCTCGTGGAACATGGATTGGCGCGGGCCGGCCGAGCAGCCTGAATGCAGCGAAGCGGCTTTCAGATCCGGCGGATGGAACGTTGGCCTGTGTCGTATCTCACGACATGATCAGGCCGCCATCGACATTGATGGTCTGCCCGGTGATGTAGGCCGCATCGTCGCTGGCGAGAAAGCTGACCAGGCCGGAGACGTCCTCGCCGCTGCCGGCGCGGCCCATCGGGATGTTCTCCACCCATTCGGCCATCAGCTCGCCGGGCTTGTAGTCGCCCATCAACTTGCCCCATGCGGCATCGTTATAGGCCCACATATCGGTGTCGATGATGCCGGGGCAGATCGCGTTGACGGTGATCTTCTCCTTCGCCACTTCCTTGGCGAGGCTCTGGGTGATGCCGACGACGCCGAATTTCGAGGCGGCATAATGCGGCGTGTAGATAAAGCCCTGCCGCGCCTGGCCGGATGCGGTGTTGATCAGCCGGCCGCCATCGCCATGCTTGCGGATGCGCGCGATCGCCTCCTGGCAGCACAGGAACACGCCCTTGGTGTTGACCGCCATCACCTTGTCCCATTCTGCCTCGGTCATCGCCTCGATCCTGGCGATGGTGATGACACCCGCGTTCTGCACGGAGATGTCGACGCGGCCGAACTGTTGCTCGGCCAGGTCGTAAAGCGCGACGACCTCTTCCTTTTTGGTCACGTCCATGCGCATCCACGCGACCCTGGCGCCCGCAGTCTTCAGATCGGCGGCAACCTCTTCGACGCGCGCGTCGATGGCGCTGACGACGACCGCAGCACCTTCCGCCGCGAAGCGCCTGGCCATTGCCGCGCCAATCCCGCCGCTCGCGCCGGTGATGACCGCCGTTTTTCCCTGGAATCGCTTCTGCATTTTTTCTCCTACCAGCAGACGAAGCCGCCATCGACGATCAGGTCGATGCCGGTGACGAAACTCGCGGCGCGGCTGGCCAGGAACACGGTCGGGCCGACCATCTCTTCCGGCGCCGCCATGCGGCCCATCGGCGTGTCGCGCTCAAAGATCCTGACCTGGTCGGCGACCTCCGGCCGCTTGTTCATCGGCGTCAGCGTGTAGCCGGGGCTGACGACGTTGACGCGCAGACCGCGATCGGCCCATTCCATGGCGAGGCTCTTCGACATGTGGATGACCGCGGCCTTCGACGAGTTGTAATGCGCCTGGGTCAGGCCGCGGTTGACAATCGAGCCCGACATCGAGGCGATGTTGATGATCGAGCCCTTGCGCCGCGTCAGCATGACACGGGCCTCGGCCTGGCAGGACAGGAACACGCCGCTGACATTGACGTCGTAGAGCTTCTGCCACTTTTCCAGCGACAGCGTCTCTGCCGGCTCAGCTCCGGCGATTCCGGCATTGTTGACGGCGACCGTCAGCGCGCCGAGCTCAGCCTCGGTACGCTCGATCGCAGCCGCCAGATCGGCCTCTGAGGTCACCGTTCCAGTCAGCACCAGTGTCTTGCGGCCGAGTGCTGTGATCTGGTGTGCGGTCTCCTCCAGCCCGCCTTTGGAGGCGTGGCCAAAGCAAGCTATGTCGGCGCCGGCCTCGGCCAGGCCGATGGCGATTGCTTGCCCGATGCCGCTGCCGGCGCCTGTCACAAGTGCCACGTCACCATGAAGATCGAATAGTTTCATCGTCGGTCCCTCTCCTCCAACCGCCGTCCTCCGGAAATAAAGGGGCGCCAACTCTGTTGCTGGCGCCCCGCGCGGTCTGGTGCCCGGGAGGATACCACCTGCTGCGCTTTGTTTCGATGGGCTGTCCTAGCTCGTGGCGAGTTCCATGACGGCGACATTGCTCGCATCACTGCGGTCGAGAATGCCGCGCTGACGGCCGCGGCTCAGCACGAGCACGCGATGCGACAGGCCGAGCACTTCCTCGAGGTCGGAACTCACCACCACCACCGCCATGCCGGAACGGGCAAGGTCGGCGATGACATCGTAGATCGCGGCGCGGGCACCGACGTCGATGCCGCGCGTCGGCTCGTCCAGGATAAACACCTTGGGCGGGCGCGACACCCATTTGGCAATGATCACCTTCTGCTGGTTGCCGCCTGAAAGCTTGCTGACCGCCTGGTTCGGCCGGCCTTTGACGCCGAGCCGGCGAATACCGGCCTCGGCGAATTTCTGCACCGCCTTCGGGAACACCCAGCCATTCGGCGCGACATGGTCGAAATTGCCGATCGCCAGATTCTCGCCGATCGTCTGGTCGAGCACCACGCCTTGCGCCTTGCGGTCTTCCGGCACCAGCACGACGCCGGCCTTGATCGCCGCCGCCGGCCCATTGAGATGCACCGGCTTGCCGGCGACGCGCACCGAGCCGGATGAGATCGGGTCGGCGCCGGCGATCGCCCTCACCAGCTCCGTGCGGCCGGCGCCGATCAGCCCGGCAATGCCGAGGATTTCGCCGGCCCGCACTGAAAAGCTGACATTTTGAAAGCTGCGTTCCGGCGAGGACAGGTTCTCGACCTCGAGCAGCGTGTCATTGCGGGGCGCCGACAAAGTCGGGAACATCCGCTCGACGCTGCGGCCGACCATCTGCTCGACGACAGTGCGCACCGGAATATCGGCGCGCTCGTGCCGCGCGACGATGCGCCCGTCGCGCATCACCACCACACGGTCGGCGATTTGGGCGATTTCGTCCAGCCGGTGGCTGATATAGATGAAGGACATGCCTTCCGCCTTGAGCTTGCGGATTTGCTGGAACAGGAGCTCCGTTTCCTCGCCGCCAAGGGCGGCCGTCGGTTCATCGAAGATCAGCAGCTCGGCATTGAGCGTCAGCGCCTTGGCAATCTCGACCTGCTGCTGGGCGGCGATACGCAGCGTGCGCACCTTGCGCTCGGGCGAGACATCGAGCCCGAGGCGCTTCAACTGGGCTGATGCCCGTGCATTCATTGCCGCGCGGTCGATGCGGCCGCCGCGCATCGGCAGGCGCCCGACATAGACGTTTTCGGCGACCGACAGATCCGGCAGCAGCTTCAGCTCCTGGTGGATCATGCCGATGCCGGCGTCGATCGCCGCGGCAGGATTGGCGGGGGAATAAGCGTTTCCCCGCCAGGTGATGGTGCCGGCATCGGGCTTGGTCGACCCGGCGATGATGTTCGAGACGGTGGACTTGCCGGCGCCGTTTTCGCCAAGCAGCGCCACGACCTCGCCCGGCCGCACCTCGAAGCTCGCATCGGCCAGGACCTGCACCGGTCCGTAGCTTTTGCAGAGGCCGCTGACGACGAGACCCAGATTGGGGCTGTGCGTGTGGCGAGGTTCGGTGGACATTGTTGCGCTCGTCGACTGCCGGACTGGTCTAAATCAGGGATGCTTGGCGATGAACTGCTCGACATTGTCCTTGGTGGTCAGCGTCGCATCCTGCAGCTGTTCTGCGGGAATGGTCTCGCCGGCCACCAGCTTGATTGCCGCATCGACGGCAAGCCGGCCCATGCCCTGGGTCTGCTGCGTCGCCGTCACGTCGAAGACGCCGTCCTTCAGCGCCTTGAGCGCCGCCACGTCGCCGTCGAAGCCGGCAACCCAGACCTTGTGGCCGGGATTGGCGACCTTGACCGCCTGCGCCGCACCGAGCGCCAGCGCATCGGCCTGGCCGATGACGATCGACACGTCGGGATGCGACTGCAACAGATCCTGCGTCAGCTTGAAACCTTCGTCCTGGTGCCAGCCTTCGCTCCACAATTCGCCGACGACCTTGATGTCGGGATAGCCCTTCAGCGCTTCGCCGCAGCCCTTCGAGCGATCGACCTCGGGCGTCGTACCCTTCTGGCCGTGGATGATGATCAGCTCGCCCTTGCCGCCGGCCTGCTTGGCGATGTAGTCGCAAACCGCTTTCGCCGATGCCACGCTATTGGTGGCGATGAAGGTGTCGCCGGGCGCGCCGTCGGCGTTGCGGTCGACATTAATGACTGGGATGCTGGCAGCCTTGGCCGTCTTGGTCGGCACGGTGGCGGCGGTGGCGCCGGCCGGAATGTAGATCAGCGCATCGATATTCTGCGTGATCAGATCCTGCACCTGGCTGACCTGGGTCGCCGAATCGCCCTTAGCGTCGACGGTGACGACCTCGATGCCCTTTTCCTTGCCGTAGGCTTCGACGGACTGCTTGATCTGGTTGAAGAAGTCGGCCTGCAGATTGGCGACGGCGAGGCCGAGCTTCTTGGCTTCCTTGGCCGAGGCCATGTCGGACAGGCTAAGCAGCGGGATGATGGCCGCGGCGGCAAGCAGCAATGAACGTTTAGTCAGCATGTTATTCCTCCGTTGATGTTCAATCTGTCCTGCCCGCGCATCGCGGCGCCCCGTGGCCGAACAACTCCCAGTTTCGGATCACCGATCCGTTTTCGCCCGAATATCCGGGTGAATCTCATTGAGCCCAATTCTTCATTGTGCCCCATTTTTCATTGTGCTCTGCGCCGCCAGGTGTCGGTGGCCACCGCCAGCGCGATCACCACGCCGATAACCACTTGCTGGATGAAGGGCGAGACACCGAGCAGGTTCAGTCCGTTGCGCAGCACGCCGATGATGAGGACGCCGATGGCTGTGCCGCCGATCGAACCGACGCCGCCCGACAGGCTGGCGCCGCCGATAACCGCCGCCGCGATGGTGTCGAGCTCGTAGCCAAGGCCGGAGCTCGGCTGGACGGAATCGAGCCGGGCGGCAAGCACGATGCCGGCGAGACCGGCCAGCACGGCGCAGATCGTATAGACCCAGTTTGTCAGCGACTTGACCGGTATGCCGGACAGCCGGGCGACTTCGGCGCTGCCGCCGATTGCGTAGAGGCTGCGGCCGGTGGCGCGATAATTCAGGAAGATCGCGAAAATGACGGCAAGCACGATCATCAGCCCGACGGTGACCGACAGGAAGCCGAAATGGCGGATGATCGACAGGCTGGTGAACCAGTCGGGAAAGCCGACGATCTGCGAGCCGTCGGTGATCATATTGGCGAGACCGCGCGCCACCGACATCGTGGCCAGCGTGGCGATGAAGGGCGGCAGCTTGGTGACCGTCACCAGCAGGCCCGAAACCAGCCCGCAAAGGCCGGCGACGACGAGGGCTGCGGCGATGCCGGCCGGCAGGCCGAGATTGAGATAGTCCGGATGGGCGACGAAGCCCATCACCATGGAAGCCAGCGCCAGCACCGAGCCAACGGACAGGTCGATGCCGCCGATCAGGATGACCAGCGTCATGCCGATCGCCATGATGCCGAGTACGGTAACCTGGTCGAGCACGTTGAGGATGTTGCGGATGGTCAGGAACGTATCGGTGGTCAGCGAGAGCGCCAGGCACAGCAGGACCAGCCCGATCAGCGGGCCCATGGTTCCGGCAAAGACAGCCGAAAACTTTGCGCCCGTCGTGGCCTGCGTACCAGAGCCTGCTTTCAACTCGCTTGCGTCGTTGCTCACAGCCACTTCGTCTCCTCCACAGCAATCCGGCGCTGCATCACCGGGCCACTTTGTTCACCAGGCCCCTCCATGTGAACAATTTATCTTTAACATGCAATTTTGTTCAGCTAAACTGTTCGTCGGAAAATTGTCAAGGCCTGCCGTTTCATTCGACGACGGTTTGCGCTGTCCGCCGGTTTGCCTTACGCAAGGTCTCGGAAATCTTGGGCATTTCGAAGTCGCCGGATTGGAATATCATGAGCAGAGCCGGCGGCTGCGGCAAGGCAAACAGATGACGATCGTAGAGAACGAAAGAGCCTCGCGCTTTCCCGACGCCGAACTCAAGGCCCGCGCCGCCTGGCACTATTATGTCGAGGGTCTTACACAGGAGCGGATTTCCGAAATTCTTGGCGTCGGCCGCATCAAGGTACATCGCATTCTCTCAGCCGCCCGCGAAGAGGGTGTCGTCCAGTTTCGCATCCGCGACAGCGTCGTCGAATGCGTGGTTTTGGAGGAAAGCCTCAAGCAGAGGTTCGGGCTCAGCCAGGCTGTTGTGGTGCCGTCGGCTGCCGACCGAAGCAACGCACCGCTGATGATCGGCCACGCCGCCGCCGCCTATCTGGCCGACCATGTGAATGCCGGCGATGTCATTGCGCTGGGCTGGGGGCGGACGCTGAAATTCGCCATCAATGAGTTGCCAAGGCGGCCTATCGCCAGGACCACGGTGGTTTCGATGCTTGGCGGCCTGACCCATGCACAGCCGCTCAACCCGACAGAAAGCGCCTGGGATTTCGCCGAGAAGATCGGTGCGGAGTGCTTCCTGCTGCCGGTGCCGGTCTATGCCGACCGGCCGGAACAGCGCGACGCGTTCATGAGCCAGCGCAGCGTTCAGGACGTTGTCTTCCGTGCACGCCGGGCAAACATTGCCGTGCTCAGCGTCGGCTCGTTTTCCAACGACAGCCCGATCGCCAATTACGGCTTCATCAAGCCAAGCGAACTCGAGGAACTGCAGGCGGCCGGCGCCGTCGGCGATATTCTGTGTCATTTCATCGACGCCGAGGGCCGCCCGGTCGACCACGAGGTGAACCGCCGCGTCTGTGCCTATCCGCTGCAGGATCTGTCGGATATCCCGAGCATCATCCTGGTGTCGGGAGGGCAGGAAAAGATTGCCATCATGCGGGCAGCACTCGCCAACACCAAGGTATCGGTTCTGATCACCGACGAGGATGCGGCAAAGGGGCTGCTCAACCGCTAGTCGCGTTGAGAGCACTCAGCCGCACGTGGATATCGCGCGTCGCTTGATAGAGATCGCGGTAGATTGCCTTGCGGCCGCGATAGCCGGCAACAAGTCCATCGACCGGGTCGACATGCATGGTGGGAGCGGCAGCCATTGCCTTTGCGGCGGCTTCCGGCGAGGCAAACCAGCCGACCGCGGCGGCCGCCAGCATGGCGGCGCCGAGTGCGGCGGCTTCGTTGACCGGCGAAACCGAGATCGGCCGCTCGAGCACGCTTGCCATGATCTGCATGAGGAGTACGCAATTGGTGCCGCCGCCGGCGGCAATCATCGCCGCCTGTCCGCCGGCCTGGGCTTCCATGGCCTCGGTGGCAACGGCCTGCTCGAAGGCGATGCCTTCCAGGACAGCGCGGAAAAGATGCTCCGGCCGGTGGTCGAGCGACAGGCCGACAATGGCGCCACGCGCGGCACCATCCCAATAGGGGCTCATGACGCCGGCCCAATAGGGCATGACGAGCAGGCCCTCGCTGCCAGCGGCAACCTCCAGCGCCGCTTTCTCCAGTGCTGCCGCCGACGGCGAACCGGTCGTGCGGACAATCCAGTCGACCAGTTGCATGCCCGAACGCAGCACTGTCTCCAGCATGAAACCGGAACCGGTCGGCGAGACCAGCGTGCGAAAGGCGTCCGAGGTTTTCACCTTGCCGGAATAGCAGCCGCTGACCACGCCGGAGCCGAGCGAGAGATAGCTCTTGCCTTCGCCGTAGACGCCCATGCCGAGGCCCATCGCCTGGCCGTCCCCAGCGCCGGCAACGACCGGCGTGCCGGCCCTCAGGCCGGTCAGTTGCGCCGCGGTTGCGGAAAGCCCGCCGCAAATTGCGCCCGGCGCGACCAGGTCGGGCAATTGCTCCATCTGCAGTCCGGCGGCCGCAACGAGGCGGGGATGCCAGGTACCTCTCTCGACGTCGAGGAGCCCGAGCGGATCCGCACTTGCGGTGCTGGTGACCAATCGCCCGGTCAGCCGCTGGACGAAGAAACCGTGCACGTCGACCAGTGCCGCTGCCTGGTGAAGCACCTGAGGCTGGTGTTCGGCAAGCCAGGCGATGGCATAGAGCGCCGGCGTCGGGTCCGGCGGCTTGCCGCTCCAGTCGCGGATCGCCTCGCGGCCGAGTTCGGCCGAAAGCCTGATAACCTGCGGCCGGGCGCGTTCGTCCAGCCACAGGATCGCCGGAATAAGTGGTTTGCCGGCGCTGTCGACCAGCGTGAAGGTCTCGCGCTGGTGGGCAATGGAGATCGCCGCCACGCGGAAAGCGCCGACCGCCTCAGTGACCTGCTTCAATGCGCCAAGCAGCGCCGTCCACCAATGTTCGGCGTCCTGCTCGAAATGGCTGGGCTTCGGATTTGAAAGCGGATAAGTCTCGCGCGCCTGGAACAGCTCCTCGCCGTCGCGGGTGAAGGCAATCGCCTTCACGGCCGTGGTCGAGGCGTCGATCCCGATTACGATATCGTCCATCAGGCGGAGATCCGGCGGGGTCAAGCCGCGTTGGTAGCGAACCGTCCGTCCGACTGATCGAGACGACGGCGGATCTGGGTTATCACCATCGAATCGTCGGGTACACAATTTTCATAGGTCAGGAAATCGCCGATCTTGAGCGGCTTGACCACCTTGGCCCGTTCGGCAAGGCCGAGCGGCAGCGCGCCCCGGGCGCGTGCATCTTCCCATGTCATGGCGAAGCCGCGATAGTCGTTCTCGCCGATCATGCCGAGCGACTGGCCGACGCCAAGATCGCTCTTGGCAACCGCCACCGCCTCGGCGACCGGACGGTCGAGCGGCTCCATGTCGGCCCGTTTGTAGACGACGGCGCGCGCCGCCGACAGCGGCACTTCCAGGCTGGTCAGATGATAGGGCCGGAAGATCGTGAAATAGGGGCCTTTGCCGACCTTGAGGTCGATCATGCGCTCCAGCACGCGCGGATGCTGGGTCTCGATGATGCAGAACACGCCGGGCGCCACGCCCTTGCCGATCGAATAATCGACCACGCCCTTGCGATGCAGCACGCCGCCATCCTCGCGCGGGCAGAGCACGCTGGCGAGTTCCTCCAGCGTTGCGGTTGGGCCGTGCATGCCCGGCACGTCGGGCACCAGGCCGGTGGCATTGGCGATCGCCACCATTTCGATGGCCGTCTTCGAGCCGTCGACGAATTCGACCAGCATGCGCGCATTCATGTTGCGCTCGGCCGCTTCTTTCTCGTAATCGGCCGGCATGGCGTCGATCTTCAGCGGATTGTTCTTGCCCTTGCCGGCGGCGATGATGTTGAAGCCGAGGCTTTTGGCAAAGCCGATGATCTCCAGCGTGCAGGCCGGCTCGTCGCCGGCGGCACCGGTATAGACGACGCCGGCCTTGCGTGCCTCGTCCTTGAGGAAGCGGCCGATCGTGATGTCGGCCTCGACATTGAGCATGACGATGTGCTTGCCGTTCTTCATCACTTCCAGCGCGAAGAGCGTGCCGATATTGGGATTGCCCGTCGCGTCGATGATGACGTCGATCCGGCCGGCCGCCGCCAGCGCGTGCAAATCTTCGGTCACCGCAATCTTGCCGGCCTCGATGGCGCGGTCGATCGCCGCCGCATTGCCGGCCTGGACGATGTCGGAACGGTCGTGGCCAGCGAGCAGCGCCGCGTCGATCGCTGCCTGCGGCCTGACCTCGGAAATAGCGCCGATCCGCATGCCCGGCATCAGTGCCACCTGGACGACGATGTCGGTGCCCATCTGACCGGCGCCGGCAAGCCCGATGGTGATCGGCCCCTGCTGTTCAGCGCGCTGCAGAAGTTCCGCTGCAAATTGCGGATGGGACATGTCGCTTCCTCCAGTTCTTGACGCGCCGCAGCGTCCAAATCAACGTTTTGAACATTCCTATTTCCAAATGAAAAATATTTCAACCTGCAATTGGGACATTCCCGCTCTGGAATGGCCGATCGCTTGGGGTCAGCTGCCGGTCAGGGCACGACCTCTGCAGGTAGCCGGACGGCGCCGACCGATGCGGGTTGCTCGACGTTGCCTTGAGGTGGCGCGGTCTCTACCTCAGCTGCCGATCTCGAAGAAGGGCGCGCCGAGCAGGTCGGGAACGACATCGATGCCAAGTCCCGGCCCGTCCGGAATGCCCATGCGGCTGCCCGAGACCGGCGGCATATTGGATGCGGTGCGCACCGTCACCCATTCGTGGAAGGCGATGGCGTGCAGCCGGCGCTCCTCGGGCGTCGACAGCGACAGATGCGCCATGGCCGATGTGTCGATCTCGGCGCCGCCAGTGTCCTCGACGGTGATCATGAAGCCGAGATCGACGGCGAGGTCGCGGATTTGGCGCGTTTTGGTCACTCCTCCGAGCCGCGAGATCTTCAGCGTCAGCCCGTCGGCAGCGCGCTTGCGGTGGATGTCGAGCATGTCGTCCAGCGAGGCGACGGATTCGTCGAGCACCATCGGTTTGTCAAGCGAGCGGCGCACCGACATGCATTCGTCGATCGTCGTGCAGGGCTGTTCGAACGTGTAGTCGATGGTGCGCGTCGCATCCACGAACTGGCGTGCCTGGTAAGGCGTCCAGCCGGCATTGGCGTCGCAGAAGATGACGGTGCCCTTCGGCACCGCGGCGGCGACGGCTGTGACGCGTTCGATGTCGTCATGGACGTTGCCGCCGACCTTGACCTGCAGTCGATGAAAGCCGTCTTTGACGATGCGCTTGGCAAGTGCAGCCATCGCGTCGACCGTGCCATGGGTGACGACCTTGTAGAGTTCGGCCGTCTCGCTCTCGCGTCCGCCAAGCAACGTAACCAGCGGCACGTCGGCGGCGCGCGCCGCGAGATCGGAGCATGCCATGTCGAGCGCCGACTTGACGTAGGGATGGCCCTTGAACACCGTATCCATGAGCCTGTTGATCCCGGCAAGCCCGCGTGGGTCATGGCCCATGAGATGCGGCGCGATCTCGACGACGCCGGCGCGCGTGCCGGCGGCGAACGCCGGTGAATAAAAATTGCCGAGCGGCGCCATCTCGCCCCAGCCGGTGAGCCCGCTATCTGCGATGACGGCGACGATCACCGCGTCGAACGCATCGGCGACGCGCCCCTTGGACATACGATAAGGCCCGTCAACGAAGGGCTGCACGACATGGTAGGCTTTGATGGTTTTGATCTGCACGTTTTCTGTCCGTTGCCTATGTTCCGGGATGACCCGCCAAACTTGTCGGTTTCAACCGCCTTCGGGCCGGCCGCTACGATCGGCACCGGCGCCCTTTGAGCCGCGCTCTTCCAGCCCGCGCGCATAGGCGAGCAGTTCCTCGAAATCCAAATCGATATGCTCCTTGGCGTGGCGCTGGGCAGCGCGCATGTCGCTGCCCTGGAGCAACTGCACATAGGTTTCGTGAGCGTCTTCGGCAGGCACCGGCTCGTTGCGGGCCCGCTGGTGCAGCGCAAAATACATCTGCAGCCGGCTGGCCAGCCGCTGCCAGGTTTCCAGCAGCACCGAGTTGTCGGCCCATTCGTGGATCAGTCCATGCAGTTGCAGCGCCGTTTCGATCTGCCGCGTCGTGTCCAACTCGCGCGTCGCCTGCTTCACCGCCGCATGCCGCCGGTCGATCTCGTCGAAGAAGCGCTGGTCGCGAAGCGGCCAGGTCCGCTCGATGGCGAATTCGTCCAGCACCTTGTTGAGCGAATAGGCATCGTCGATGTCCTTGGCGGTAACGTCGATGACGAAGGTTCCGGCGTAGGGGATGCTGGTCAGGATGCCTTCCTGCACCAGCTCGCGCGTCGCCTCACGCAGCGGCGCACGACTCACCCGCATCTGCTCGGAAATCCTGAGTTCGTTGAGTTTTTGTCCTGGCTCTAACTGGCCGGTCAGGATCGCGCGCCGGAGCAGCGCCACGATCTCGGCCCGGCGTGTCGTATCCGCGATCGGACTGAAATCCAGCTTCGCCATTCGGTGCTCCAGGAGACCAAAAGCTACACAAGCAGATTGTCGACAATCTAACAAGAGGGTAATTGCGGGTTCAGGTTCTCCGCTGGCCAGCTGCTTGCGGCAGACGGGTACGTCACGGCGCGCTCTACTTGCGCCTTCATGGCTCCTGCCAAGGTCGAGTGTGCCGATGAGGCCGATCTTGCCGACCCTGCTCAGCAAAAACGGCGCCCTCGGCGTGGGAGCCGAAGGCGCCGCGGGACCGGACCTGATGGGGGTTATCAGGTGGCCGGTTTCTGGGGTAGCGGCGAGACCGGCATTCCCGGACCGATCTTCTGCAGATTGCCGGTGATCACCTGGTCGCCTTCGGCTACGCCGCTCAAGATGGCCACCTGATCGCCATTGGTCGGTCCGAGCGAAACGATGCGCTGGTCGACGGTGTTGTCCTTGCCGACGACATAGAGGTATTTGCCGAGCTGGCCTGAGCCGAGTGCCGTCTGCGGTACCATCAGCGCATCGGGCTGCTCTTTGACGTGCAGCCGGACGCGGACATACTGGCCGGGCAGCAGGGTGAACTTGCCGTTGCCGACCGTCGCCCGTGCCGTGATCGTGCCGGTCGAGCGATCGATCGTGTTGTCCATGAAGGTAAGATCGCCCTTCTGGCGCGGTTCGGTTTCACCGGGAAGCAGGACGTCGACACTGATCGGTCCCGCGGCCCGAGCTTCCTCGATCTGGGTCAGGTCCGTTTCGCTCGGATTGAAGGTGACGTAGATCGGATCGAGCTGCACCAGCGAGTTGAGCACCGTGCCGGCAACGCTGACCAGCGTTCCGACGGAAGCCTGGCTGCGTCCGATGCGTCCCGCGAATGGAGCACGGATTTCGGTATAGCTCAAATTGAGCTCGGCGGTCCGCAAGGCGGCCTGGTTCACGGCGAGCGAGGCCTGAGCCTCGCGCAAGGTGCTGGTGCGCTGGTCGAACACGTCCTTGGCGAGATAGCCGCTCTTGGCGAGCTCGCTGCCGCGCCCGAGATTGGAGCGCGCATAGTCGAGTGTTGCCGTGTCGCGCTGGATAAGCGCCTTCGCCTGCTCGAGGGCAGCCTGGAAATCCTCCGGGGCGATCTTGTAGAGAAGGTCGCCCTTTGCAACGTCGCTGCCGTCGGTGGCGACCTGCTCCTGCAGATAGCCCGGCACGCGTGCCTGCAGCGTAATGCTGCGGATTGGCTCTACCCGGGCGGCGTAGTCGAGATAGATCGGGATCGTCTTCTTGACGACGCTCACCACCGGCACCGGCATGACAAAGGCTTCCGGCTTGGGTGTCGCCGCCCCGGCCGTGCCGGCGTTGAGGCTGAGACTGCCCATGTCGAGCAAGTGAACGCTCGCCATCGAAATCGCCCCAAGGGCGACGGCCGTTCCCAGCGCGATTTTCCATTTACGCATGATCGATTCTCCAGTCCTATTCAGCCGCTTCGGCCAATGGCTCGAAGGCGGGTTCGGCGGTTGGTTGTTCAGTCGTTTCGGAGACCGGTTCGCTCTCGCTGCGGCGCTCGCGCAGCTGCTCGATCACCGCATAGAAGACCGGCACGAACACCAGCGACAGGATGGTCGCTGCGACCATGCCGCCAAAGACGGTGGTGCCGATCGACTGCCGGCTTGCGGCACCCGCACCTGTGGCGAACATCAGCGGCAGCACGCCGAGGATGAAGGCGAAGGCGGTCATCAGGATCGGCCGCAGCCGCAGCCGCGCCGCTTCCATCGCGGCGTCGACGATGCTGAGGCCTTCTTCGCGCCGGCGCCGGGCAAACTCGACGATCAGAATCGCGTTCTTGGCCGCCAGTCCGATCAGCATGACGAAGCCGATCTGCGAGTAGACGTCGATCTGCATGCCGCGCAGCCACAGCACGACGAACGCACCGAACAATGCGAGCGGCACCGCCAGCAGCACCATGAACGGCATCGCCCAGCTCTCATATTGCGCGGCAAGGATGAGGAAAACGAAGACGATGGCGAGGCCGAAGACGACGGATGCGATCGATCCCGCCTTGAGCTCCTGATAGGTGATGCCGGTCCATTCGTAGCCGAAATCTCTCGGCAACGCCGTGGCAGCGGCACGTTCCATTGCCGCCACCGCCTGGCCGGACGAAAAGCCGGGGGCGGCGCCGCCATTGATCAGGGCCGACGCATTGTTGTTGTAGTGCGGCACGGTCTCGGGGCCGACGATGGGCACAAGCTTGCCCAGCGTGCTCAGCGGCACCATGCCACCCGACGCATTGCGGACATAGAGCCGCGAAATGTCGGCCGGACCGGCTCGAGAGTCCTTGTCGGCCTGGATCGTCACCCGGAAGGTGCGGCCAAACAGGTTGAAGTCGTTCACATAAAGCGAGCCGAGATAGATCTGCAGCGTGTTGAAGACGTCCGGCAGGTTGAGCCCGAGCAGCTTTGCCTTGGCGCGATCGAGATCGTAGTTGAACTGCGGCGTCGAGGTCGAGAACGACGAGAACAATTGCTGTGGGTTGAGCTCCGGCTGCTTGCGCGCCTCGGCAATCACAGCTTGCGTCGCATCGTTGAGCGCCACGCTGCCGCGGCCGGTCAGATCCTCGACCTGGAACTCGAAGCCACCGGTGGTGCCGATGCCCGGGATCGAAGGCGGGTCGAAGCTCAGCGCAAAAGCCTCCGGAATTTGCAGCAGCTTGTTGCGCACGTCGGCGACGAGCTTCGAGGCGCTCTGGTCGGGGCCGCGTTCGTCCCATGGCTTCAGGATGGCGAATTCGACCGCCGAGTTCGACTGCGCGGCACTGGTCAGGAAGTTCAAGCCGCTGATCGAGCCGACAATGTCGACGCCGGGCGTGTTCTGCAGGATATCGCGTGCCTTTTGCGCCACTGCATCGGTGCGTTCCAGCGAGGCCCCGTCGGGGAGCTGGATAACGACGAAGAAGTAGCCCTGGTCTTCGACCGGAAGGAAGGTCGAGGGCAGGCGCTGCCAGACGAAGTAGGTCGCGACAAGTCCGGCCGCGAACAGGCCAAGCATGATCCAGCGCAGACGGATGAGAATGCGCACGCCATTCGCATACGCATGCGACAGCCGTTCGAAGCCCATGTTGAACCAGCGGAACAGCACGAACTGCGTTTCAGGCCGGTGGCGCAGGAACGCCGCGCTGAGCGCCGGAGTAAGCGTGAGCGAGACAAAGGCCGAGATGCCGAAGGAGATCGCGACTGTCAGGGCAAACTGGTTGTAGAGCCGGCCGGAAACGCCGGGGATGAAGGCAACCGGCACAAACACGGCCATCAGCACGGCGGTCGTGGCGATGATCGGTCCGGTGACCTCGGCCATCGCCGTACGCGTGGCAGCCAGCGGTTTGAGGCCGGCCTCGAGCTGGCGTTCGACATTCTCGACGACGACGATCGCGTCGTCGACGACGAGGCCGATCGCCAGCACCATGCCGAGCAGGCTGAGCATGTTCAGGGAGAAGCCGAACATGTACATGACGACTAATGTCGACACCAGCGACACCGGAATCGCGATCGTCGGGATGATCGTGGTGCGCCAGCTTTGCAGGAAGATGAACACCACCGCGACGACCAGGACCAGCGCCTCGCCGAGCGTGATCAGCACGTCATGCATAGACGCCGATACGAAACGTGTCGTATCGTAATGCATGGCATAGCTGACCCCCTTCGGGAAGCGGGCCGACAGCTCCTGCATCTTGTCCTTGACGCGCTGCTGCAGATCGAGCGCGTTGGAGCCCGGCATCTGGTAGACCGCGAGCACCACCGTCGGGTCCTTGCCGAAGAAGGCCGACGACGAATATTGCAGCGCGCCGAGCTCGATGCGCGCAACGTCGCGGAGCCGCACCAACGAGCCGTTGGCGGTATTGGCCCGCACGACGATGTCGCCGAACTCCTTGGGGTCGCTCAGCCTGCCGACGGCGTTGACCTGCATCTCGAAAGCGGTGCCGGCCGGAGCCGGCGATTGCCCGATCTTGCCGGCCGCCACCTGGACGTTCTGCTCGGCGACGGCGTTCTGCACGTCGACGGCGGTGATGCCGAGATTGGCGAGCTTGTCGGGATCGAGCCAAACGCGCATCGAATAGCGCCGCTCGCCGAAGATCTGCACGTCGCCGACGCCAGGCAGGCGCTTCAGCGGATCGACCACCTGCAGGTAGGCGAGATTGCTCAAAGTGACTGGGTTGACGGAGCCGTCCGGGGAGGTGAGGTCGACGATCAGGACGAAGTTCGGGTTCTGTTTCTTGATCGTCACGCCGCCCTGGTTGACGATGGCCGGCAACGAGGAAGCCGCCTGCGAAACGCGGTTCTGGACGTCGACGGCGGCGGTGCTCAGGGAATAGCCGACCTCGAAAGTGATGGTGATCGTCGAGGAGCCGTCATTGGAGCTCGACGACGACATATAGGTCATGCCCTGAACGCCGTTGATCTGCTGTTCGAGCGGCGTCGTCACCGTGTCGGCGACAACCTGCGCGCTGGCGCCCGGGTAGTGTGCGCTGACCACGACCTGGGGCGGCGTGATGTCGGGAAACTGCGAGACGGGCAGCAGAAAATAACAAATGCCCCCGGCGAGCACCATGATGATGGCGATCGCCGACGCAAAGATCGGACGATGAATGAAGAAGTTTACCATGAGATGCACGCCTCGCCCGATGCTCTGGCCCGGCCAAAGGCCCTGGCCACCCTAGACAGTCGCCGGCTGCGCGTTGAGCCGGAATCTTCGAGAAAGCCGAAATCTTGCAGCGGGCGACGCGGCGCGTTGCGGCGCTCGGCCTGCTCGTCCGCCAGCGCACGCAGCATCGCCTCGAAAGACCGCGGGTCGACGCGGTCGGCCTTCATCAGCATGCGGATCATCGGATCCTTCACGACTTCATCGATCGTCAGATCATTGCGCTGCGACATCGAAGCGGCTCCTGGTTTTTGGCGATCCGCGGCAGGCCGCGGATCGGGTGTTCTCTTGCTCGCCGGCCGAGGCCGTAAGGTGCGGTTCGTCCCCTTGCCGATTGGGCGGGGCTGATGGCCGGCACTTGCGAGTTTGACATGATGCAATGCGGGTGTTACAGGTAAGTAACATCTCTAACGTTACAGACCGGTAACACCCTAGTCAAGAGGTGCACCGAGGGAATTTCGGGAAACGCAATCACGGAGGTTTTGATGACAGACGGTGTTGTGGAGCGTGTTCGCCCCCGGGACAGGATCCTGGAGACGGCACGGGACATGTTTCACAAGCATGGCATTCGCGGCGTCGGCATCGACGCCATCACCGAGGCCGCCGGTACCAACAAGATGACGCTCTACCGGCATTTCGAGTCCAAGGACGACCTGATCATCGAATGTCTGCGGGCGACCGCCTGCAGCGCCAACGCGATGTGGGAAAAGTTCGAGGCCGAGAATCCGGGCGACAAACTGGCGCAATTGCACGCCTGGGTCCGGATGGCGGCCGATTGCCTGATGTCGGATCGTCGCGGTTGCGACATGGCCAACGCCGCCATCGAGCTGAGCGAGACCGATCATCCGGCAAGGCAAGTGATCAAGGAACTCAAGGAAGCGCAGCGCGAGCGGCTGGTCTCGCTGTGTCGCGATGCCGGCATCGGCCAGGCCGAACTTCTCGCCGACACGCTGTCGCTTCTGCTCGAGGGCGCCCGTGTCAGCCTGCAAAGCGTCGGCGCCGAAGGCCCGAGCGCGCAGTTCGTCCGCATGGCGGAAGGCCTGATCACTTCTTTCAGGGCCAGATAGTCTCGCAAGCGGCGAAACCATTGACAGCTCGTTGGTTACGAGCCGCGCCGCCGAGCGCTCTTTCGTCCCATTCGGATGTGTTGTCACCACACTTCTCCGTCTGCCGCCGCGCCATTCCTTGCGCGGCGTATTGCTTGTTGGTTGTGAGGGCAAGATAGGGCCGGCAGCGAATTGGTGAGAGTGACAAGTGTGACAGGATTCCGCCCGGAAATGCCGTGGCGATCTCAGCGAAGGCCCATCGATTCGCGGATCGGTACTCGTCCCGGTGATAGTCATGGCCCCAGCCTTTGCCGATACCTCAGAGCCGGAACGAAAAAAGCCCGCTGCCGGGAGGAGGTGGCAGCGGGCTTGATTTTCGAATGCGGTGCGGGAGGAGGTGCACCGAATTCAACGTCGGCATCGCATCTGGGAGGAGTAGATGGCCGACGCTTATGAACTTACTGGTTGCCCAATGATTCGGCAACCACAAAAGTTGCATAGCTGATGTGCAGATTTGCGGTATCAACCGAATTTTAACGATCGAGGCCGAGCGAACACCGCCCTCGCGCGTCATCACTGCACCGGGACATTTTCCTTGAAGATCAGGCGCGGCTCGATGAATTTCCGCGTCAGATAGGGCGCCGACGAGGCGATCGAGCCGAGCAGGCGAATGACCGACTGTTCGGCGATCAGCCTGGCATTCTGGTCGATGACGACGTCGAGCAGATCGTCGACGAGATAGCCGCGCGTTTCGCGCGTCAGATCATGGCAGATGAACACCGGCTTTTTCTGCGGTCTGGCTTCGAGCAACGCTTTCGCCACGCCTGATCGTCCGGCGCCGATACAGTAGATGCCGAGCAGCTCCGGCTCGTTGTGCAGCGCGTTCATGGTCGCGGTGTAACTGACCTCCGGCTCGTCGTTGATCTCGACGGCACTGGTGACGGTCAGATTGGGGAACTCCTCGCCGAGCACGGAGCGAAAGCCCATTTCGCGTTCCTCGTGGCCGCGATAGGAACGTGAGCCGACCACCATCGCCAGATGGCCTTTGCGGCCGCCGAGGAACCGTCCCATCAGCAGCGCCGCGGTGCGGCCCGCCACCCGGTTGTCGATACCGACATAGGCCGAGCGGGGCGCGCCCGGAACGTCGGACACCAGCGTGACTAGGCGGATGCCGGCCTCGACGATCTCGCGCAAGATGTTGCGCGTCCTTGGATGATCGACGGCAATGACGCCGACCCCGTTCGCCTTGAGGGAGAGGTTTTCGACGGCTGTCTGTAAGGCGCTCGGCGAAATGCCGGTGAGCTTATGGATGCGGCAGGAGGCGACCAGCGGCAGGCGCGCCGCATAATCCTCGATGTGCCTGGCCAGATCGGCCAGGAAGGCATTGCTGCCGATCGGCAGGAAGAATTCGAGATGCGCCGGCCGCGAGGGCAACGCGACCTGGTCGACAACCGGCAGATAGCCGAGCTGCTTGGCCGCCTCCATTACGCGCTGCCGGTTGGCGGCACTCGCCCCCGGCCGGTTGTTGAGCACACGGTCGACCGTCGCGGTCGACAGGCCGCAGCTCCTGGCAATATCCGAAACGGTGGCTTTCATCTCGCAACCATGTGGCGATGCGATCCAGTGCCTCGGCGGTCAGCCGGCGGTCAGTCGTGCCGCTTTGTGCGCTCGACCAGGGCGTCGTGGATCTCCTTGTCCGACATGCCGGTGATGACGCGTTCGACTTCGGCGACGCTGGTCTTCTTCGGGTCGATATCGTCGGCGACCACCTTGCCGCGGCGCATGACGACGATGCGGTCGACCACCTGGAAGACGTGGTGGATGTTGTGGGCGATGAAGATGCAGGAATGGCCGGAATCGCGGGCGCTGCGCACGAAGCTTAGAACGCCTTGCGTTTCGGCGACGCCGAGATTGTTGGTCGGCTCGTCGAGGATGATGAGGTCGCTGTCGAAATGCATGGCGCGTGCAATCGCCACCGCCTGCCGCTCGCCGCCGGAGAGCGAGCCGATCGGCGTCGTCGGCGGAATGTTCTTCGAGATGCCGACCTGCTTGAGCAGGTCGCGGGCAACCACGTTCATCGCCTCCTGGTCCATGCGGTTGAGGAAACGCGGCGGCTTGATCGGCTCGCGTCCAAGGAACAGGTTGCGGGCGATCGACAGTTGCGTCACCAGCGCCGAGTCCTGGTAGATCGTCTCGATGCCGTGGGCGATGGCGTCGCTGGTGCTGCGCAAATTTACCCTCTTGCCGCGGATGAAGATGTCGCCGCTGGTCAGCGGGACCGCGCCCGACAGCACCTTGATCAGCGTCGACTTGCCGGCGCCATTGTCGCCGAGCAGTCCGACGATCTCCCTTTCGTTGACATGGAAATTGGCATCAACCAGCGCCTGAACGCGGCCATAGGACTTGCGGATGTTCGTCATGCGGATCAGCGGCTCGACCATCGTCTCAAGTCCCTGCCTGATGCCGGCGTTCCAGCCAGGAGTGGAGCGCCATCATGCCGAGGATGATAGCGCCGATGAAGATGTTGTAGGCAAGGCCCGGCACACCGATCAGCACGATGCCGTTGCGCATCACGCGCAGGATCAGGATACCGAGCACTGTGCCGATGATGGTGCCGCGCCCGCCGGTCAGCGCCGTACCGCCGATCACCACCATGGCGATGACTTCGAGCTCGTAGCCGGTGCCGCTGTTGGGGTTGGCCGCCGAGGTGCGCAGCGAGCTGATGACGCCGGCAAGCGAGGCCAGGATCGACGACAGGATGAACAGGCCGATCTTGACGCCGCTGACATTGACGCCGCGCGCCCTTGCGGCACTCGGGTTGCCGCCGGCCGCCTGGATCCAGTTGCCGATCCGGCTCTGCGTCAGCACGTAGCCGAGCGCGACGGCGGCCGCGATGAACCAGAACAGCGACATATAGATACGGAACGGCCCGATGAAGAAATCGCCGACCAGGGCTTCCGCCAGCCAGCTCCCCTCGGCGCTCCAGGTCCGCTGCGGAAACCCGTTGGTGACGAACAAAGCGGTGCCGCGCACCACCAGCAGCATGCCCAGCGTCACCAGGAAGGACGGGATCTTGAGCTGCGTCACGAACCAGCCATTGACCAGCCCGATGAAGGCGGCAACCACCAGGGCAACGGCGAAGGCGGCTTCGAGCGAGGTGAGACCGCTGTTGAACAGCGTCCACATCAGGACCGGCGAGAAGCCGAACACCGAGCCGACCGAGAGGTCGAATTCGCCCGATGTCATCAGCAGTGTCATCGCCAGCGCGATCAGCCCGAGTTCGACCGTGAAGGCCAGCGTGTTCGAGATGTTCTGCGGCGACAGGAAGTCGTGATTGATGCCCCAGAACACGGCAATCTCGACGACAAGCAGCACGAAAGGCCCGAACTCTGGCCGCGCGATCGAGCGTTGGATAAGGGAACGATTTTCCACCTTGGACCCGCGATAGGATTGGAACTGGCCGAGACGGCAACCGGCTTCGGCGGAATGATGAGACAGTCACGGCCGCCGGAGCGGCCGTGACCAACTCGATCGCGGATTTATTTGCCGGACAGGATCTTGTCGTAGACTGCCGCGGTGTCCTTCTCGTACAGCGCGCCGGTGATCACGTCGAAGCCGGGCGGAATGCCGCTCGCCGCCATGTTGGCGAGCGAGAGCGCGACGTAGCTGGTCGCCTGCGGATCCTGCCACTGGCCGGCATTGACGTAGCCGTTCAGCACTTCCTGGGTGGTATCGAGCGAGTTGCCCCAGCCGACAACCGGGATTTCGCCCGGCTTGACGCCGACCTGGTCGAACACTCGCTTGATCGAACCGGTGACAAGGTCGCCGAGACCGATGACCGCCTTGACCTTGGCCCTGTTGGCGGTGAGGTAATCGACCATGCGGTTGATCACTTCGGCCTGGTCGAGCGTCGCTTCGGTGATTTCATAAGTGATGCCGAGCGGCTCGAAGACGCTCTTGATGCCTTCCTCTTCCTGGACGCCATAGGTGGCGCCGGGAATTTCGACCGGCATCCAGACGAAGTCGCCCTTCTTCACCAGGCCCTTGTCGACCAGATACTGCGCCCAATGCTTGCCGAAGGTGACGTTGTCGCCGCCGACATAGGCGTTGAAATCCGCCTTCGGGTCGGGCGTGTTGAAGTTGATGATCGGGATGTTCGCCGCCCGCGCTTCCTTGACGATCTCGACAAGGCTGCCCGGATCGGGGCTGGTGGTGGTGATGCCGTCGGCCTTGGCGGCGATTGCGGCGCGAACGGCTTCCTGCTGCGACGCCACGTCACCATTGTGGAACGAGGTGTTGACGGTATTGCCGGTGTCCGTCGCCCATTGCTTGGCGCCGGCAAGGAAGTAGGTCCAGACCGGATCGGCCGGGCCGCCATGCGAAATCCAGTAGAATGTCTTGGCCTGTGCCGCGGCCGGAATGGCCAGCGCCACCACCAAGCCAAGTACAAGCAGTCTTAGCCTCGTCAGCATTTGATTTCCTCCCATTTGAACCGAACTCCTCCTCCCACGACGATCGCGGCGAAAAACCGTGCGCGGCAAAAACCGCGATCGTATTCTGCCAGCGTCGACCTGGGTGCATCAGAGCATCCCCTTTTTCGATCGATGGCAAGCCTTCATCTGCCAGTGGTAGTTGGCGCATCCGCAGGCGCCATCAGCCCTACCATCAGATTGCATCAGTTTGCGTGATATTTTCCAGGCAGGCGATTCCTGGACTGCGTCGGCCGGATTGCTCCCGGCGCCCATCTACTCCAAATGACCATGACGTCCTTTGTCGTGGGCGCTGCGGGCCCGTTTGATACCGAAGACCTCAGGTTCCGGGTGTCAAGATCAGCCCTTGATCCAGGCGGGGTCGCGAAAATTGTCCCATGTGGCACCGATGCCTGCATCGACCGGAATGGCAGCGCCTGTAATGCCATTGGCTATGGGCGAGGCAACGAACGCAATCGCCGCTGCTATGTCACGCGGTGTCAGCACCCGGCCGAGCGGATGCCGCTCGGCGTAGGAGGCGAGGATCTCGTCGCCATTCGGCAGCGCTGCCAGCCGTCCGGCCAGCAGCGGCGTATCGGTCACGCTCGGGCAGACGCAATTGACCGTGACCCGGTCCCGCGCCAGGTCGAGCGCCGCCGCGCGGGCAAGGTTGAGCAGCGCTCCCTTCGACACGCAGTAGGAGAACATGCCGTGCTCGGCCTGCAGCCCATCGAGGCTGGAGAGCAGCACGATGGCGCCGCTCTTTTGCTTGCGCATGCCCTTGGCCGCCTCGCGCACCACCAGGAATGAGCCTCGCACGTTGACGCCCATCACCTGCTCGAAATCCTCGACCGAGGTCTCGAACACCGGCCCGCCGGCGCCGAGCACGCCGGCACAGGCCACGGCGACATCGATTTCGCCAAGCTGCTTGCGCGTCGCCGCAAAGGCATCGGCGACGGTCTTCTCATGACCGGCATCGCCTTCGAAGGCGATCGCTTTCCGACCGATGTGCTTGACCTGCCTGGCGGTGTCTGCAGCAGCGCCCGCGGTCCAGTCGAGGATCGCGACATCGGCGCCGAGATCGGCCAGTGTCAGCGCCGTCTCGCGGCCTATGCCCGAGCCGCCGCCGGTGATGAAGGCGACCTTGCCTTGATAGGAAAGTCCGGGAAACGGTTCGCGCGGGCTCATGCGCCGGCCTTCGTTGCCATTTTGATCGTGCCTTTGTAGGTCGGGGCGCCGCCGCCCGGCACTTTCAGCCGCCACAGGCGCCCGGCATAGGACGGTTTGTCGCTCGATGCCAGCACGCTGGCGTCGGTCACCCACAGCGTCTCGCCATCGAAGGCGAGATTGGTCGGCGCGCCGCCGCACTTGATGAAGCCCTTGATGGCGCCGTCGCGGGCGACGACATGGATGCCGCCGCCGACCAGATCCGTGACCAGCAGCGAACCGTCGGCGGCGATCGTCATGCCGTCGAGGATCGGGTTATCCCCCGGCATGCGGCCGAGATCCTCGATGCTGCCGTCGCCCTTCAGTCGCCTGACACGGCCGGTGTAAGATTCGTCCCAGACGATCGAGCCGTCGGCCTCGACGACGATGCCGTTCGGAAACACCGGTTCTGGGAAGGCCACCTTGATTGTCGCCTTGCCGTCCGGCGCCAGCGCAAAAATGTAGCTCGGGTCGGGACTGGCGGGATTATAGGTGCCGGGGTCGGTCCAGACCAGCGTACCATCCGGCGCAAAGACCAGATCGTTCGGGCCATTGAGTTTGACGCCCTCGACCTCGGTCACCAGAATTTCCGGCCCGGCGCCCGGCCGCACCCGCTGGATCGATGGCACGGTCATCTCAGGCGCGCGCCACGGACCGACGGTGCCGCCGTTCTGGCAGACATAGAGCGCGCCGTCGGAGCCAAGCACGCAGGAGTTCGGCGCGCCGGTGACATAGGCGAATTGCCTTGCCTTGTCGTCCTTGCCAACGATGGTCAGCTGGCTGCGGTAGCTTTCGACGAAGACCAGGCTGCCGTCCGGCATCACGGTCGGCCCTTCCGGCCATCCGAGATTGTCCGTCACCAGTTCCGGCGAAAGATCGTTCTTCATTTCACGGCCCCTGCGGTTAGTCCGCGCACGATGTAGCGCTGGACGAAAAGCGAGAAGAGGAGGATCGGGATGACAGTGACGACGCCGACCGTCGCGGCGATGTTCCAGTCGATCGGTCGCTGCGCGCTGACCAGGGTCGCGGCACCCAGCGATATGGTCTGGAAGGCACGGCTGTCGATGACGTAGAGTGCGACCAGGAACTCGTTCCAGATGAACAGCGCGCCGAACAGCGCTGCCGTCACCAGGCCCGGCCGCACGATCGGCAGCATGACGTGCCACAGCACACCGACGCGCGTGCAGCCGTCGATCATCGCCGCTTCATCGATCTCGCTCGGGATTTCGTCGAAGAAGCCGATCATGATCCACACCACGAGCGGCAGCGAAAAGGCGATATAGGGCAGGATCAGGCCCGGATAACTGTCCTGCAGGCCGGCCGTCTTGACCATCAGAAACAGCGGAATGGCGACCGCGATCGGCGGCATGAAGCGCATCGACAGGATGGTGCTTGCCAGCTGCTCGCTACGCTTGAAGCGCAGCCTTGAAAACGCATAGGCCGCCGGCGTGCCGATCAGAATCGCGGCTGCGGTTGCGATGCCGACCACGATGATGGAGTTGAGGGTGAAGGCCAGCATCCCCTGGCTGAACAGCACCTCATTGTAGTTCTTGACGATCTGCGTCCAGTTGAGGTTGAGCGTCGGTGGCACCTGCGCCAGGATCTCGATGCGCTTCTTGGTAGACAGCACCGCCAGATAGAGGAAGGGCGCGGCGCCGAAGATGCCGAGCACGATGAGGAAGAGGTAGGCGATGACCCGGCCCGGGCGGATCTTCATCGCGAGTTCCCGGGCCGGATCTGGACGTATCTGAGCATCACTGTCGTGCCGACGGCGAGGATCAAAAGCATCATGTAGGCGACCGCCGCGGCATAGCCGTAATTCTGGAACTGGAAGCCGTTCTGGAACGAGAAAAAGGACAGCGTCGTCGTGCTGCGCGCTGGCCCGCCATAGCTCAGCCCGTAGATCAGGTCGAACGAACGGAAAGCATCGACGGCGCGGAACACGGCGGCGAAGACGATGGCCGGCGTCAGCATCGGCAGCGTGATGCGCCGGAAGGTGACGAATGGGCCGGCGCCGTCGACCTGGGCGGCTTCGAAGACATCCTGCGACAGCACCTGCAGGCGCGCAAAGACGATGATGAAGACGAATGGCGTCCATTGCCAGCAGTCGACGAGGATCACCGTCACCATCGACATGCCGACCGAGCCCAGCCAGTCGGGTGGCGTCAGTCCGATCTGCTTTATCGCCCAGTTGACCAGCCCCCAGTCCGGATTGAGCAGGGCGCGCCACATCACCCCGACGATGATCGGCGTCATCAGCATCGGCAGCAACAGGATGCCGCGCACGATCCAGGCGCCCTTCAGCTGCAGGTTGAAGAACATCGCCAGTGCGACGCCGAGCACGACCTGGATGGAAACCGAGAAAAACACCATGATGGCGCTGTTCATGGCGGCGTTCCAAAACAGCGGATCGACCAGCAGGGCACGGTAATTGGCGAGGCCGACGAAATTGCCGGTGCCGGTCGCGGCGGTCAAATCTGTAAGCGACAGGCGCAGGCTGTGGAACAGCGGATAAATGCTGAAGACGATCAGGTAAAGCAGGCACGGGCCGAGGAGCAGCCACACGGCTCTCCCCGGCTCGTCACGTGTGCCGAAGACGAATTTCGTCTGGGTGGCGGCGGTTGTCGCAAGGCTCATCGAAAATCACATCCACAGCGATCCGCGCGGGCACCGATCAGGCAAGGTGGCCTGCCTTCCGCAAGATCGCCTCCCACTGGGTCTGCACTTTTTCACAGGCAGTCTTGGCATCTTGCGTGCCGATCAGCGCCGCGTTGAACTCGACGTTCATGACATCGTTGAGTTGAAAGAATTCCGGGATCAGCGACGTCGGTATGGTGTCGGCCGTCTCGATCGCCGTCAGCGCGTCCTTGAGGTAGGGGAACTTCGCCACCAGCTCGGGATCTGTGAAAGCCGAGGTGCGGTTCGCATCGATGTTGTATTTCTCGATGGAATAGCGGTTCACCGCCTTGCTGGTGATCCAGGTCAGCGCCAGCCAGGCGGCGTCCTTCTTCGCCGGGTCGATATTCTTCGGGATGCCGACCCCCCAGCCGCCTTGGATTGCCCGCGGCGACTTGCCGTCGCCGGAAGGAACCGGGGTGGTCGCGGTGGTCTCGGCGACCATGGAATTCTCGCTGTTCAGGATCGGCCCGGCAATTGTAGACCAGAAGATCATCTGCGCGATCTTGCCGGTGGAGAAGCCGTCGACGTTTTCGGCAAAGCCGTATTTGGTCACATTCTTCGGCGCATACGGCAGCAGGTCGATCAGCATCTGCAAGGCGCCGATGCCTTCCTTGGAATTGACCTGCGGCTTAAAATTCTTCTCCTTGGCGCTGCCGGTCATCAGCACGCCGCCAGTGGTGATGAAGCGAGTGTACCAGTCGACCGCGGCGAGCGAGAAATCGTTGGCGCCGATGAAGGAGCAACCGGCCACGTCGTCGGTGTTGAGCTTCTCGGCGGCAGCCTTGAACTCGTCCCAGGTCTTGGCCGGCTGCAGGCCTGCCGCGTCGAACAGGTCCTTGCGATAGAAATAGATGACCGACCCGGAATGCAGGCCGGGTATGCCGTAGACGTCCTTGCCTTTGCCAACTGTGCCGGAGGCCATGTCGAAAATGCCGACATTCTTCATCGCCGCCGGGATGAGATCGGCGAAATCCCAGTCCGGCGGCGTTTTTGCGGGATCGTCGATATAGGCGTTGAGCTGCTCGTAATAGCCGCCGCCGACCTGCTGGGTCGTCAGGAACCCAAGATACTCGATCAATTCGAACGAGGATTTGTCTGCCTTGAGGTTCTGCAATGTCTTTTCGATCAGCGCGCCGAGTGCCGGCGAGGTGATCTCCAGTTCCATGCCGGTCTCCTCGACGAATTTCGGCAGCATGTCGGCGAGCGCGCGATGGTCGTTCTCATCGCCGGTCATCAGGATGTTGATTTTGGTGCCGGCGAACTTCTTCATGTCGAAACCGGCGGCGTAGAGCGGCACGGTGCCGCCAAGTCCTCCAAACGCCGTTGCCAGGCCCAGCATGCCGGCGCGCTGCATCAGGTCGCGGCGCGTCAGGCCGCCTGTATCCACGGCGGCGTTTTCGCCGGGCCGCGGGTGATCCGTCTGCTCTTTTCCGCTCATGTCTCACTCCCCAGTTTCTTCTTTGTTCTGCCGACGGGACTGCATCGGTCCGGACGGCAGATTGCATCCGGCGATCTAAATAGTCAATCGATTGCTTAATGATCGCTCAAACGATTGCTTGAACAAACACGTCGTGTTATCGATGCCGTGCTCTATGGGTGAAAATTGTCTCGGGCGCAGGCGCTTGACAGCTGTCGCGCACGGCCTCTACACGCTGGCAAACAACAATGTGCCAGGCGACTGAATGGCGGCCTTCCAGCGCATCCGAAGCCCGAACCGACAGGGAGGTCGTCGATGAGCCTGGGAAGCGTTGTCGTGACAGGTGCGGGCGACGGCATAGGACGCGCCATAGCGATCCGATTGGCCGCCGACGGCTGGAATGTCGTCGGCCTCGAACTTGACCGGGCGGCAGCCGAGGCGCTTGGCAAGACGCTTGGCAACGGCCATCATGCGGTGTGCGGCGACGCATCCGACCGCTCGGTGCTGAAAGCCGCCCGCGAGGCGGCGGAACAACTCGCGCCGTTGCGCGGATGGGTCAACAATGTCGGCATCGCCTTGATGGGCAATCTGCATGAACCCAATGAGCCCGAGGTCGAGCGTTTGTTCGCCGTCAACCTGATGTCGCATTTCTGGGGCTCGTCCGAAGCCATCCGGACGTGGGTTCGAGACCGGGCGACCGGTTCGATCGTCAATGTCTCCTCGGTGCATGGCCGCTCGGCCTTCAACATGTGGGCGGCCTATGATGTGGCCAAGGCCGGCATCGATGCGCTGACCCGCTATATCGCGGTCGAATACGGGCCGATCGGCATCCGCGCCAATGCGGTCGCGCCCGGCGCCGTCCGTACGGCGCTGGTGCAACGCGTGATCCGCGACAGCCCCGATAGCGCGGTGGCTGAAAAGGAAATGTCGATTCAGCATCCGCTCGAGCGCATCGGCGAGCCGGAGGAGATCGCGGCCGCCGTCTCGTGGCTGATTTCGTCCGAGGCCTCGTTCGTCACCGGCCAGTCGCTGGCCGTCGATGGCGGCTTGACCTCGCGCTGCTACCGCTATGCGCCCGACGCGCAACTGCTCGCCATGTACGGAAAGGGCTGAAGCCTTTGAAGCCAATCAGCCCGCCGGGGCGCGCCACGCTGAAGGACATTGCCCGCACTGTCGGCGTCGACGTTTCCACCGTTTCCAAGGTGCTCAACGACGGCGGCATCAGCGTGCGGCCGCAGACGCGCCAAGCAATCATCGACGAGGCAAGCCGGGTCAACTATCGCCCACATGCGCTTGCTCGCAACCTGCGCACCCAGCGCACCGGCGCACTCGGCATTCTGCTGCCCGACCTCACCAATCCAATCTATGCCGAGACGGTGCATGGTGCGATGCGCCAGGCCGAACGGTCCGGCTACGTCATGCTCATTGCCGAGGTTGCGGACGAGCGCACCTCCGCCGCCGCCTATATGCGGTTGGTCAGCGAACGCCGCATCGACGGGCTGATCATCGCCGTCAGCGCCGAAACCAGCGAGATGATCGCTGCCATCGAGAACAATCCGGTGCCGCACGTCTTCGTCAACCGCCGTTCCAGCATCGGCCGCAGCGTCACCGTCGACGACCAGGCTTCGGGACGGCTTGCCGCGCAGACCCTGATCGAGGCCGGCCATCGGCGCCTCGGCTTCATCGGCGCGTTGCCCGAACTCGACACCTCGCGACGCCGGCGCCATGGCTTCGTCGAAGTCTGCCAGGCTGCCGGCCTGCCGGCCGTCGTCGAAATCGCCGGCCCGGTCTCGCGCCGCGGTGGCTACGATGCCTTGCACAGGCTGCTCGATGAGGCGCAACGCCCGACCGGCGTCTTCGCCTTCAACATGCTGGTCGGCATCGGTGCGCTGGCGGCGGCCCGTGTGCGCGGCGTGCGCGTGCCGGACGATCTTTCGGTGGTCACGCTGGACGGCGAGGACGCCATCTTTACCGCGCCGCCGCTGACCGCCATCATTACCCCGCTCGCCGAAATGGGCGCGCGCGCCGTAGTCGAGCTCGAAGCCATGATCCAGGGGCGCGAACCGCAGGATGTCGTCATCGATATCCCGCCGAAGCTGGTTTACCGCGAATCCGTGGCGCCGCCGCCTCGCTAAAGCGGTTCATCGTTTCACGGAAACGCCGAACCGCTCTATCTCTTTGTTTCTACGCAATTCCGGACGGAAAACCGTTTCACACCTTTCCTGGAATTGCGCTAAAGCCTTCGCGGCTCAAGCCGTCGCCGGACCGGCGACGATGCCGCGGTCGTGCAGGCTTCCGATCTCGCCGTCGCTCAACCCCAGTTCGGTCAGGATCTCGTCGGTGTGCTCGCCAAGTACGGGCGCGCGGACTGCAGGAAGCCGTTCCACCGAGGAGAAATCCAGTGGCGAAGTCGGCGTCAGCAGCGATCCGAGACCGGGGTGATCGACCTTTGCGAACATCGGGTTGTCCGTCGAGCAGCGCGGATCCTCGACCAATAATTGCCGGAATGTCTGGTAAGGCCCCCACGAGACGCCGGATGCCGTGAAGATGCGCCGCACGTCGGCGAAGCTCCGTGCCGAAAACCACGGCGCCAGTAGGGCGGCGATCGCCTCGCGCGCCGCATAACGCCCGCCTTCGCTGTCGAGGTCGGCGCCGCTTGTTGCCGCGAGCTTTGCCGTGTCCAGCCCGGTCGCCTGCAGCAGTACGGCCCATTGCCGGCCGGTCAGCGCCATCACCATGACGCGGCGGTCGTCGGCGGTGAGGAAATCCCGCCCGAACGCACCATAGAGATAGTTGCCGTCCTTTTCGGCACTGCCTCCAAGTTCGGCCTGCGCCAGCCGACCGAGATTGCCGGTCATGGCCAGCGCTACGTCCGATAGCGCCAGTTTCACCAATGACCCGTTGCCGGTGCGGCTGCGGTGGCGGTCGGCGGCAAGCACGCCCACCGCCGCCATCTCGCCCATCGCGATGTCCCAGGCCGGCAGCACGCTATTGGTAGGCTCCGTGGCGCCGCGCGCGCCGGTGATTTCGGCAAAGCCGGTTGCCGCGTTGACGGTATAGTCGACCTCGCTGGTTCCATCATTGTTGCCGGTCAGCGCGATCATGATGACGTCGTTGCGCCGGTGCTTCAGGGCCTCGTAGGAGAGGGCGCCGCGCGCCGCAAAATTGGTCAGGAAGATGCCGTTGCCCGGCCCCGGTCTCGCGATCAGACTGGCCACGACGTCCTGCCCTTCGGGCGACTGCAGGTTGATCTGGATCGAACGCTTGCCCTTGTTCATGCCGGCCCAGAACAGGCTCTGGCCGTTGTCCGCCACTGGCCACCGGCCATGGTCGAGCCCACCGCCGATCTGGTCGTAGCGGATCACGTCGGCCCCCAATTGTGCCAGCGTCATGCCGCCGAGCGGTGCCGCCACGAAGGCCGAGCCCTCGACGATGCTAAGGCCGGCGAGAATGCCGCCGCTCATGCGAACAGCCCCACTGATCGCCAGTCGAGCACGTCGGAAATCCCGCCATCGGAAGCGGTCGCCCGCACCAGTGAGCGCAAATGCACCAGCCCACCGCCGCCGGGCAGAGGCTCGCAGTGCCCGATGCCGATTTCGGAGTGCAGCGTGTCGCCCTCGTGCACCGGCCCCAGATGATCGCAGTCCTGCCAGCCCAAAAAGGTGACCAGCGACGGCAGTGCACGGGTCAACTGTGCCGCTGCCAGCCCGATCGTATGGCCGCCATAGACGAGGCGCTGCCCCGTCTGGGTGCGGTCATGGTGGATCGTCGCCAGGTTCATCGTCAGCCGCGCCAGCTCCGGCGCGCTGCTCACCACATCGCCGCCGGCAAGGCGATGGATGGTGCCGGCGCTGAGATCGTTGAAATGCGGGCCAGGCACCGCCTTGCGGTAAGCGTCGAGGTTCCATCCGCCGATCGCCGCCGGCGCTCCCGTGAACTCGGATCGCGGCGGATCGGTTTCGCCCTGCGCGGCACCATCCCCTGCCTGTCTGGCCGGTAGTAGCGCGCACCGGCAGAAATCGAGTACCGGTCGGTCCTCCTGATCGCTGGTGGCGATCCGCATGGTGACCAGGCCGCGCGACGCACGCCCCGGCCTGGCGGCGGCGGACCGCAGCCCGATGATGGTGGTGACGGTCTTCAAACTGTCGCCGATCGCCGGCGCCCGGCGAAAGATCAGACCGCGGTAGAAGAGGTTGGCGATCGCCCGCTGCGTCACCAGCGTCGACTGGCCGATCGCCACGTCCCAGACCAGCGCCGGCGCGGCAAAAGGCTGCTTTAGTCCGGTCACGGATGCCGACAGTGCCGCATCGAAGGCCAGCCTCAGCCTGCCGCCGACGATTGCATGGTGGGCAGCGGCAAGGCCATCGCTCAGCCGCATCACCGGCGCTCCGTCGAAGCGGTCGCCGATGCGGAGATCCTCGTAGAACGGACCGTCGATGCCTGTTGCGGGGGGAGACGTGATCACGCTGCTGAACCTTCGTCAGCTTCGGCCCGGATCAGAAGGATGCGCTGCCAGCGGCCGCACCACCACCTTCAGCCAGGGGTAGAACGGCAGCGACGCGATCGCCTCATGCAGCGCGGTCGCGTCCGGCGCCTCCCAGATGCCGAAATTCGCCCATCGGCCCGGCTGACGCCACAGCCGGCGCACGATGCCGGCCGCGGCCAGTTCCTTGGCGCGACGGCCTTCTGCCGCGATCAGCTCCGCCTTTTGCAGGGGGTCGCCGTCGGGCGGGAAATTTACCTCTATTTCGACCAGAAATTCCATCTCTGGTCCCCTCCAGCCGAATGGGCGCCGACATGCGCCAGGATTTCGCCGAGATCCGGCGCCGGTGAGTCCAGCACCTCCATTGTCGCCCGCTCCACGGCATCGCTTATGTCGGCCTTAAGCTGGTCGAGACCGCCCGGCGCCAATATTTTTTCGCCGGCCAGCCGCTCTGCCAGGATGTCGATCGGGTCACGCTTCAGCCAGGCATCGAGCTCGCCGGCCGGCCGATAGGTCGCCGGGTCCGAACGTGAATGGCCGGAATAGCGATAGGTCTTCATTTCGATCAGTGTCGGCCCTTCGCCGCGGCGGGCGCGGGCGACGGCGGTCGCCATCGCCTCCGCCACCTTGTCGACATCCTGCCCGTCGGCGACGACGCCCGGCATATTGTAGCTCGCTGCACGTATGGCGATGTCCTCGACCGGGGTCGACAGCTGGATACGGGTGTATTCGCCGTAGAGATTGTTCTCGCAGACGAAGACCACCGGCAGCTTGCGGATCGCCGCGAAATTGAGCGACTCGTGGAAGGCGCCGATATTGGCCGAGCCGTCGCCGAAAATGGATACGGCGACGCGGTCCTTGCCGCGGGCGCGTGCCGCCATCGCCGCGCCGCAGGCGATCGGCAGGCCGGCGCCGACAATGGCGGCGGTCGGCAGCAGCCCGACCTCTGGCTCGACCAGATGCATGGAACCGCCGAGGCCACCGGCACAACCGATGACGCGGCCGCAGATCTCGCCGATAACCGCCGTTGGCGACACGCCGAGCGCCAACGCGTGGCCATGGCCGCGATAGGTGCAGGTCACGATGTCGTCGGGCTCGATCGAGCGCGCGATGCCGACCGAGACGGCCTCCTGTCCACAGGCAAGATGTGTGCTGCCGCGGACATGTCCTTCGGCGAAGAGTTTCTGGATGCGCTCCTCGACCGCGCGGATCTCGACCATGCGCGTGAGCTGCTCCAGCCTGTTCTTCAAGGCCTCGCGCCGCACGATCGGCACATTCGAATTGGAGAGCGTCATGCTGCGTTCCTCCACCACGGCAGGGGTGGCTTGTTGGTCGAGACAAGCGTCGCGATCTGCTCTGCCACATAGGCCGGGCTCGGCAGGAAACGGGCTTCCAGCGCGCCGCTATAAGGTACGGGCGCTTCGGGAAGCGTGATACGATGCGGCGGCGCCTTCAGCCGGCCGAACGCCTCGATGGCGATCGACGAGACAACATCGCCGCCCCAGCCGCTGCCGGCCGGCGCCTCCTCGAGTGTCACCAGGCGGCCTGTGCGCGCAACCGATTCGGCAACACTCCGGCGGTCCCATGGCCACAGCGTCAGAAGGTCGACGACCTCGATATTGGCGTGGCTGGTTTCCGCTGCCGCGAGCGCCACCCGCCGCATCGCGCCGCAGGTGACGAGCGTCACGTCGCTGCCGGGCCGCGCGATCTCGGCTTGGCCGAGCGGAATGCGGTAGTTGCGGTCGAATTCGTATTCCTCGCGCTCGGCGTAAAGCACGCGCGGTTCGAGCACCACCACCGGATCCGGATCTTCGATCGCCGACCGCAGCAGGCCATAGGTCGTGCGCGCATTGCTGGTCACCGCGACCTTGAGGCCGGGCGTGCCGCGGAACCAGTGGTCGAGCATCTGCGAATGCTGGCAGCCAAACCCCTGGCCGGCGCCGGCGGACGCCCGCACGACGAGCGGCGTCGGCAGCCGGCCGCGCGACAGATAGCGCATCGTTGCCGCCTGCGTCGTCAACTGGTCGAGCGCGACGCCGATGAATTCGATGAACATCATCTCGACCACCGGCTTCAGGCCGCAGACGGCAGCACCGACCGCGGCACCCATGAACGCCATTTCCGAAATCGGTGTGTCGATCACCCGTTCGGGGCCATGCGTGGCAAGCAGCCCCTCGGTCACCTTGAACGGACCCCCGGCGGCGGCGATGTCTTCACCCATGACGATGACGCTGGGGTCATCCGTCATCGCGTCGTCAAGTGCCCGCAGAACCGCTTGCCGTATCCAGATCTTAGCCAAGGTTCAGACCTCCCAATGCACTGCCCGGATCGTCGATAGCGTCGGCGAAATTATCGCAGCGGAAGAAATTTGGAACGTTTTTATCGGCACTGGCGTCATTCCGGTTTGTAGCTGCCGAAGGCTTGGGCACTTTCGATGAGCTCGACGCGGAAGCCGTCCGGGTCGATCATGTAAACCGCCTTGCCGCCCTTGTTCGGCCCGATCGTCGGTGTCACCGGCGGCGACACGGATTTGACGCCCATCGCCGTCAGTTTTTCGTAGAACGACATGAGGTCATCGACGTTGAAGGCGATGTGGCCATTGCCGACATTGCCGTTATGCATGTCGACGGGAATCTGCTCGACATTGCGGTATTCCAGAAGCTCGAGGCAGACGTCGGTACCGGGCAGGCGCAGGATGGCGCTGTGCAGGTCGACTTCCGGATAGCCGACCAATTCGCCGATATAGGGCGCACGCGGGTTCCATTGGAACGCCAGCTCGAATCCGAGCACGTCGCGATAGAACGCGATCGAGCGGTCGAGCGACCGCACGGTGAAGCCGGTGTGATGGGCTTTCGTGATCCTGGCCATTCCGTCTGCGCTCCTTTGGTCAGGCGTTCAGATAGCCGTCGTCGCACATGACGACATGGCCGGTGACCAGTTCCGAGGCGTCGCTGGCGAGGAACACCGCCGTGCCGATCAGTTCGCGCGGCAAGCCGAGTCGCGGCCGCGGCATGCGCGCCTTGATGAAATCGGCGGTGATCGAGCTTGTCGCTCCCGCCGCCCTGGTCAGCGGCGATTCCATCAGTGTCGGCCCGATGCCGTTGACCCTGACGCCGCGGTCGCGCCACTCGAGCGCCAGTGCGCGGGTGACCTGCAGGACGCCGCCCTTCGATGCGAGATAGGCGCTCGCCCAGGGATAGGCTTTGAACGAGCCGATCGAGGCGATGTTGATGATCGAGCCCTTGTTCTGGCCGAGCATCACTCCGCCAAAGGCCTGGCAGCAGAAATACGTGCCCTTCAGGTTGAGGTCGAGGATGAAGTTGAATTTGTCCTCGGGGAACTCCTCGGCCGGGCTGCGGAAGGCCGAGCCGGCGCTGTTGACCAGTATGTCGATATGGCCGTGACCGCGCTTGACCGCCTCGGCCAAGGCGAAGCACTGGTCGCGCTTGGTGACATCGAGGCTGGCGACCTCGGCTTTGCCACCCTGTTCGGCGATCGTTGCGCGCGTCGCTTCGGCGCCGGCCATGTTGATGTCGGCAACGATGACGGTGACGCCCAATTGCGCGTAGCCGATCGCGATCGCGGCACCCAGCCCGCTGCCGCCGCCGGTCACGACGGCGACGCGGCCGGAGAGGTCGAAGAGGCCCACTGCATAATTGGCGGGAACGGTCTGGTCGTCGGTCATCGCTATGCCCGTGTCTAGGCCGCTCCGCGGCGGCTTTGGTCAGTCGAGAATGTGGTCGGGATCCTGGTGCGGTTGGCTCAGCGCCCATTCCCGGTTGATCATGTCGCCGAAGCCGGGTTTGGCAGGAAGCGGCTTCATCAGCCCGCCCTTGATGATTTCCGGTTGCACCAGGCTGTCCGCATAGGGGTCGACGCCGCTCCACGGCACGCCCCATTCGACCGGCTTGTCGGAAAAGCCCCAGGCGCTGAACACCTGGCTGTGCACATGCGCGAACATGTGCGGACCGAAATCGACGCCCGCGGCAAGGCACTCGTCGATAATGGCGCGGCCGCCGGTAATCCCACCCATGCAGGTCAGGTCGACGCGCACGCGGTCGACGGAGCCGGCCATGATCAGCGCTTCGGGATAGTAAGAGCCGCCCTGTTCGTCGCCTTGCCAGATCGGCATTGGCACGCGTTTGCGCAGCTCGGCGAGCTTCCTGGCGTTTCCCGGCGGGAAGATGTCTTCGATGCAGCCCATATTGAGATCGGCGAGGCGGTTGGCATAGGCGGCAGCCGCGTCGACGTCCGAGAACATCCAGACCAGATCGGTGCCGAGCCAGGCGTCCGGCGCGTTCCTGCGCGCGGCGCGCAGCCGCGCTTCGGATTCATCCAGCGTGACGCCCATTGGCGCCTTGAACCGGCGCCAGCCCGCGGCATAGAGCCCTTTCACCTGCTCGCCGATCTGCTGCGGGTTCATCAGCGCCGGCGGGTAGCCGACGATCGCGGTTGCCGGCATTGGCGCGGTTGTTCCGCCGAGGAACTCGGCGATCGACTTGTCGGCTATCTTTGCTGCCGCGTCCCATGCGGCGAGGTCGACCTGCGACAGCGCGCGCAAGCCGACACCGGCGCTGTGCGAACCGTAGCTGCGCCCCTTGGCTGTCTTGAAGGTCTTCACGCGGTCGCCAACGTCGGTACCGATATAAACTGGGGCGATGCTCTTGCGGATCTGCTCGGCGCAGGCGCCATCCCGCGTCAGCGTGAACGACCAGCCCTCATGGCCGGACTGCGTGCGCAGCCGCACGACCACGAATTCCCTTTGCTTCATCACCCAGTCGCCAAAGATCACCGGCGCCGGCAATTGGCCCAGTATGGCGGCGACGCTGATATCGACGATAGTTGAAGGACCAGGCATTCCATCCCCTCCCAAGGACCCCGGCCGACCCGGGAAAGCGGAGCAACCATAGCCCCGCGAGGCGGTTTGGTCAACCGATTGATCTGGTCTGGTCAAACGATTGACATAGATTCTCGAATTGCCTAGTCTCGCGCCACAATTTCTGGTGCGGGACCGCTTTTGTCGGCAGTCGCCAACGGTGCGAAATGCGCTCCTGCATCGCCCGCGCCTGGCTGCTTGCAGGCCGTTGCGCAGGGAAGGGTGTTGATGGGATCGATCAGCCTGCAGAAGGTCGGCAAGCTCTATGGCGCCGTTTCGGCGGTCCATAGCGTCGACCTTGAGGTTGAGGACGGCGAGTTCGTCGTCTTCGTCGGCCCGTCCGGCTGCGGCAAGTCGACATTATTGCGCATGATCGCTGGGCTGGAATCCATCACCACCGGCAAGATCAGCATCAATGGCAAGGTGATGAACGAGGTGTCGCCGCGCGATCGCGACATTGCCATGGTCTTCCAGAACTATGCGCTCTACCCGCAAATGACGGTGCACGAGAACATCGCCTTCGCGCTGCAGTTGCGTAAATTTGCCAAGGCCGAGATCGACCGCCGCGTCAGCGAAGCGGCGCGAATTCTCGACCTCGCCGATCTGCTTGACCGTAAGCCGCGCGAGCTCTCCGGCGGCCAGCGGCAGCGTGTCGCCATGGGCCGCGCCATTGTGCGCGATCCGGAGGCCTTTTTGCTCGACGAGCCGCTCTCCAATCTTGACGCGAAATTGCGCGTCCAGCTACGCGCCGAGCTCAGCCGCCTGCATGTGCGGCTCGGCGTCACCACAATCCATGTCACCCACGACCAGGTCGAAGCGATGACGCTCGGCAGCCGCGTCGCCGTCTTTTCGCGCGGCGCGCTGCAGCAGTACGACACGCCGCACGCGCTCTATCACGCGCCGTCCAACATTTTCGTTGCCGGTTTCATCGGCAGCCCGGCGATGAATTTCCTTGAGGCAACTGTAGTCGATGCCGGGCGCGGCAAGATGGTCGTGTCCATCGGCGACGGTCGGCTGGTTGTGACACCGAAGTCGGATGCCCACGACCTCCCGGCCGGCAGAACATTGCTGGTCGGCCTCCGGCCGGAGCACCTGTCATGGCGGCCTGCAGGCGAAGCTTCGGCCAGCGGGGGGGCAGCAAGCTGTCTGGCCGGCCGTGTCGAGCTGGTCGAACAGCTCGAACCTGAATCCTTCATCGCGGTGGCTCCAGCCAATCCCCAGGTCGTCATCCGCACCGCTGATGATTATTCGATCGGCACTCCCGCCGATCCGGCCGAGCTGGTGCGCCGGGATGCCCGCCTGATCGTGCTTCGCGTCAGCGCCGACAAGGTGCCGCGCCGCGACACGATGCTGGAACTCGTCATCGATGGTAGCCGCGCGCATCTCTTCGACGGCACCACGGGCAAGGCGCTGTGATGAGAACGCGTGCCGCCTCGAATTTCACCGAAGTCTTTGCGCTCGATCTTGGCGGGGGTCTTGTCGTCTGGCAACGAAGAAGTGGGTGTTTTCAAGCGCCCATCCGCCGCGAAGCTTGGCTGCCAGCCGGCGGACTTCCTTCAACCCTCGCCTTGCAGACGGAGAACTGACGATGCGTTCCACACTCAAGATGCCCAAGGTCGGCGATGCCGTCGATGAAGTCGTCATCAGCGAAATCCAGGCCAGCATCGGTGCCAAGATCACCGAGGGGCAAACCCTGTTCACGGTGGAGACCGACAAAACCCAGGTCGAGGTTCCCGCACCCTTCGCCGGAACCGTCATCGAGATATTGATCGCTGTCGGCGATGACGTGAGGACCGGCGCCCCGACCCTGGTGCTCGAGGTCTGACATGCCGAGGGTTCATTCGGCCCGCGACGAAAGGTTTGGCTCGTATCTCGACGACTACGAGATCGGCGACGTGTTCAAGCACTGGCCGGGCAAGACCGTTACCGAGGCCGATGACCACCTCTTTTGCCTGCTGACCATGGCGGCCAGCCCGCTCCACATCGACCGCCATTTCGCCGAGACCGAAATGGCGCAAGGCCGCAATGTCGTCGTCGGCACCTATGTCTACTCGCTGCTTCTCGGCATGAGCGTACCCGACATTTCCGGACGCGCGGTCGCCAATCTCGGCCTTAGCGAGCTGCGCCATCTCGCTCCGTTGTTCCATGGCGATACGCTCTATGGCGAGACCGAAATACTGGCGCAGCGTCCATCCGCCTCCAGGCAGGGCGAGGGGGTTTTGACCGTTCGCACGGATGGGTTCAACCAGGACCGGCTCAAAGTCTGCACATTCACGCGCTCGGTCCTGCTGCCGCTGCGCCCCGGGAAGGACGCGTGATGGACAAGCCGGCTCCGCCAGCGACCAAGACCGTGCCGAAGGCCGAAGCGTCGGGGCCGCTCGACGGCGTCCGCGTCATCGAGCTGGCCACCGTCGTAGCCGGGCCGGGTGCCGGCCGTTATCTTGCTGATTTCGGCGCGGAGGTCATCAAGGTCGAGGGGCCGGGTGGCGATCCGACCCGCCGCATGGGGTGGACCGGTCCGGGGGAAACGGATTCCTATTTCTGGAAACTGGTCAACCGAAACAAGCAGGTCATTGCGCTCGACCTCAAGACCGATACCGGCAAGGAAAATCTCTGGTCGCTGCTGCTCGACGCCAACGTACTGATCGAGAACATGCGGCCGGGCAAGCTCGAGGCGCTGGGTTTTGCGCCGGACGAACTGCTGCGCCGCAATCCCAGGCTGGTGATCCTGCGCATCACCGGTTTCGGCCAGGATGGTCCCTATGCCATGCATCCGGGCTTCGCCACGATTGCCGAGGCGATGAGTGGGTTTTCCGGGCTCCTCGGCGAGGCCGGGGGCCCGCCGCTGCTGCCGCCGATCGCCATGACCGACGAAGTCACCGCCCTTGTCGGCGCCTTTGCGGCGCTGGCGGCGCTGCGTCATGCCGAGCGGACAGGCGAAGGCCAGACAGTCGACGTCAATCTGCTCAACTCGATGTTCCAGATCATGGGGCCGTTACCGTCCGCCTATGCCCATCTCGGCTATCTGCAGCCGCGGCTCGGCTCCGGCATCCCCTACACCGTCCCGCGCGGCACCTATCGTTGCGCCGATGGCGTGTGGGTGGCGATTTCGAGCTCGTCCGATTCCGTCGCCCGCCGCGTCCTGGCCTTGATCGGTCACGGTGACGATCCCCGCTTTGCCGGCTTCCAGGCCCGCAGCCAGAACCGCGAGGCATTGGAGGCCTATGTCGCCGCCTGGGTCGCCGGCCGGCCATCCGAGGAGGTGCTGCGCGAGTTCCGCCGCGTCGATGCGGCAATCGCCAAGGTCCTCGACATGAGGGACATCTTTGACGACGAGCATTTCCGCGCCCGCGGTATGATCGCCGAAGTGGACGGCGTGGTGATGCAGAATGTCGTTGCCGGCATGTCGAAGACACCCGGCCGCCTGCGTCATCAGGGCCGTCCGTTCGACGCCGATACCGAGGCGGTGCTCGCCCGCTTCGCTGGGGGTCGGGGAGCCGCAAAGAAGCCGACGCAGAAGACCTGAACCACTTCAGTCCGGCGCGAGATTTCGGCGCAGCAATTTGCCGTTGGCGCTGCGCGGCAGGCTCGGCACGAAGAACACCTGTTTCGGCCGTTTGTAGGCGGCGAGCCTTTGCCCCGCCAGGGCGACGATATCTTCGGCGCTGACGCTGACGCCTGCCTTGCGCACGACATAGGCCGCGATAACCGAGACATCGTCGCGCACCCGGTGTTCGGCAACGGCGATCTCGGCGACGCCGGGGCAGGGCGCAAGCGCTGCCTCGACTTCCAGCGGCGAGACGCGGAAGTCGCCAGCATTCATCATGTCGCGTTCGATTTTCAGTTTCGCGACATGGAAAACCCGGATTCTGGCGGCGACAATACGCGACGTGGCGCGCGTTTCCGGCGTGTCCGTCGGAACCGTTTCACGGAGCTTGAACGCGCCTGAGACTGTCAGGCCGGAGACGTTGGGGAAGGTACGCGCGGCAATCCAGTCGCTCGGCTTCCAGCCCGATTCGCGCCCAGAACATGCGCCGTCGGAACACCATGACGGTTGGTTTCGTCATCGACGACATTGCCAATCCCTGGCATGCCAGTTGCTTCAAGGCGGTGGACGCGGAAATGCGCCAGCGCGGCTATTCGCTTTACCTGATGAGCACCAACGGCCGCGCCACCGAGGAGGCGGCGGCGATCGACATGCTGCAGCATGGGCGGGCCGACGGCATGATCATGACCATCAACAACGAACAGGATGCGCGCACCATCAAGCGCTTGAAGGAGTTGCGGATTCCATCAGTACTGCTCGATCGCGACATTCCGCTCGAGATCGACGCGGTGCTGACCGAGCACGCCACCGGGTTACGGCAGGCGACAAGCTATCTGATCGAACTCGGGCACCGTCGCATTGCCATCATCACGGCCGGCAGCGACATCAGGCCGGGCCGTGAACGGGGTGCGCGGCTTCGTAGAGGCGTTCCAGCGCAGCGGCCTGCCGGTGCCGCAGGATCTGATCCGCTCGCAAAGCCTCTCGGTGGACTTCGGTTTCCGCGAGGCCACCGCCCTGTTCCAGATGAAGGAGCGTCCAACCGCCATCATCGCCGCCGGCAACCGCATTCTGGTCGGCGTGCTGCGCGCCATCCAGCAGCAAGGCGTTTCGGTCCCGGGCGATATCTCGCTGATCGGCTGCGACAGGTCGGACGTCGCGCTCCTTTATCCCGGCCCGATCACGCTCATCGACCGGGCCGTCGAGGAGATCGGCCGCACCGCAGCACAGCTTCTGCTGGAGCGGCTCGGCCGCCAGAGCGAGCGGCCGGCGCAACGCATCGCCTTTCCGACCCATCTGATCCTCGGCGGCTCCTGCTTGCCCGTCCCGAAATAGAGGCGGTTCACGGCCTGGTTACTGCCGAATTGGATCGTTCTCTATTCAGATCAGGTCGGCTCTGGCGAGGTCGCGCATCAGATGGCTGGCGCCATAGGTCCAGTGCGGGCAGTCGGGTGACAGCCGCACGCGGTTGACCAAGGCGCCGAACTTGTCCGACGAGATGGTGACGATGTCGCCGACCTTGTGGGTAAAACCCTTGCCTTTTTCGCCGCGATCCTTCGACGGCACGAACATCGTGCCGAGATAGAGCGCGAGCCCGTCCGGGTACTGGTGGTGCGGCCCCATCGCGGCTGCGACCAGCTCTTCCGGCGAACGGCTGATCTCGGCCATCGAACTGGCGCCCTCCAGCGAGAACCCGTCCTCGCCCTCGACCTTCAGCCGTACGACCGCCTTCTTCACGTCGCCGATGGAAAATGTCTCGTCGAACAGCCGGATAAAGGGGCCAAGTGCTGCCGAAGCGTTGTTGTCCTTGGCTTTGCCGAGCAGGAGCGCCGAGCGTCCCTCGACGTCGCGCAGATTGACGTCGTTGCCGATCGTCGCCCCGACAATCCTGCCGCTGCTGGCGGCAATCATGGCGATCTCCGGCTCCGGATTGTTCCATGTCGAAACCGGATGCAGGCCAACATCGGCGCCGAAGCCGACCGAGGCCATCGGCTGGCATTTGGTGAAGATCTCGGCATCGGGCCCGATGCCGACTTCCAGATATTGCGACCAGGCGCCGCGCGCGATCAGCTTGGCCTTGATCTCCATCGCTTCCGGCGAGCCGGGTTTGAGCTTCGACAGATCGTGGCCGATCAGCCCGGCGATGTCGGCTCGAATGGCGTCGGCCTTCTCCGCCGAGCCGCGCGCCTGTTCCTCGATGACGCGCTCGAGCAGGCTGACGACAAAGGTAACGCCAGACGCCTTGATCGCCTGCAGGTCGACGGGGGACAGCAGGTACGGCGTTCCCGGATCGCGCGCTGTCTCGAAACTGTTGGCGGCAATGGCTTCGAGCGGGCCGATCGGCCGCCCCTTGGCCGAGCGGACGTGTCCTGCCGGATCCGGCAATTCGCAAATGTCGCGTACGGTCGGTGCCACATTTGACGTGATGTCGAAGACCGTGCCGTCGCGCACCGTGACCACCAGCGGATGGGAAGCATCGCTCGTCCGGGCGCGGCCTACGAAGAGGCCCTCGGCGGGCAAATGTGTGGCGTTCGTCATGACTTGCGTTTCCTGTTGTCTTGTCCTTTGGCCGCGGCACTTTCAACAAATTCCCGCCAAACGTCTATCCCGCTTCCAGGGTGAGCTTTGTCAATTCTTTCCAGCGGTCTTCGCATCGCTGGACCTTGATCGAGCCTGACGTGCGCCCATTGCCATGGAAAACGCTCTTTCAAAATAATGAAACCGTCGCTAGGGTTTTCACTTACTGAAATCTCCAGGTGACGCTTGCGCTTACGGTTTTCCGATCCAATCTGGCAAAAGCCGCGGACAGCAACCGCGTTCCAGTCGCTTTTTCCAGCCGGCCGACGCGTCGATGTCGTCATCGTCGGCGGCGGCATCATGGGGCTGTCGACGGCCTTGCACGCCGCCCGGCTCGGTCTTGCCGTCCAGGTGCTGGACGCCGGCGAAATCGGCAATGGCGCATCCGGCCTGAACGGCGGTCAGGTCATTCCCGGCCTGAAATACGATCCGGACTGGCTGCTGGAGCATTTTGGTCTGGAGCGCGGCGAAGCGCTCGTCAACTTTGCCGCCTCGACCGCTGACACCGTCTTCGAATTGATCCGCGACGAAGGACTGGCGGTGCCGTTCGTCCGTAATGGCTGGATCCAGGCGGCGCATACCGGGACCGCGCTAAAAGCGGCGGCAAACCGGGATCGGCAGTGGCGCGCCCGCGGCGCCGATGTCCGGCTGCTGAGCGCGACGGAGATTGCGACGATGACCGGCGCGCAAGGCTATCTCGGCGGCTGGCTCGATCGCCGCGCCGGTGTCATCGATCCGCTCGCCTACACGTCGGAACTGGCGCGCGTCGCTGCCGCGGCGGGCGTGAAGATCGCCGAACGCCAGAACGTGATGCAGATCAGCAAGGGTGCTGGCATTTGGCACGTTTCGGCGGAAAGCGGCGCCGAACTGAAGGCCAAGGCGGTCGTTCTGGCGACCAACGCCTATACCGGCGGCCTGCTTCCCGGCCTCGCCGAGACGATCGTTCCGCTGCATTCCTTCCAGATCGCGACAGCGCCGCTATCGTCCAATCTCGCTGCGGCGATCCTGCCGGAAGGGCAGCCGGTTTCGGATTCGCGCCGCATCCTCGTCTATTACCGCAAGAGTGCCGACGGCCGGCTGGTGCTCGGCGGGCGCGGCCGCATGGCTTTGCCGAACGGCCCGGCCGACTGGGCGCATCTTGAACGCGCGCTGCTGCGGCTTTATCCGGCGCTGTCAGACATTGCCATTGAAAAGCGGTGGTTCGGCCGGGTGGCAATGACGCCGGACCATCTCCCGCATATCCACGAGCCAGAGAAGGGTCTGCTGGCGGTCGTCGGCTGCCAGGGCCGCGGCATCGGCCTGATGACCGCGCTTGGCGAGCGCATCGCCTCCTATCTGTCGAGCGGCGACACCAGGCAATTGCCGTTCCCGATATCGCCGATCCGGCCGATCCCTTTTCACGCGTTTCGGCAGGTCGGCGTTGCCGCGACCATCGCCTGGTACCGGATGCTGGACGCGTTCGAACGCTGACTTTCATTCCCAAGCGTGAAACAGCTTGACAGTTTCACCAATATGAAAAAAGCTTAGTCGATTTCAAATTTCGACGGACAGTCAATGTCGACCATTGCCGCAACGCAGCCGCTGCCGGAAACCCGGTCTTCGCCAGGCTTCCGTTTCGCTATGCTGCTGCCCGGCGGGCTGGTCACCTTTCTGCTGATCCTTTTCGCCCTTGGCTTGGTGTTCTTCCTTGCCTTCCGCGGCAATGACGGCTCGCTGCTGGGGGCTGGTTTTACCCTTGCGAATTTCGTCACTGTGGCCACCGATCCACTGTACTGGACGGTGACGCTGCGCTCGCTGGGCATCGCCGGCCTGGTCACGCTCGCAACCGTCGTCACCGCCTATCCCGTCGCCTATTATCTGGCTTTCCATGCCGGGCGGCGGCGTGGGCTGCTGCTGTTCCTGCTGACCCTGCCGTTCTGGACCAGCTATCTCCTGCGCGTCTTCGCCTGGAAGATCGTGCTTGCCTATAATGGCGTGCTGAACTCGGCGCTGATTGAAAGCGGCATCTGGTCGGAGCCGACATTGGCGTTCTTGAATACGCCGGCAGCAGTCGTCGTCACGCTCGCCCACGCTTATGCGCCATTCGCTATCCTGCCCATCTACGTGGCGCTGGACACGATCCCGAAATCGCTGCTCGAAGCCGCTTCCGATCTCGGCGCAAAACCGTTCACCAGCTTCCGCCGCGTCGTGCTGCCCAATTCGATGCCCGGCGTGCTGGCTGCGGCCCTCGTCGTTTTTGTGCCGACCGTCGGCGACTACGTCACCCCGGCGCTGGTCGGCGGCCCTGCCAGCACGATGATCGGCACACTGATCCAGGCCGAGTTCGGCAAGGCCAATGACTGGCCGTTCGGCGCCGCACTCGCCGTCGCCGTCATGCTTGTCATTCTCGCCGTGGTGCTGGTGGTGCGCTTCGCCGACCGCCGATACCGCAGCCGCACATGAACACAGCGCGTATCGATGCAAGGCAGGGCGGCGGCTGGCTCGGTGCCTATGTCCTTGCCTATCTGGTGTTCCTGTATTTGCCGATATTGCTGATCCCGCTGTTTTCCTTCAACAATTCCGTCCAGGCGGCATTTCCCCTGCAAGGCTTTACGCTTGAATGGTACGGCACGCTGTTAGGCAATTCGGCGCTGTCCGGTGCGCTCGCCAACAGCCTCGTCATCGGCGCCATTGCCGCCACCGGCGCCACGCTCTGTGGCATCACGGTGTCCTATATGGACCTCTACGGACGCTCGCCGCTGGCCGCCACCATCAGTGCCATAGCGCGGCTGCCGATCCTGATCCCAGGCGTCATCGTCGGCATATCGCTGCTCATCCTCGTCAACCTCGCCGGCTTTGGGCCGTCGCGCATTGCCATTGTGCTCGGCCACATATTGGTGGCGCTGCCGGCGACGGTGGTGGTCATGCGCAGCCGCTTCGCCGCCATCCCGAAGACCATCCGTGAGGCAGCGCTCGACCTCGGCGCCTCCGACTGGACGACCTTCAGGCGGGTGATGCTGCCACTCAGCCTGCCCGCCATTATCTCGGCGTTCATGCTGGCCTTCCTGACCTCGTTCGACGAGTTCATCGTCGCCTTCTTCCTTGCCGGTACCGAGCCGACGCTGCCGCTTTATATCTGGAGCCAGCTGCGCTTCCCGAAATCGCTGCCGACCGTCATGGCGCTGGGCACGGCGATCTTGGCCGTGTCCTTCGTCACCGCCGCACTCGCCGAAATCCTGCGCCATCGCGGGCTTGCCGCCGCTCAGCGGCCAGCGACCGCCAGCCTGTCAAAACCAGAAGAAACCGAAAGAGGAGAACTGCAATGGCATTCGACCTGAAATCGATAACGACAAAGACAGCGAAAACCGGACTGGCCGCCTTCGCGCTGGCGCTTGCGTCGACTGTCGCTTTTGCCGGCGACAAGCTGCAATATTTCACCTGGTCGGGCTATGAGCTGCCCGACTTCAACAAGAGCTTCCTCGCCGCGCACCCGGATGGTGTCGAAGCCTCGATGTTCGGCGACGACGATGACGCTTTCACCAAGGTCAAGGCCGGCTTCCGCCCCGATGTCGCGCACCCATGCTATGACAAGGTGGCGCGCTGGAACAAGGAAGGCCTGCTGCAGCCGATCGACACCAAGCGCATCAAGAACTGGGATTCGATCTTCCCGGTCTTCAAGAACCTGCCCGACCTGCAGGCCGGCGACGGCAAGGTCTGGATGGTGCCGTGGGACTGGGGCAACACCTCGATTCTCTACCGCACCGATCTGGTGAAGAACCCGGAAGCGAGCTGGAACCTGCTCTGGGACAAGCAATATGCCGGGCGCATGGCGACCATCGATGCCGTCCACGACACTCCGGTGGTGGCGGCCCTTCTTGCCGGCGTCAATCCATTCGACATGACGGCGGAACAGATGGACAAGGTTGCGGAGAAATTGCGCGAGCAGCGCCCGCTGCTCTCAAACTACACCACAGACATGACATCGGTCGAACAGGCGCTGGCCAGCGGCCAGCTGGTCGCCGCCATGACCTGGAATGCCTCGGCCACGTCGCTGAAGAAGCAAGGCGTGCCTGTCGAGTTCATGAAGCCGAAGGAAGGCATGCTTACCTGGGCTTGCGGTTTCGTCATGCTCAAGGACGCCAAGAACGTCGACCTCGCCTATGACTTCATCAACAGCCGGCTGGAAACGGACTCGGGCAAATACCTGATCCAGGCCTATGGCTATGGCAGCTCGACCAGCTCGGCTTTCGCTGCCGTGCCGAAGGAGGAGCTGGAGAAATTGCAGCTGCCCTCCGATCCGGAAGTGATGTTGAAGACCACCATCTTCACCGGGCCGATGAAACAGAATGATGAACTCGCCAAGATGTTCGAGAAGGTCAAGGCGGGCGGCTGAGCCTGCTTCTTCCTTCTCCCGCAAGGGGAAGGGAAAGCGTTGGCAAAAAGGACGAATGGATGGACATGCTGGACGAAGCGGCTGAGAAGCCGAAGGACGACGCCGACGTCAGGGTCGGCCGGCGCGTGCGGGCGCTCAGGCTGGAGCGTAATCTCTCGCTGGCCGAACTTGCAGCCAAAGCCGGCGTCTCGATCGGAGCGCTGAGCCAGATCGAGCGCGGCATGTCGTCATTGCGGGTCCGAGTGATCTGGCCGCTCGCCGCCGCCCTCGACATCGAGCCGTCCGCGCTGATCGCCGACGGCAACGACGCCGGCAACGATCTTTATTGTGTGCGCGCCAACAGCCGGCGTCAGATCCCGGTCAAGTCGGAAGGCATCGCCAAGTCGCTGCTGTCGCCGCCGGCTGCTGCGCTGACCGGCATGCTGGTGACGGTGGAGGCCGGTGGCGGCACCGCCGAAGCCTACGCCCATGCCGGCCATGAATTCGGGTTCGTCCTTTCGGGCGAGGTCGAGCTGGTGGTCGATTCGACCAGATACGGCCTGAAGGCCGGCGACAGCTTCGCCTTCAAGAGCACCTTGCTGCATGCTTTCCGCAATCCGGGCAGCGAGCGCTGCCAGATCCTGTGGGTCAACACGACCAAGCCGTCCGAGGTTCGCGATGGCACCTGATCCACTCGTCCGGCTGGACAAGGTCTCCAAGATATTCCCCGGCAGCATCGTCGGGCTCGATGCCGTCGATCTCGATATTTCGCGCGGCGAGTTCCTGACCCTGCTCGGACCATCCGGCTGCGGCAAGACCACCAGCCTGCGGGTCATCGCCGGCTTCGAAAGCCCGTCGAGCGGCAAGGTTCTGCTCGAAGGCCGCGACATCAGTGCGCTCAGGCCCTTCGACCGTCCGGTCAATACCGTATTCCAGGACTACGCGCTGTTCCCGCACATGAACGTCGCCGAAAATGTCGGCTTCGGCTTGTCGCTGCGCAAGCTCTCCGGTGCCGAACAGGCAAAGCGCGTCGGCGCAGCGCTCGACATGGTCGGCCTTGCTGAAAAGCTCGGCGCCCGCGTGTCCGAATTGTCGGGTGGCCAGCGCCAGCGCGTCGCGCTTGCCCGCGCCATCGTCTGCGAACCGCGCGTGCTGCTGCTCGACGAGCCGTTGTCGGCGCTCGATGCGCATCTGCGCGAACAGATGCAGGTCGAATTGAAGCGACTGCAGTCGCGCCTCGGCACCACTTTCGTCATGGTCACGCACGACCAGACCGAGGCGCTGTCGATCTCTGATCGCATCGTCGTCATGAACAAAGGCCGCATCGAGCAGATTGCGCCGCCGGCGACCCTCTACGACCGGCCCGCCACCAAATTCGTTGCCAGCTTCATCGGCACGATGAACCTTCTGCAGTCGCGCTTCGTCGGCCGTGACGGCGAGCGCTTGCGGTTCGCCGCCGGCGCCCTGCCGCTGGAAGCGGTTTCGGAGACGGGCGAACTGCCTGGCGAGGGCACGGTGCGCACCATCGGCGTGCGTCCAGAGGATTTTTTGGCGACGACCGAAGCGGCGGCCGGCACTGTACCGGTGCGGGTGAACAGCATCGTCTTCCACGGCCGCACCTTGCGCCTTCATGCGGAGCTGGGGCAGGGGACACAGGTGGTGATCGACGCGCCGCGCCGGGCGGAGGGTTTTCAATTCAGCGTCGGCGACGTGGCGCATATCAGCCTGCGCCGTGGCGCCAACTGCCCTATGCTGTCCAGCTAGGCAACGGCCGCGAATACGCCGACCGGGCGATCCACGATTTCCTCGAGATCAAGGGCATCATCGGCGACGGCGCCTGAGCCATCAACATACGGCCGACCGAAATGTGGTTGCGAGCGTTGGTGCTGCCAGTACCGGCGCTCGTATCATTTTCGTTTGATTTGTTCCCTTTTTGTTCTATTCTGCTTGGCTGGGCGGGAATGGCTTTGAGAGGAGCAATGAACATGAATGAGCTGCCCGCATTCAGGATCACCGAAAACGGCCAAGCCGTGTTCAACTGGCAGGAGCTGGATCGGCGCTGGAATGACCGGCTGTTCTTCGCCATTCTTCTTGAAAGTACGATCGCCGTGCCGCTTGCACGCCGGGCCGCAGTCTGGCGGCGAGAATCGGGATTGCGAGGGCAAGTGTTTCCGGCGGAACGCCTGCACATCTCGCTTATTGGGCTCGGCGACTATGATGGACTGCCGGAGGAATTGGTCAAAATCGCCCGCCACGTCGCCTCGATGGTCCAGGCGAAACCGTTTGAGGTGTCGTTCGATCGGTTGTCGGCTTTCGGCGGCGGTGCGTTGGTGCTGCGTGGCAGCGACGGCGTCCCGCCGCTGCAAGCGTTCTGGCGCAATCTTACCGCCCTGATCGCCGACAGCCCGCTGAAGCCCTTTGTGGGGAGCTCCTTTGAACCTCATGTTACATTGCTTCGTGACAAATTGCGGGTTCAAAGGGTTCGAGAACGGGCGATCGAACCCATCAGCTGGACCGTACGTGACTTTGTGCTCATCCGCAGTCTGATCCGGCAAGGCCGGTACGAAGAGCTCGGGCGCTGGCGGTTGAACGGCCACGACGATTCCGTGGCCGCAATGTGAGCCAAGCCAGGGTCCCCTCAGATCGTCTTGACGTAGCCCGCCAACTGATCCGCCACCGTGCCCCAGCCGTCGTAAAAGCCCATCTCCTCGTGGCTGTTGCGCGTGGCTTCGTCGCGGTGGATAGCGGTCGCGGTGTAGCGCGTCGCCTCGCCCTGCGATTGCAGCGATATGACGGCTGTGATGAATGGGTCGCCTGACGGCCGGTAGCCGGGCAGCAGCGCATCGGTCCACACCAGCCGCTCGTTCTGGACGATCTCGAGGTAGCAGCAACGCCTGTCGTTGACCTCCTTGCCGTCGGGCGACTGCATGCGGGTGCGGAACAGACCGCCGGGCCGCAGGTCGATCTCGCAATCGGTGATGATCCACGGCTTCGGCGTGAACCATTGGCGGACATGCTCGGGCTTCGTCAAGGCCGTCCACAGCAGTTCTCGTGGCGCCTCGATCGTCCGTTCGAGCACGAGGTCGAGCTTCGGATCGGGTTGAAAAAACGCGACCATATTCATCTGTCTGTCTCCTTGAGTTTCAGCACGTAGTCGTCGAACTGGTCGAGACGGCGCTCCCACAGCTCACGCTGCTCGGCCAGCCAGCTTTCCGCGAGCTTCAGCGGCTCCGGCGCAAGCCGGTAGGTCCTGACGCGGCCGGCCTTCTCCGAACGCACCAGCCCGCAGCCTTCCAAAACCCTGAGATGCTCGATGAAGGATGGCAGGGCCATCTCGAACGGCTGGGCAAGCTCGCTGACCGAGGCGGGGCTTCGGTTCAGCCGCTCGACCACGCGCCGCCGGGTCGGATCGGCGAGCGCACGGAAAATGCCGTCGATCGGTGGGGGGCTTTCGGTCTGCAGGCTCGTCATGGTCATTTCCTTGCCTCGGCCATTCCGCGTGACCAAAATTAGCTCGGGACAATAGTTAGGAAAATTCCTTACTATTGGCAAGCGCAAAAATCACGGATGCCTGGCAAGGCAGCTGGAAAAGTGAGAGGCACGGTTTTAGGGTGCCATCAGATTCGACCGATCCGAGGAAGCGTTTTGACGATCACCATGTACGGCATCACCAATTGCGATACGGTCAAGAAGGCGCGTTCCTGGCTGGCGAGCCGTGATGTTGCCTATCGCTTTCACGATTACAGGGCAGACGGGCTTGACGCGGATCGGCTGAACGGCTGGTCAGGCAAGGTCGGCTGGGAAATCCTGCTCAACAAGGCGAGCACGACGTTTCGCGAACTGTCGGAGGAGGACAGACTGGGTCTGGACGAGAACAAGGCCAAGGCGCTGATGCTGGCCAAACCGACGATGATAAAGCGACCGGTGCTGGAACTTGGCGACAGGGTTCTCGTTGGCTTCAAGCCTGATGTTTATCAGCAGGCGGTGAGTGGGAAATAGGACCGACCCGCCGCGATCCGTCGCGCCCCCTCTGTCCTGCCGGACATCTCCCACTCTAGTGGGGTGATTGGATGTCACTTCGGCGTTCGCTAGTCTCCAAAGAAGGGCGCTTTCGGCGAAGCTGCCAATCTCCCCCCCTTGGGGGCCCACGAGGGGGAGATGTCCGGCAGGACAGAGAGGGGTGCTGTCCCGCCGGCGTGACTAATTGTTCTCACGCAAATAGCTAGCCAGTGCCACCGCATTGTTGTGCGCCTCGTCATGGGCGCCGTAGAGCAGCGTCACCTTGCCTTCACGGAGCAGGGCGCGCAGTTCCGCCACCGCCTCGCCGTTCCGTTCGAGCTCATCGCGGTATCGCCGCTGGAACTCCGCCCAGCGCGCCGGCTCATGGCCGAACCATTTGCGCAACGCGTCGCTTGGCGCGATGTCCTTTAGCCAGGCCGTCAGCGCCGCGTCCTGCTTGGCGATGCCGCGCGGCCATATGCGATCGACGAGCACCCGCTGCCCGTCATCGGGCGCCGGCGGCTCATAGATGCGCTTGACCGCGAGCTCCATTGCCAACTCCGCATGGGCCAGCAGGCGCCGATGCTTGCTGGCCTTCGCTTAGCGATCCCGGGCCTAAACCCACTCGCCCTTGCGCATCACCGGCACGCGGCTGCCGTCCTTGTGGATGCCGTCTATGTCGATCTTGTCGGAGCCGATCATCCAGTCGATGTGGATGAAACTCTTGTTGCCGCCGCGCGCCGCGATCTCGTCCTGGCTGAGCGAGGCGCCGTCGACGAAGCACTTCGAGTAGCACTGGCCGAGCGCAATGTGGCAGGCGGCGTTCTCGTCGAACAGCGTGTTGAAAAACAGCAGCCCGCTCTTGGCGATCGGCGAGGAATGCGGCACCAGCGCCACCTCGCCGAGACGGCGCGAGCCTTCGTCGGTGTCCAGCACCTTTTGCAGCACATCCTCGCCCTTCGTGGCCTTGGCCTCGACAATGCGCCCCGCCTCGAAACGCACCGCAATGCCGTCGATCAGCGTGCCCTGGTAGGACAGCGGCTTGGTGCTGGTGACATGACCCTCGACGCGCCTTGCATGCGGCGTGGTGAAAACCTCTTCGGTCGGGATGTTGGGGTTGCAGGTGATGCCGTTCTTGGCGGTCGAGGCACCACCCATCCACTCGTGGCCTTCGGCCAGTCCGACGGTCAGGTCGGTGCCGGGGCCGGTGAAATGCAGTGCGTGGAAATTGTGGCCGTTCAGCCATTCGGTGCGGCTCTTCAACGCCGCATTGTGCGCCGTCCAGTTGCCGATCGGGTCTTCGACGTCCACCCGCGAGGCCGCAAAGATGGCGTCGGCTAGCTTGGCCACGGCGACGTCTTCGGCGTCGTCCGGGAAAACCTGCTTGGCCCAGGCCTGATCGGGATAGGCGACGATGTTCCAGTTGATATCGAAGCCGGTGATCTTCTCCAGCGCCGGCTGGTAAGCCATCGAATTCGCCTTGTTGGCACGCGCCACCTTTGCCGGGTCCTGAGAAGAAAGCAGCGACGGATCCTCGCCGCGCACGGCAAGCCTCGCCGCATTATTGGCGAAGGCTTTTGCCATGCCTTCAAAGAGCCAGCCGGCGGCGCGGTCGAAGCCGGCGTCGGCGCCGTAGCGGAAGCGCGCCAGCGTGATCTCGTCATCGTTGAAGATCGGCGTCACCAGGCCCGCACCTGCCTTGTAGGCGTGCTCGACGATCCGCCGCGTCAGAGGCAGCGCGGCGATAGACGAGGTCAGCACCAGATCCTGCCCCGGCTGCAATTGCAGCCCGACCTTGACGGCGACCTCCGCCAGCCTGTCGAGCTTCACCGGGTCGATGCTTGCGGAAACGCCGCGCGAATGTGTGGTCATGATCCTGCCTGCCGTGATTGGGGACTGTGTCTTACATAGACCGGCGCTACCGACCTTTCCACTCTGATGACGCCGGCAGCCCTAGGCCGTGAACTCATAAATTGGGGAAGACTGGGATCGGTGGGAAACGGACGCTCCGGACTTCCTGTACTGGGCGGCTTGGATAGGTGCCATGGTCGTCGAGGTCTGACGACCCTTATTTCAACCGCACTCAGTCGCGGTAGCGCAGCGTTTCCAGCACGAGTGCGAAAGCCGGCGAGTGTTGGCGCCGGCTTGGATAATACAGGTGATATCCCGGCCGAAGGGGGCACCAGTCCTCAAGAACACGCACCAGGCGACCCTGTTCGAGTGGGTAGATCACCAGATCCTCGGGCAGATAGGCGAGCCCGAATCCTTCAAGGCTGGCCTGACAGATCATCGCGAGGGTGTTGAACGCGGCGTGTCCTTGAACGCGCACCTTCAACTCCCGCCCCTCCTTGCGAAACTCCCACGGTGCACAGCCGCCTGTGGGCAGTCGCAGGGGTATGCACGCATGATCGGCAAGGTCTTCAGGCGTGACCGGACGGGAGCGGCTTGCGAAGTATGAAGGCGCTACCACAACCGCCATGCGGAAGTCTGGCCCAACGCGCGCCGAGATCATGTCCTTGTCCACCTGTTCGCCAAGCCGTACACCCGCATCGAAGCGATCGGCCGCAATGTCTGCCAAGCCGTAGTCGTGGATAATCTCGACCCTGATGTCGGGATAGTCGCGCATGAGCCCGACCATGGCGGGCCAGATGATGGTCTCGCCGGCATGCTCCACCGTGGTGATCCGGACTGTGCCGGCCGGCTTGTCGCGCAGGGCGCTGAGGGCGGCAATCTCGCTTGCGATCTCATCTAACTTGGGAGCGATGCTTCGAAACAGGCGATCCCCCGCTTCGGTTAGCGAGACGCTGCGGGTCGTGCGGGTCAGCAGCCTAACGCCGAGGCGCTCTTCCATCGTCCGGATCGAATAGCTCAGAGCCGACTGCGACACGCCGAGCATGGCGGCCGCCTTGGTGAAGCTGCGCTCGCGGGCGACGGCGATGAAGGTCAGGAAGTCATCCAGGCTGTCGCGACGCATTCATCAATCCCCCTTCTAAGCTCATGCAAATTATACCATCTAATTGCATGCCGCTAAAGGAGCTAACTTCCTGACATCAAGGCCAGACGGTCAACCGGAGCAACTCTCCGCGCAATGCCTACCGTCCAACTGGCCCACTGAAGGAGAACAAAATGAAGAAGGTAATCGTGGGCGCGCTCACCGCTCTCACCATGATCGTGAGCCCGGCCGCCTTTGCTCAGGAAGCGACGGGCGCCGTCCCCCGCGCCTACATGATCGGCAGCTATGACATCAAGGATCAGGCGGTGTTTCAGCAGTACATCGAAGCCGCCTCGCCGCTCGTCACCCAGTATGGCGGCCGCGTGATCGTCTACAATCCTAATGTCACTGCCATCGAAGGAAGCTCGAGATCGGTGATCGCCATCGCCGAGTTCCCGAGCCTTGCTGACGCCAAGCGCTACTACAACTCGCCGGGATACACGGCGGCCCGGCAGTTTTTTACCAAGTCGACCGAAGGATTTCGCATCATCACCGAAGGCGCCGGCCTTCCGCAGTGATGCAGTCCGCTAGCGGATGGGTACCAGCATGGGACGTCAGCCCATGCTGGCCATCCGTCCGAATTCGAGGCCGAGCTGCGGCCTAGACAACAGGAGCCCAATATGAGTGTTTGGTTCATCACCGGCGCAGGCCGGGGCCTCGGTCTGGATATCGCCAAGGCCGCGTTGGCGGCGGGCCACAAGGTGGTGGCAACCGGCCGCAACACGGAAAAGGTCGCAAGGGCCGTCGGAAAGTCCGAGAACCTCCTTATCGTCAAGCTGGACGTGACGAGCGCGGCCGACGCCGAAGCCGCTGCCCAGGCAACGCTTGACCGGTTTGGCCGCATCGACGTGCTGGTCAACAATGCGGCGAGTTTCTTTGCCGGGTACTTCGAAGAGTTGACCGCCGAACAGATGCAACTGCAGCTCAGCACCAGCCTCGTCGGTCCCATGAAGGTGACGCGGGCCTTTCTGCCAGCGATGCGCAACCAGCGGTCCGGCAGGGTCATTTCGATCTCCTCGACGGCCGGGCTGATGGGTTTCGAGTTCTGCTCGGCCTATTCAGCCTCGAAGTTCGGCCTCGACGGCTGGATGGAGGCGCTGCAGACCGAAGTCGTGCCGTTCGGCATCGAGACGATGATCGTGAACCCCGGCTTCTTCCGCACCGAGCTTCTCACGGAAGAGTCGACCAACTATGCCGCGCCTTCCGTCGAGGACTACCATGAGCGGCGGACGGCGCAGATCGCTTTCTGGCGTTCTCAAAACGGCAAGCAAGGGGGTGACCCCGCCAAGCTTGCGCGCGCCCTGATCACGCTCGCGGCTGGGGACGTGCTGCCCCACCGTTTCCTTGCCGGTGCCGATGCCATTGCCACGGCAGAGCAGAAGATTGCCATTCTGCAGCAGCAGATCGATACCTATCGCGAGCTGTCGAGTTCCCTCGCCATCGACGACAACGGCCGCAACTAACGACCCCTGCGGAACGTCCGGACTTGCCGTGCTGGTGGCTGAACACCATTGGCACTGCAATTCCGAGGTCAAGACTTCGTGGCTGCGGCACTCTCAAGACCACCTGTGAATTGATCAAATACGTCCGCTAAGAGGTCGATTGTCGACTGGCGGCTTTCCTATTGCAGGGGAATCTGATTCCAGACTCTGCATGAGCCGATATGACCTGACCGACTTCGAATGGCACGTGATCAAGCCACTTTTGCCCAAAAAGGCCACGAGGTGTGCCGCGTGTCGATGATCGGCGCGTGCTATCACCAAAGTCCATGACGGCAAGGTGCAGATGATCGACACCTCTATTGTTCGCGTCCATCAGCAGGGCGCGACGGCAAAAAAGGGGGATCGAGATCATTGTCTCGGTCGTTCCCGAGGCGGGCTGACAACCAAAATCCATGCTCTTGTCGACGCCAAAGGCATGCCGATCAAACTGATGCTCACGGCAGGTCAGATGAGTGACATTACCTCGGCCGCGGACCTGATCACGGATTTGCCGGAGGGTGCCATGCTACTCGCCGACAAGGGCTATGATGCCGACGCCTTGCGCAATGCGGTCAGCGAGCGAAAAGCATGGGCCAACATCCCGCCCAAGGCCAACCGCAAGGACCCGATCTGCTTCAGCCCCTTCTTGTATAAGGCCCGCAACTTAGTTGAGCGCTTCTTCAACAAAGCGAAGCAATTCCGCCGCATCGCAACCCGCTACGACAAGCTGGCTGAGAACTATCTTACCGCGCTCAAACTCGTCGCAATCCGCATCTGGCTACGCGGTAATGAGTCTACGTCCTAGCTGGCCCTCTCGAGCGATCTGAACTGCGCCATCGTCGCCTCGATCTCTTCGCGCATCCAGGTCTTGAAATCCCTGACCTTGCGGCTTTCGCCCTTGCTGGCCGAAGTCACCAGCCAATAGCCGAGGCCGCTCTGCGCGCGTACGCCGAACGGCGCGACGAGCCGGCCGTCGGCCAGTGCGTCGGCGGCCAGCAACTGCCAGCCGAGCATGACGCCGTGACCGGCAATCGCCGATTCCAGGCACAGCATCGGATCGGTGAAGCGCGCGCCCTTCATGAAGGTGACCGGCTCCACCCCCGCCGCTTCGAACCAGCTCCCCCAGCTGATCATCGATCTTTCGTCGGTGATCGCACAGGTCAAAGCAAGGTCCTCGATCGATTTCAGCTTGCTGGCGATCACCGGTGCACAGACCGGAAACACCTCCTGCGCCAGCAGCAATTCTGCCCGCCCGCCCGGCCATTTGCCGTCGCCGAGCCGGATGGCGACGTCGATGTCCGAGCGATCGAGATCGGCAAGCCGCACCGAGGCATCGATGCGCAGGAGCACGTTCGGATGGCGGGCGAAATGCCGCGACAGCCGCGGCAGCAGCCATTTCGAGGCGAAAGCCGGCGCCACCGAAACCACCAGCGTGCACTCCGAGCTTTCATCGGCAAGCGCTACCGCCTGTGCGAGCTCGCGGAAGCCTGCGCTGAGCCGCGCGGTAAAGACGGTGCCGAATTCCGTCGCCACCAGGCCAGCTGGCGTTCGTTCGAACAGCGCCCGGCCGAGCTGCTTTTCGGTCCGGTTGATCTGCTGGCTGACGGCGCTGACCGAGACGTTGAGCTCGCCGGCCGCCGCCGCGAGCGAGCCCAGGCGGGCGACGGCTTCGACGGCGCGCAAGCCGTTGAGATGGACACGGTTCAGCATAGCCATACAGTTTTTCTAAACTCGTACGGCTTAAATCTCAATTGCCAGGCGCTGCCGAATGCCGGATTTTAGGTGGGTTACTCAGAGTGAGGAGGCAAATCCGATGAAGATTTTATCATGGCTCGGCGCCTTTTCCCCAATCGGAATGCAGCCACACCGGCATGACAGCGAGGCCACCAACTGGGTGACCGATCCGCTGTCGCATCCGGTGCTCGACACCATGTCGGAGCGCGAACTCGCCGACATGCCGTTCAGGCTGACTGCGGGTCGTACTCACTTTGAGACGGCCCCGCCAAGGACCTGCTGCGGCTAAACAAGGACTTGCTGGCACTTCAGGCGAGCCAGCCGCCGACGCGGCCGCGAACACTTCTGGCCCAATAAAAGGCGGATTGTCTCACTGGCAGGCGCACCTATGGTGCACCGCGATGAACATCGCTTCGCCCTTGCGTCTGGCAATCGCCGGCATGATCGCCCTGGCCGTCGCCATGGGCATCGGCCGCTTCGTCTATACGCCGATCCTGCCCGGAATGATGGAAGAGCTCGGCCTGTCGCCGGCCGATGCCGGCTGGATCGCATCGGCCAATTATCTCGGCTACCTCGTCGGCGCGCTTGCCGCCACCGGCGGCTGGGCGCAAGGCCGCGAGCGCCAGCTGATGCTGGCCGGCCTCGCCGCCACTGCGATCCTCGCCGGCCTGATGGGCCTGACCGGCACGATGCCCGTCTTTCTCCTCATCCGCTTTCTTGCCGGCCTCGCCAGCGCCTTCGTATTGGTCTTCATGACCAGCATCGTTTTTGGTCATCTCGCCGCAGCCGGGCGAAACGACCTGCAGGCGCTGTATTTCGGCGGAGTCGGCCTCGGCATCGCGGCGTCTTCGGCGCTGTTGGCAGTCCTCGTCACCGAACATGCCGGCTGGGCTGCGGGCTGGCTGTGGTCGGCGGTGATTTCAGCCTGCGGCTTTGCCGCCGTCGCCTTGCTGGCCGGCGGCACCTCGGCCGCGAACAGCACCACCGGGAGCGAGCCGGCATTGCCGACACACCAGTCGCTGGTGAAGATCATCGTCGCCTACGGCCTGTTCGGCTTCGGCTACATCGTCACGGCAACGTTCTTGGTCGCCATCGTCCGCCAGGGCGGCGGCGGCCGCCTCTTCGAGGCTGTGGTCTGGATGGTCACCGGACTTGCCGGTTTTCCCTCGGTCTGGCTGTGGCAGAAGCTCGCGGCTAAAATCGGGCTTTATGCCACCTACGCCCTTGGGTGCCTGGTCGAGGTGGTCGGCGTCAGCGCCAGTGTCATCATGGGCGGGCACACAGGGCCGCTGCTCGGCGGCCTTCTTGTCGGCGGCACCTTCATCGCCATCACCGCGCTTGGACTGCAGACCGGCAGGCAGCTTGCTCCGCAAGCACCACGCCGGATGCTGGCGGTAATGACGGCCGCCTTCGGCCTCGGCCAGATCATCGGCCCGATCGTCGCCGGGATGCTTGCGCAGGCATCGGGTAACTTTTTCCTTGCCTCGATCGTGGCCGCCGCCGTCCTGCTCGCCTCCGGCGCGATCGCCTGGTCGGCTGCGCCAAAATCGCCATGATTATGGTCTTGCTCGGCACCGGGCGTCGGGTAGCGGGCATTTTCTTTCCCACTAATGTGTGACTTTATGCCCGCTGAACAACGCCGCTGATTTGCGCATCGAGCGAGGATTTCCCCACAGTGTTTGTATCCTTCTTCCCGCAGCCGAAGCTGTTCTTCAGTTCGCTGGCCGTCTGGAGCCTTGCCGCTATCCTGTTCTGGTTTTTCGGTGGCGGACAGCTGGGCGCTGTGTTCGGCTTGCCGCCAGCTGCGGCTGATGCACCGCCCATTATCGGTATCGCCGTACTCTGGTCGAAGCCGTTTCTGTGGTTCTATCTCTATTTCGCTTTTTGCGTCGCCGTCTTCTATGCATTCTGGAGCTGGTATGCACCGCATCCGTGGCAAAACTGGTCGATATTGATCAGCGCGGTCATCCTGTTCCTCATCTACTTCAATGTGCAGGTCAGTGTCGCGGTCAACGCCTGGTATGGGCCTTTCTTCGACTATATCCAGGGATTGATGTCGGGGACTATTAAATCCACCGACGCAGAGTTTTATGCCGGATTGGCCAGCTTTTCATGGCTCGCGCTGATAGGAATGAATGTGCAGGTCGTCAATGCCTTCATCGTAAGTCACTGGATATTCCGCTGGCGCACCGCGATGAACAATTACTTTGTAGAGAACTGGAGCAGGCTCCGCCACATCGAGGGCGCCTCACAACGCATTCAGGAGGATACGATGCGGTTCTCGCAGATCATGGAAGATCTGGGTTCCAGCTTTGTCCAGTCGATCATGACCTTGATCGCATTCCTGCCGGTGATGATCCAGTTGCAGAGCCATATCAGCGAACTGCCAATCGTCGGTGCGATTCCGCAGCCACTGGTCGTTGCCGCGCTTGCCTGGTGCCTGTTCGGAACGATTTCGGTTATGGTTGCGGGTTTGAAGCTGCCTGGGCTGCAATTTCGCAACCAACGTGTCGAGGCTGCTTATCGCAAGGAACTCGTCTACGGCGAGGATCATGCGGACAGGGCTCAGCCTGCAACCACTGCCGAGCTGTTTTCCAAGGTCCGTCACAACTATTTCCGGCTGTACTTTCATTATATTTATTTCAATGTGGTGCGTTACACCTACCTGCAGGCCGACAATATCTTCGCCATGCTGATCCTTGGGCCATCCTTCGTGGCTCACAGGATAACTTTCGGACCCTTCCAGCAGATTTCCAATGCGTTCGGCCGAGTAACAGGATCGCTCCAGTTCCTGCTCACATCCTGGTCGACCATCGTTGAATTGCAGTCGGTGCACAAACGCCTACGCGCCTTCGAGGCGACGCTGGAAGGGGAACCGCTGCCTGAAATCGACCAGCGCTATCTGGAACGTGAGCAAGCCGGCTTGCGCCCTGAGGATCAACCGGTAAGCTGATGATGGCGGGCGGCGATCACTTGGGCTCAGCCGCCCACCGCCGCCTGCCTTTCGCCACGCCGTGAAACATAATCGCGAAAACTAACGCACTCGACGTCCGCTTTGACGCAGACCTCGCCGGCAAAGCGTTCCAGCGCGTTCCAGTAGGCGCCGTCATTCATTAGCGTGAAGTGGAAGCCGAGCTCAAGCGGAATGCGCTTGCCCTGGTATTGCGCATCGAAGGCGGCGCGGAACGCGTGATAGGTCCGGTCAGCGAACTCTTCTGCCATGCTCGGCCGCTCGAAGCCGCCGGAATGCCTGACATAGAGATTGTAGTCCATGGCGATCACGCGCCTTGAGCTCGGCCCTTCCGGAATCTGCGGCAGCGAAAAGCGCGTGACGCCATTTAGGGTCGGCGGTTCGACCGGCCCGCGCGAAACGCCGCTTGCGTCGAGCAGGAAACCGGCCGCGGGCAGCGCCTCGTAAAGCGCCTTGTTTGCCGACAGATAGGGTGCGCGAAACCCAACCACCGACTTGCGCGCGAAATCGCGCCATCCCTTTGGTTCGGGTGCGATGCCGTTGATCGAATAGGCGTTTTCGAGAATATGCTTGAAGGCGCCGAACTCGCTCAGCCAGTCGGCTTTGCTCCAGTCCTTGCCGTCGAAATGGCCGCAGCCATGGCTGCCGATATCGTGGCCTTCGGAGGCGGCGAGGTTGATCTGCTCGAGCCGCTCGGCGACTTCCTGTTTGGAGGCGGCAAAGCCGATGTTTGATTTGCCTTCTGTCTTGCCTGGCGCGGTATATTCCTTGCGTGTCTCGGGCGAGAGCAGGAACACGCAGGAGACAAAATAGGTGAAATGCGCACCCGTGCGTGCGGCCAGCGCCCGGCTGCGCTGCCATTGCGAAATGTCGCGGGCACTGTCGAACGAGATGATGACGATCTGCTTCGGTTTTGCCGGCGTCGCCGGCGGGTCGGCAAAAGCCGTGCCGGCAGCAAATGCGGCAATGGAAAACGCAACAGCGCGATACAAACGAGGCAAAGGCATCTGACCGGATCAAGGAATGTAGAAGCACCGCCTACCGGTGAAATATGGCACGGGTACGATCGACCTGTCGGCCGCCGTTGGCGGCGACAGCCTCGTGAATAGGCGATTTTCCTGCCGAACCCCTTCCATGCCGGCAAAATTTCGCTAAAACGCGGGCTCATCAACCGCCCCGGCCGGGGCATGAATGGTTTTGATCTATGTCGGACGACAGTTTTATCCGCGAAGTCAACGAAGAGATTCGTCGCGATCAGGCGCATGCGCTGTGGGACCGTTTCGGTCCCGCCGTGCTTGTGCTGGCCGTGCTGGTGGTGCTCGGCACGGCTGCTGTCGTCGGCTACCGCTATTGGGACGAGACCCGCGCCAACCGCTCGGGGGATGCCTTCTCGCAAGCGCTAAAGCTTGCCAATGAGGGCAAGAACGACGAGGCGCTTGCCGCTCTGGAGGGGCTTGAGAAGGACGGCTACGGCGCCTATCCGCTGCTCGCCCGCATGCGTGCGGCAACCGTCAAGGCGGACAAGGGCGACGTCGATGCCGCCGTCAAGGATTTCGACGAGGTCGCCGCCGACACCAAGATCCCCTCCGGCATTCGCGACATGGCGCGGCTCAGGGCAGCGCTGCTTCTGGTCGACCATGGCACTTTCGCCGATGTCTCCAGCCGCGTCGAGGCGCTCACCGCCGACACCAACACGCTGCGCCATACGGCGCGCGAGGCGCTTGGCCTTGCCGCCTGGAAGGAAGGCAAGGCGGCGGATGCATTGAAGCTGTTCGACCAGATCGCCGCGGATGACGGCGCCCCGCGCAACACGCGCGAAAGGGCGACATTGATGTCCGAGCTGATCCGCGGCTCGGGCGGTGTATCGTAAGACCGGATGACCTTCAAAGTCGCCATCATCGGCCGGCCTAACGTCGGCAAATCGACCCTTTTCAACCGGCTGGTGGGAAGGAAGCTGGCGCTTGTCGACGATACGCCGGGCGTCACCCGCGATCGACGCGTCCATGCCGCAAAACTCTACGATCTGCATTTCGACGTCATCGACACCGCCGGCTTCGAGGATGCGGCCGCCTCGACGCTGCCCGGCCGCATGCGCGCCCAGACCGAGATCGCCATCCGCGAGGCCGACCTGATCTTTTTCACGATCGATGCCAAGTCCGGGCTGATGCCCGACGACAAGACCTTCGCCGAGATCGTGCGCAAATCCGGCAAGCCGGTTGTCGTCGTCGCCAACAAGGCCGAGGCGCGCGGCGCCCAGGGCGGCATGCTGGAGGCCTGGGAGCTCGGCCTTGGCGAACCGATCCCGGTCTCGGCCGAACACGGCCAGGGCCTGCCCGATCTGCGCGACGCGGTGATCGCGGCACTTGGCGAGGCGCGCGCCTTCGGCGAGGACGAAGAGGCCGGCGAGGATGAGGTCGCCGCCAGCGAGGTGCTGATCGGCGAGGACATCACCGACCCGGACGCAGAGCCGAGCTATGACGACACCAAGCCGATGCGCATCGCCGTCGTCGGCCGTCCCAACGCCGGCAAGTCGACGCTGATCAACGCGCTGATCGGCGAGGAACGGCTGTTGACCGGCCCCGAGGCCGGCATCACCCGCGATTCCATCTCGGTCGACTGGGACTGGCATGGCCGCCGCTTAAAACTGTTCGACACCGCCGGCATGCGCCGCAAGGCCAGGATCCACGAAAAGCTCGAAGTGATGTCGGTGCAGGACGGCTTGCGCGCCATCCGCTTTGCCGAGATCGTCATCATCGTGCTCGACGCGACTATTCCCTTCGAGAAGCAGGATCTGCAGATCGCCGACCTGATCATCCGCGAGGGCCGTGCCCCGGTGATCGCCTTCAACAAATGGGACCTTATCGACCATCCCCAGGAGTTGCTGGCCGAGCTGCGCGAAAAAACCGAGCGGCTGTTGCCGCAGGCGCGCGGCATGCAGGCGGTGCCGGTCTCGGCCGAGACCGGGCGTGGCCTCGACAAGCTGATGGATGCTGTCATCAGGACGCATCGCGTTTGGAACAGCCGCGTGTCGACCGGCAAGCTCAACCGCTGGCTGGAAGGCATCCTGGCGCATCACCCGCCGCCCGCCGTCGCCGGACGCCGGCTGAAGATCAAATATGTCACGCAGGCCAAGACGCGGCCGCCGGGCTTCGTCGTCTCCTGCTCACGGCCCGACGCGATGCCGCAATCCTATGTCCGCTATCTCTCGAACAGCCTGCGCGAGGCTTTCGACATGCCCGGCGTGCCGATCCGCATCGCCTTGCGCACCTCGGACAACCCATTCGCCAGCAAGGCAAAGAAGCGCCGCTGAGCGCCACTTCTCCTCTACGCCACGTTGCGCAGGACAGGCGCTGTTTGCGTCTGCGGCAACGCTTCCAGCGCCGCCTGCAGCAGGATGTCGCCAAGCCGCGCCGCCACCGGGTCGGGCTCGGCCTCCTTGCGATGCAGGAACAGCGCCATCTTGGGCAAAGCGGGCAGCCCGGCGATCCCCGGCGTCATCGCCCTGACGGTGGCCGGCAGGCCGATATCGGTGCGGATCGTCAGTCCGAGCCCGGCGGCGACGGCTGCCCAGATACCGCCAAGGCTCGGGCTGGAGAAGGCCATCCGCCATGCCAGACCGGCGCGGTCCAGGGTTTCGGTCGCCACGCTGCGGAGCAGGCACGGCGCTTCGAGCGCCACCAGCGGCAAAGGCTCGCCATCGCGCAGGCTGGTCTCGATCTGTTTTGCCGGGCCGATCCAGCGCATCTGGACGTCGGCGACATGCCGGCTGTAGGGCAGCGTCGCGCCATTGTGCCAGGCAAGCGCGATATCGAGGCTGCCCGAAATGATCCGTTCGGCAAGCTCGTGGCTGCGTGCGATCCTGGCTTCGATCTTGACCTTGGGATGGGCGCGGGCGAAGCGCCCGAGCACCTCCGGCAGGACCGCCTCGCCGAAATCCTCCTGCAATCCAAGCCGCACCCAGCCCTCCAGCTCGACGTCGTGGATGGCGGACGCGGCCTCGTCGTTGAGCTCGATCAGCCGCCGCGCATAGCCCAGCATGGTCTCGCCTGCCTCGGTCAGCGCCAGGCTGCGCCCCGACTTGCGGAAGATCGGCGTCGCCGCCTGCTCCTCCAGTTTCTTCAATTGTGCGCTGATTGCCGAGGTCGAGCGGCCGAGCCGGTCGGCGGCCTTGGCGAAGCTGCCCAACTCCATACCGGTGACGAAGCTGCGCAGGACGTCGAGATCGAATGTCACGCGTCGCATGGCAATAATCCTGATATTTGGGACATTACGTCAAAAACTTCCTGATATTCAGGACGAAGCTATGGCGATAGAGACAGCGCGTCAAGACCGAACGCAACCAGCCCATGCAGGAGCTGAACCATGTCTGCTGTCGCCACAGGACCAGATTGCAAACCGCTTCGCCCAGGCGCCGTTGCCGCCCCGTCGGAAGCGGCGGCACTTCGAGCCAATCATCGCTGGAAGGTGCTGGGCATCGGCGTCGCCGCCAATGCCTGCTTTTCCGCGACCTTCTCCGGCATTCCGGCGACGGCGGTGTTCCTGCGCTCGGGCTATCATCTCTCCAATGGCGAACTCGGCATGGCGCTTGGTCTTCTCGGCCTGGGCGTAGCGCTGAGCGAATTGCCGTGGGGACTGCTGACCGATCGCTGGGGCGACCGCCGCGTGCTGCTGACCGGGCTCGGCGCAACCGCGGTTTGGCTGCTTGTCATGGCCGCGCTGATCGTGCCGTCACCGGCCCACATTCCTGGCATCGCGCTTCTCGCCGCTGCCCTGCTGGTCACCGGATTGCTCGGCGGCAGCGTCAACGGCTCCAGCGGCCGTGCCATCATGGCCTGGTTCGGCGAAGGCGAGCGCGGCTTTGCCATGAGCATCAGGCAGACAGCGGTGCCGCTTGGCGGCGGGCTTGGCGCGCTCGTGCTGCCGTCGCTCGCTTCGGCCCATGGCTTCACGGCGGTCTTCGGACTTCTGGCGGCTGCATCCGCCGTCTCGACCTCTCTCGCCTGGCGCTGGCTGCATCAGCCACCGGTGCATGACGATACCAATTCGAGCAGCACGGCATTGCCGGCCGGCCCGGCGCCGCTGCGCAACCCGGCCGTCTGGCGCATCGCAACAGCCATCGGCCTGCTGTGCTTTCCGCAGGTGGCGGTGCTCACCTTTGCTTCCGTCTTCCTGCATGATTTCGCCGGCATGGGAACAGCCGTGATCAGCGCCAGCCTCGCCACCGTGCAGGTCGGCGCCATGGTCATGCGCGTCTGGAGCGGCCGCTACACCGACCGTCACGGCAACCGCCGGTCGTTTCTGCGTCTGTGCAGCCTGTTGAGCCTGATCGCCTTCACCGTGCTTGCGGCGCTCGTCTTGTTGGCGGCCCAATTCTTGTCAGGCCAAGTGCCGATGCTGTCGCCGGCGATCGTCGCGATGCTGGTCGTGGCCGGCATTTGCGTCTCCTCCTGGCATGGCGTCGCCTACACCGAGCTTGCGACGCTGGCCGGCGCGAGCCAGGCCGGAACGGCGCTCGGCCTCGCCAACAGCCTGGTCTTTATTGCCTTCTTCCTGGTGCCGATCGCCATTCCCGGACTTCTCGTGCTCTGCTCGTGGGCAGGCGTCTGGCTGGGTGCGGCTATTTGCGCACTGATCGCCTGGCCGATCTTTCTTCCGTCAAGCGATGGCCGCAAAAGCGCCTGACTTCGACATGAGATGGGAAAACAACGTTCTAAGCTGTTAACGCCCCATCAAGGTTAATGCATCATTGTAGCTCTCCAGTGGGGTCCGTTGCGTTTCTGGAGAGTTCCGTGCATCGACGTGTTTTGACGCGGCTTGTCGCCGCCGCCGGTGACAAAAAACGTTCCTTCCTGTCTCCGTTTATTATTGGCCTTGGCATCTGGATCGGCTTTCCGACGGTCGCTGCCTATCAGGACATGACAAGCCTGGTCTCCGGCCTTGAGGCGCCGAGCGTCCGCTGGAACGCCTATGTCGAGAAGTCCGTCGCCGGCTCCGTTCACGCCGCCGAAATGCCCTTCCTCGATTCCAGCAGCACCGGCTCGCTCTCCGGCTCCGGCGTCCAACTGCCCGGCATCGGCTCCGTCTCGTTTCGCGGCAAGGGCGGCATCGCCGGCACGACGCCGGACGAGAACCGTATCACGCGTGCCGACAAGAAGGGCCGCATCATCCAGGTCTCGCCCGTCTCGCCGCCGAAGAACTTCAACGCCGGCTCGATCTTCGAGCGCACCTCCTCACTGCTCCGCCCAAGCATGGACAGCGGCCTGAGGATGGCTTTCGCCAAGCCCGAGATCAAAGGCAAGGAAATCCAGATCGCCGCCGCCTTCCACACGCGCGTCGACAAGAAGCCGGATCCCGGCGTGCCGGCGATGCTTGCCGCGCTGGTCAACAACGATCATCCCGACGTGCTGGCAACCGCCTATGCCTCGTCGGCTCCCGACTATGCCAAGGCATCGCCTTTCGAGGCCTTGCTGCAGGACGAGGACCCGAACGATGGCCGCTTCATTCCACCGCTGAGCAAGGGCGATCATTCTTGGATGCAGACGCCGCTGCCGGCGAGCGTCTTTTCCAAACCGGAGCAGGCCTGTCTCGCCAACGGCATCTATTTCGAGGCGCGCGGCGAATCCGTGCGCGGCCAGGCCGCCGTCGCCCAGGTTATCCTCAACCGCGTCCGCAACCCGGCCTATCCGAACTCGATCTGCGGCGTCGTCTACCAGAACGACAACTGGTTCAACCGCTGCCAGTTTTCCTTCGCCTGCGACGGCAGGAAGAAGCGCATCGACAATCCCGCCGCCTACAAGACCGCCCAGGATGTCGCCATGGCTGTCACAGCCGGCAAGATATTCATTCCGGAAGTCGGCTCGTCGACCCATTATTACGCCAACTACGTCCATCCGGGCTGGGCGAGGACGATGAAGAAAATGACCAGGATCGGCCTGCATATCTTCTACCGCACCTATGGCGGCGGCTGGAGCTGAGTGCTCGGGCAGCCCTTGCATCTTTCGCGGGAGAGCGGCCGATCGAAGACCCGTCGTCGTGGGGATTCGGCCGCAGCCCGCCAGAGACCGCGTCGGGCACGATGTCGCACCCAAGCAAGTAGCTGATTTATAACGAAAAAATACTTGAGCTTGAACGTCCGCTCGTGGCTTGACGGGCGCGGACCCTCTAACTATGTTGCCGGCGACTTTAAGAAGCGGACGGACGGTGACGGTCTGACCGGGCAGGGGGGTTGCGTGGCCGACAAGAATGGGCCAGACGGAACCGGAAAAACCGGCCGCGGCAAGCAGCATGAAGCCGACATCCGCGACGACGATCTTGAGCGCCGTCGGCGCGACCTTGAAGCATCGCTTGCGACAAGGCGGCCGGACCGGCTCGAGGGGAAAGACGACGCGAAAGCGGGCAGTGTGGCCGGGTACGGCCAGGCGCTCAAGCTGTCCAGCGAGTTCATCGCCGGGATAGTGGTCGGCGCGGCTCTCGGCTGGTTTATCGATCGCGTGGCGGGGACATCGCCATGGGGTCTGATAGTCGGGCTGTTGCTGGGTTTTGGCGCCGGCGTGCTCAATGTCCTGCGTTCAGCCGGGCTTGTGTCGGAATTCGGAACGGGCGACAAACCGCGCGATCCGAAAGAATGAATTGAGGCGCCGCATGCCGGCGCATTGAACAGGATACTCAAGCCGTCTGCGGCTTCGATGGGGATTTAAAGTGGCTGCTGACAAGGTCGATCCGATCCACCAGTTCCAGATTCAGCCGATCATTCCGATTCACATCGGCGGCTACGACCTGTCTTTCACCAATTCGGCTCTGTTTATGCTTGCGACGGTTGCTGTTGCATCGGCGTTTCTCTACCTCAGCACGTCGAGCCGCAGCCTCGTTCCCGGCCGCCTTCAGTCGGTCTCGGAAATGGCCTATGAATTTGTCGGCAATATGCTGAGGGACGCCGCGGGCACGCAAGGCATGAAGTTCTTCCCCTTCGTGTTCTCGCTGTTCATGTTCGTGCTTGTCGCCAACCTGCTTGGCCTGTTCCCATATTTCTTCACCATCACCAGCCACATCATCGTCACCTTCGGCCTCGCTGCGCTGGTGATCGGAACGGTCGTCGTCTACGGCTTCACCAAGCACGGCTTTGGCTTCCTGAAGCTGTTCGTCCCGCATGGCGTGCCGGTCTACCTGCTGCCGCTGGTGGTGCTGATCGAGGTGATTTCCTTCGTCTCGCGTCCGGTCAGCCTCTCGGTTCGTCTGTTCGCCAACATGCTTGCCGGTCACATCACGCTGAAAGTGTTCTCGGGCTTTGTCGTCAGCCTGAGCGCGCTCGGCGCGGTCGGCGTGGCGGGCTCGGTTCTGCCGCTGGCGATGGCCGTGGCGCTGACGGCGCTGGAGCTGCTGGTCGCGTTCCTGCAGGCCTACGTCTTTGCCGTGCTGACTTGCATGTATCTCAACGACGCCCTGCATCCCGGGCACTAACAAGGTTTCCGGCATTGCCGCCGGATCGAATTTGCAACGGAATTTTAGATCCAAAGGAGTTGAACAAATGGACGCAGAAGCAGCAAAGTACATCGGCGCCGGCATCGCATGCCTCGGCATGGGCGGCGCGGGCATTGGCCTCGGCAACATATTCGGCAGCTATCTGGCGGGCGCGCTGCGCAACCCGTCGGCCGCCGACGGCCAGTTCGGCCGCCTGATTTTCGGCTTCGCCGTGACCGAAGCGCTGGGTATTTTCTCGCTTCTCATCGCGCTTCTCGCCCTGTTCGGCTGAATACTTGTTCGGCTGAACATTGGGAAGAATTGAACAGGCCGGCCGCGATCCTGCGGCGGGTCTGAATTTCGGGGATAGTCCATGTTCGTGACATCTGCCTTTGCGCAAGAGTCCGCGCCCGCCGCAACGGAAGGCGAAACGCACGCCGCCACCGGCGTGCCTGCCGAGGCGCACGGCACGTTCCCGCCATTCAATCCGGCGACGTACCCGTCACAGCTGCTGTGGCTGGCAATCACTTTCGGGCTGTTCTACCTCTTCTTGAAGCGGGTAGTGATGCCGCGCGTCGGCGGCATCATCGACGTGCGCAACGACCGCATCACGCAGGATCTCGATCATGCTGCCCGGCTGAAAGGCGAGGCCGATGCCGCCGTTGCCGCCTATGAGCAGGAATTGGCGGAAGCCAAGGGCAAGGCCAATGCGATCGGCCAGCAGGCCAACGATGCGGCCAAGGCGGAAGCCGAGGCTGCCCGCAAGACGATCGAGGCAGCGCTTGACCAGAAGCTTGGCGAGGCCGAGGCGCGCATATCTTCCATCAAGGCCAATGCCATGAAGGAAGTCGGCACGATCGCCGAGGACACCGCTTCGGCCATCGTCGAGGCGCTGGTCGGCGGCAAGGCCAGCAAGGCCGAGATCGCGGCCGCGGTCAAATCCGTGGCCGGGTGAGGAGCGCATCATGGACGCCACATCTCTCGCGACGCTTTGGGCAACCGTTGCCCTCATAATCTTCCTCGGCATTGCCATCTACATCAAGGTGCCGGGCATGATCGCCAAGGCGCTCGATGCCCGTGCCGACAAGATCAGCAGCGAACTCGAGGAAGCGCGCCGGTTGCGCGAAGAGGCCCAGCAGTTGCTCGGCCAATATCAGCGCAAGCGCAAGGAAGCCGAGCAGGAGGCCGCGGCCATCGTCGCCGCCGCCAAGCGCGAAGCCGACATGCTCGCCGCCGAGGCGCACAAGAAGACCGAGGATTATGTCGCCCGGCGTACCGCCTTGGCAGAGCAGAAGATCGGCCAGGCCGAGCGCGAGGCGATCGGCGAAGTGCGCGCCAGCGCCGTCGACATCGCGGTCGAAGCCGCGCGCGCGCTGCTGGCCGGCAAGATCGACGCCAAGGCCGGCGCCGACCTTTTCAACGCCTCGCTGCAGGATTTGAAGTCGAAGCTGAATTAAGCGACGTCGTCGAGAAATTCATCCAAGGCCGCCTGGGAAACCTGGCGGCTTTTTTGTTAGCGAAAGCGGCTGAGCGCAAATCTCCCCCCTCGAGGGGGAGATGTCGCCGAAGGCGACAGAGGGGGTCAGTACGTCCTGGCGCGACGCCATGTGGGACGAAAGAGAAGGTTGGCGCTTCACGCGAGGCGACCCCCTCTGGCCTGGCCATCTCCCCCTCTAGGGGGAGATTACGCCTAGCCGCTTTCGCTCAATCCAGGCCCGAAAGGCCCTCTTCCTCCAGCACCTCGGTGCCGCCGAACCGGAACGGCGCGAAGGAGGCGCGGTGCAGCCGTGCCACTGGCCCGTGCAGATCGATCGCCGTGCGATGGCGCACAGTGGCGTAGCCCATATGCAGCTCGAAGCCGTAACGCGCATGATGGCTGCCGCAGCCGCACATCATGCGGTCGCGCAACACCTTGGCGACGATCGAGGCTGCAGCGATCGACTGCGAGCGCTGGTCGCCCTTGATCAGCGCTTTGCCCTCGCAGGGCAGGCCGGGCGGCACGTCGCGGCCGTCGGCCAGCGCCAGCTTCGGCCGGATTGACAGGCCGGCCACTGCACGGCGCATCGCCTCCAGGCTGGCCTTGAGGATGTTGGAGGCATCGATGCCTTCGGCGCTGACCGAGGCCATCGATACGGCGAGTGCGGAGCCGAGGATTTTCAGGAACAGCGCCTCGCGCTGCAAATGCGTCAGCCGCTTGGAATCATCGAGGCCGTCGGGGATGTTGGCGGGATCGAGCACCACCGCTGCAGCCACCACCGGCCCGGCGAGCGGGCCGCGGCCGGCCTCGTCCATCCCCGCCACCGGCCACAGGCCTTCGGCCATCGCCTTCGTCTCGAACGAGAAGTCGGGTTTCTCGACGATTTCGAAGAGAAGCGGAGAATCGGAACGCGGGCGAGCCATGGTGCGGCGAGGTTCGCATCGGCTCCGATTCTCCGCAAGTCCCCTCCGGGTCGGGCGGGGCACCGGACCAGGAGGGGCTACCGTCTGCAAGCCCGGGGACAGGACAGGCCGGACGGGATTTTTCGCCTGCTGCGGCCGCTTCAAGCGGCTGGCGCGAGACGCTTTGTCACAGCAGCATCAGCTGCTCGGTTGCCTTGGCGGCGGGGACGAACCGGTCGGTCCTCAGCGAGCGCCGCTCGGCATTGAGGCCGAGCCGTTTGGCGGCGATCTCGAAACGGCGGCCGATCTGCCAGGCATAAGGGCCGGAGCCTTTCATGCGCTTGCCCCATTCCGAATCGTAGTCCTTGCCGTCGCGCATCGAACGGATCAGCGACATGACGTGGCGATAGCGGTCGGGATAGTGGCGCAGCAGCCAGTCCTTGAAGATCGGCGCGACCTCCAGCGGCAGGCGCAGCAGCACATAGCCCGCTTCACGCGCGCCCGCTGCCTGCGCCGAATCGAGAATGCGCTCCATTTCCGAGTCGGTCAGTCCGGGGATGATCGGCGCGACCATCACCGAGGCCGGAATGCCGGCGTCCGAAAGCTGCCTGATCGCCTCCAGCCGCTTGGTCGGCGTCGACGCGCGCGGCTCCATCGTTCTGGCCAGCATCCTGTCCAATGTCGTCACCGACAGTGCCACCTTGGCCAGCCCGCGTTCGGCCATGCGTGACAGAATGTCGATGTCGCGTGTCACCAGCGCTGACTTGGTGACGATGCCGACCGGATGCCCGCGCGCCTCCAGCACTTCGAGGATCTCGCGCATGATCCGGTATTGCTTCTCGATCGGCTGGTAGGGATCGGTGTTGGTGCCGATGGCGATGGTGCGCGGCTGGTAATTATCCCTGGACAATTCCTTGTCGAGCAGCCGCGCCGCATCCGGCTTGGCAAACAGCTTCGATTCGAAATCCAGCCCCGGCGACAGGCCCATGAAGCTGTGCGTCGGCCGCGCGAAGCAATAGACGCAGCCATGTTCGCAGCCGCGATAGGGATTGATCGAGCGGTCGAAGGAGATGTCGGGCGATTCGTTGCGGGTGATGATGGTGCGCGGCTTCTCGACCTGTACCTCGGTCTTGAAGGGCGGCAGCTCCTCCAGCGAATTCCAGCCGTCGTCGAACACATGCCGGCTGACCGGCTCGAAACGGCCGGACGGATTGATGCCCGCCGACCTGCCGCGATTGCGGTCTGGGCGGACGCGCATGCCGCTCTGCTCGATCATCGCATTCGCCATCTCGGCCCTGCCAGCGCCGAAGGCGGCAATGTCGGCACGCACGATCTGTTCCATTTTGGCCCTTTCCCAGGGACTGTCCGCCCGCTGTCGAATCGCTCTGCTCATGAATGTATTCCTATCGCACCGAGTGGAACAAAGCAAGAACTTTCTCGCGGCGTGCCGCAAAAACTGGCGCTGCCCACCGCTTTCCGCTATTCGGCTAAACATGCTCAGCGTCCTGATCGAAACCCTGAATGACGAGGAGGGCCTCGCCCGCACGCTCGCCTCGCTGATCGGCGGCGCGGTCGAAGGCGTGGTGCGCGACGTTCTCGTCTGCGACACCGGCTCGACCGATCAGACGCACCGCGTCGCCGAACATGCCGGCTGCCACTATGTCAGCGGCGGCATCGCCGCCGGCATCAGGCAGGCCAAGGGCGACTGGCTGCTTTTGCTGGAACCGGGAGCGCGGCTGGGGGAGGGCTGGATCGACGAGGTCGTCGCCCATACGGCCAGGCAAACCATGGCGGCGCGATTTTCACGGGCACGCGGCAGCCGCGCGCCGTTCCTGTCGCGGGTCTTTGCCGGAAATCGCGCTCTCGCCGAAGGCTTGGTGATCAGCAAGCGTCAGGCCGCCGCGCTGTCTAAGAGCGCCCGCAGCGCCGAAGCGATCGCCCGCGGCCTGGCGACAAGAAGGCTCCACGCCGAGATCTGGGTGGCGCCGCGGAAGTGACGGCTTACCATCCCGGCCTAGGAAACGCCGCCCAAGCAAATTTTCTGGCGGGTTGTCGTTTATTGTGCATTGCACAAAATCTGGCCGGGGGTTACCATTCCCAGCGATACGGGCGAATGGGTTTGGGGTGTGCCGGAGCGGCGACGACGACTATCGTCGATGCTGTTCCCTCGACATTTGAGGACCCCGATGACCCTTTCAAGCCCTGACAAGTCCGGCGCTGCAAGCCTCGAGGCGATCGCACGCAACGGCGGTACGCTGCGCCGCATCGCCGCCCGCATTCCGACCTATCTTTCCGACCTTCGCGAGAATCCGGCATGGCTGCCGATGTTCATGCTGGCGCGCACCATGCCGGCGCGGCGGCTGCACTGGCGCGGTGCGAAGCCGGTTCGGCCGGCGCGCAATGTCAGTGAAACGATGTTCGCCGGCGTCGATCGCGATGCCGTCGTCGGCGCGCTGCGGACGGAGGGGCTCTATTCGGGCCTGACGCTGCCAGCCGCCATCCATGAGGAGATCGCCCGCTTCGCCGAGCACACGCCATGCTTCGGCAATTTCGACCGCCGGCTGGAATTCCTGCCCGAAAAACACGCCGATGCAGAAAAGCATTTCGGCCGCCCGCTGCTCAGCGGCCACTATTTCGAGCGGGTCCTCGACTGCAACGCTGCGGTCGCCGTGCAGCTCGATCCGCTACTCCTCGACATCGCAGCGCACTATCTCGGCAGCCAGGCCAAGCTGATCACCACCCGCGTCTGGTGGAGCTTTCCGACCGGTGGCGTCTCGGACGCCGACAAGAACATGGCTTCGCTCGGCAAATACCATTTCGACCTCGACGACTGGCGCATGCTGAAGTTCTTTTTCTACCTGGTGCCGGTCGACAACGACACCGGGCCGCATGTCTATGTCCGCGGCTCCCACAACCGCCGCATCCTGAAGCATCAGCTGACGCTTCTGGTCGGCCATTCGGCGGAAGAGGTGCTGGGCGTCTATGGCGAGCAGAGCCCGGTCACGCTGACGGGGCAGGCCGGTCTCGGCTTTGTCGAGGATCCGTTCGGCTTCCATATGGGTACCGTGCCGACGCGCACGCCACGACTGATGATGGAAGTCGGCTTCGGCGTCTCGCCGCCGTCGCGCCGGCGGTTTCACGGCGAGCCGGTCATTCGCTGAGGCGGGATCGCCCGGCTGATACCTCGCTCCGTCTCAGCCGCGCCGCAAATGCTCGTCCAGGCGCGGCATGATCTCGACGAAGTTGCAGGGCATGTGCCGATAGTCGAGCTGCGGCTTCAAAATGCCGTCCCAGGCGTCCTTGCAGGCGCCGGGCGAGCCCGGCAACACGAAGACGAAGGTGGCGTTGACGACGCCGCCGGTTGCCCGGCTCTGGATCGTCGAAGTGCCGATCTTGTCGTAGGAGATGCGGTGGAACACTTCGGAAAAGCCGTCCATGCGCTTTTCGAAGATCGGCTCCAGCGCCTCCGGCGTCACGTCGCGGCCGGTGAAGCCGGTGCCGCCGGTGGTGATGACGACATCGATCGCATCGTCCTTCGACCAGCCCAAAACCTTGTCGCGGATCTTGTCGCGGTCGTCGGTGACGATGTCACGAGCGGCGAGGATGTGGCCGGCCTCGGTGATGCGGTCGGCCAGGGTCTGCCCGGATTTGTCGTCGGCGAGGCTGCGCGTATCTGAAACGGTCAGTACCGCGATGCGTACGGGAACGAAGGGGCGGCTCTCGTCAATCCTGGCCATGCGCCTCAGCCTCCGATGTCATGCTTCGCGTCGCGGCGACAAACCAGTCGGGATGGCGGCTGCGGATATCGACGGCCGCGCGCTTGGCCACATTGCCGGTCTCGAACAGCCCGAAACAGGTGGCGCCGGAACCAGACATTCTGGCAAAACCGGCTCCAGCCTTGTTGAGCACAGAAAGCGCCTTGCCGATGGCGGGCTGGATTGCACGCGCCGCAGGCTCGAGATCGTTGCGGGTGATCTCCAGCCAGTTGCGGATGCTGTGGAAGTCGAGGCTGTGCGGCAGCGGCGGCAGCCCCGCATTGTCGCGGCGGCCAAGCGCCTCGAACACTTCGGCCGTCGAGACGGCAGTTCCTGGATTGACGAGCACCAGACCCAGGGCCGGGAAACTCCGCACGAGCGTCAGCTCGTCGCCGATGCCGCGGGCTATCAGCGGCTTGGCTGCGAGGCACATCGGCACGTCGGCGCCAAGCGACAGGCCGATCCGCGCCAGTTCGGCATCGCCGATGTCGAGCCTCCAGGCCTGGACCAGAGCACGCAGCACAGCCGCCGCGTCGCTTGACCCGCCGCCGACGCCGGACGCGACCGGCAGGTTCTTTTCGAGCCTGATGGCGACAGCCGGCGCATGCTGGGGACCGGCCTCGCGACGCAGCGCGTCGCGCGCTTTCGCCACCAGATTATTGTCGTCGGCCGGTACCGCGGAGGCGTATTTGCCGGACACGGAAAACCCGTCGCTGTCGGCAAGTTCCGTCTCGATGCGGTCGCCGAAGCGCGTGAACACAGCCAGGCTTTCGATCGTGTGATAACCGTCGGCGCGCCGGCCGGTGACGTGCAGCGCGAGATTTATCTTGGCGTGCGCATGCGATGCCCGGATGCTGGTCTCGGAATCCACTGGCTCGGCCGCGAGGGAGACGACGGTCAATCCTTGGCCAGACGGTATTCGCCGGTCTTCGGATCCTTGACCAGCGTTCCCATCGTACCGTTGGCGGCTTGCTTTTCGGTACGCCGCACCTTGGCGGTCACTCGCTCGGCTTCCCTGACGAAGGAGCGGTAGCCGAAATAGGCGGCAATGCCGACGACGGCGAAGAAGATGATCTGCGGCATGTCAAACTCTCCCTCGCAAGGCCGGCAAGACGGCCGGTCGGGTCGGTTGATGATTTATGCTAGACGCTTTCACCGGCTTTTCAAAGCCCGAAGCGCGCCCACAGCGCGCGCTCTTCCGCCGCATCGATGACGCCGCTTGCCGCGGCGGCGGCAATATCGGGCGCCGAAAAACTCGAGCCGAACAGGCCGAAGCGGCCGAACAGGCCGCGCGGCGCGGTGATCAGCTTGAGCTGGGTCTTCGGCCCGAAACGGCTTTTCAGCACGCTGCGCATGTCGCCGAGGGCATCGACCAGCCCGAGCTCGAGCCCCTTCTTGGCCGTCCAGAACAGGCCGGTGAACAGGTCGGGATCGTCCTTGAGCTTGCTGCCGCGCCTATCCTTGACGAGATCGATGAAGGTCTCGTGGACCTCGAGCTGCAGCGCCTTCAGGCGCTCGACGTCTTCCTTCTTTTCCGGTTTGAACGGGTCGAGCACCGCCTTGTTCTGGCCGGCGGTGTGGACGCGGCGCTCGACGCCGATCTTCTTCAACAGCTCCGGAAAGCCGAACGAGGCCGACACCACGCCGATCGAGCCGACGATGGAGGACGGGTCGGCAAAGATCTCGTCGCCGGCGACCGCGATCATGTAGCCGCCCGATGCCGCCACGTCCTCGACGAAGACCAGGACCTTCTTGTTTTTCTCCGTTGCCAGGTCGCGGATGCGCCTGAAAATCAGCCGCGACTGCACCGGCGAGCCGCCTGGCGAATTGATCGAGATGGCGACCGCCGGCGCGTCGAAGGAAAACAGCTTTTCGAGAAGGCCGGCAGTCGACGCCAGCGACAGGCTCGGCCGGAACTGGCCGCCGCCGGGCATGATGGTGCCGTGCAGCCGGATGACCGGAATGGTGACGACGTTCGAGCGCCAGGATTTCGGCAGCAGGCGATTGAAAAGACGTTTCACGAGGGGGCTGTCTCCGGTCGATTTGCTTGAGGCATGTAGGAATTCGCCGGCCAACGGCAATGCCGTTACCCCGGCAATCAAAATGGATCAGTCTCCGAACAGCGACGCCAACCCGTTATTGATCAGCTCTGCCCGTTCCGAGGGGCCATTGCCTGAATAGGCATGCAGCATCAGCGGCGGCCGGATCGACAGCTTGCCGCGTGCGCCGAGTGCTGCCCGGACGACGATGCGGATCGCTGCCGCTTCGGGGCGAGGATGGACGGCCAGCATCTCGGCATCGCCGAAGCGGCCGGCAATGGCATCGAGGATGGCGCCGAGCTGTTCCGGCCGGGCAATGACGGCCAGCCCGCCGCCCGGCCTGACCACCGCCGCCGCGCTGCGGATCCAGCTGTCGAACAGCCCGTCCTCCGCGACATGCGCGGCCTTTCTCAGCGGATCGGGCGTCGCGCGATCCTCGGCGGCATTGAACGGCGGGTTCATGATGACGAAATCGAAGCTGTTGTCCTCGAGGCCGGCGGCCATTCGCGCCCGGCCCGACAGCGCGACATCGGCGACGAGCACCGAGGCGCGGTCGCTGAGATGCGCGTTGCCGGGATGGGCAAGCGTGGTTGTGGCGAAGGCCGCCATTTCCGGAGAACGCTCGACGAGCACTGCCTCGGCACCGGGGCAGCGCGACAGTACCGCCAGGCCGGCGGCACCGGCACCCGCGCCAAAGTCTGCAAGCCGCCCGGCGAACGAGGACGGCACGGCAGCCGCCAGCATCATCGCATCCATGCCGGCGCGGTGACCTGCCTTTCTCGGCTGCACCAGCCAGAAGCGACCGCGATGGAAGGCATCGACCGTATGAGCCGGCATGTCCGGGACAAGGGCAGCGGGCGACGCGGACATTATTTTTGGCGGATCTCGTTGGCGATGCCGGCATCCGTCAGGATGCGCCGCGCCGCATCGGCCTTGTCGGCATCCACCATGACACGGCGGGGCAGGATGCCGATCGAGCCGTCGAGCACGCTCATGTTCTGGTCGGCGACGAAAAAGCCGATGCCGGCATCGCGCATCAGCGATTCGACAAAGGAAATGATGACGGCGTCGTTGGTGCGGATGAGCTCTATCATCGGATGAAACTCGCAGTTTGCGGCGTTGATGTAAACGTGGACGTGATCATGTACCAGAGCCGCCGCGCCAATTCGCCTCTTGCCGCACCGGTGGCTGCCGCCCTAGAGTCTGTCCAGGGACCATGTTGCCGTCGTGCATATCGAGGTTGGGAGTTTTGCCGTGGGTGTCGTTCTCAACATTGAAAACGGGAAGCGGGAAGCCGCCTCGATCAAGGACCTTATCGACCTGACCGCCGCCGACATGGGGCGCGTCAACGAGCTGATCCTGTCGAAGGCCGGCTCCGACGTCGAGATGATCCCGGAGATTGCCAACCATTTGATCTCGTCCGGCGGCAAACGGCTGCGGCCGATGCTGACGCTCGCCGCCGCCCAGATGTTCGGCTATTCCGGTGACGGCCACGTCAAGCTCGCCACGTCGGTTGAATTCATGCACACCGCGACACTTCTCCACGACGACGTTGTCGATGAAAGCGGCATGCGGCGCGGCAAGAAGACGGCGCGCATGATCTGGGGCAACCAGGCCAGTGTTTTGGTCGGCGATTTCCTACTCGGCCAGGCCTTCCGCATGATGGTCGATGTCGGCTCGCTGGAAGCGCTCGATATCCTGTCGAGCGCGGCCTCGGTCATCGCCGAAGGCGAGGTGATGCAGCTCGCCGCCGCCAAAAACCTCGAGACCACCGAGGATGAGCATTTCGCCGTGATCAAGGCCAAGACCGCGGCGCTGTTTTCGGCCGCCGCCGAGGTCGGCCCAGTCATCGCCCAGGCGACGCGCAATGATCGCGCAGCACTCCGCTCCTACGGCATGAATCTCGGCCTTGCCTTCCAACTGATCGATGATGCGCTGGATTACGGCGGCACCAGCAAGGACCTCGGCAAGAATGTCGGCGACGATTTCCGCGAGGGCAAGGTGACGCTGCCGGTGATCCTCGCCTATCGGCGCGGCACAAAGGCCGAGCGCAGCTTCTGGAAACGCGCCATCGAGGACAATGCCGCCGACGATGCCGGACTGGAGAAGGCCGTCGGCCTGATGCTCCGCCACGGCGCAATTGCCGACACCATCGGACGCGCCCGCCACTTCGGCGAGATCGCCCGCGACGCGCTGGCGCCGCTCGAGGCGACGCCGCAGAAATCGGCGCTGATCGACGTCATCGATTTCTGCATCAGCCGGGTGAATTGACAGGCGTCGGCGCCCGCGCCTGTTCTCATCGCGCCTTTGCCGGAAGAACCATTGCTGCGAGCAGGCTGACGACGATGCCCGCCGCCGCGAGCCAGAAGGCGACCTGGATGCCGTCGGCGACGGCAATTTTCAAGGCATTGCCGGACAATTCGCCGATTTGGCTGTTCGCAATCGCAATCAGCACGGCCATGCCGACGGCATTGCCGACATTGCGTGTCGTCGAAGCCATCCCCGAGGCGACGCCTTGCTGATCATGCGCAACGCCGGAAGCGGCGGCAATCCACATTGCTGTCCAGACGATGCCTTGTCCGACGCCGGAGACGATCAGGCCGGGTACGAGGGACAGATAGCTGCTCTCCGCGGTCGCGCCTGATACCATCAATGCTGTGCCTACCGCGCCGACGATCATGCCGCCGACCAGCGTGCTGCGCGTCGAAAAGCGCGTCGCCAGACGCTCGCCGGCTTGCGTGCCGGTGGCGATGGCGACCGACGGCACGAGAAAGGCGAGGCCCGTCTGCAAGGCGGTGAAGCCGTGCACGTTCTGCAACAGCACGGTGAGGAAGTAGGGCAGCGCTCCGAAAGTGGCCATGTAGAGGAAGGTTATCGTCATGCCGGCGACGAGGCTGCGGTTGTGGAACAGGCGCAGCGGCATCAGCGGATCGGCGCTCTTCGCCTCGATCATCGTGAAAGCGATCAGGAAGAATGCCGCCAGTGCTGCACTGACGATGATTGCGGTCGATCCCCAGCCATATTCGGGCCCCTGAACCAGTGTGAAGACAAGCAAGGTCGCGCCGGCGGTGACGGTCAGCGCGCCCGGCAGATCGAAGCTGCGGTGCTCGTGCGGCTTCGGATCGCGCGGAATGATGGCGAAAGCCGCGATGATGGCGATCCCGGCCAAAAGCACGTTGACGTAGAAGACCGACGGCCAGCCGAAGGCGCTGGTCAGAAACCCGCCGGCAAGCGAACCGAGCGTCAGGCCGCTGGCGCCTGCGCCACCCCAGACGGCGAGCGCCCTGTTGCGTTCCGGTCCTTCGGCGAACAGACGGTTGATCAGCGACAGCGTCGCCGGAAACAGGAAGGCGCCGCCGATGCCTTGCACGGCGCGGGCCGCAATGATGATTTGCGGCGACCATGCGAGGCCGCCGACCAGGGACGAGAGCGCGTAGAGCCAGAGCGCGAAGATGAAGACGCGGCGCTGGCCGATCAGGTCGGCGGCCCGGCCGCCGAACAGTAGGAAGCCGCCGGTGAACACGGTATAGGCGCTGACCACCCATTGCAGGGTCTGGCCTGAAAATCCGAGGCCGGCGCCGATCTCCGGCAACGCCACGAAGACGATGTTGAGGTCGAGCGCGATGATGAGCTGCGCGAAGGCGAGCAGCGCCAGCGTTGCGCCGCGCTTCGCGCTGGTTGTTCCTTGCGCTGCCATCGCCCCGAGCGGCGCGCCTTGATCGAGTGAACTCATGCCGGTCTCCTTGTCGACAATTATTTAATGATCGACAAAGAATTGAGATTTGCAATCCGAAGTCAAGCGGATTATTTGTTGATCGACAAAAATTGGAGACCGCCATGGCAGGCAGGCCAAGGGAATTCGACCGCGACCAGGCGCTTGAGAAAGCCCGCGACGCCTTTTGGAGACGCGGCTACGAGGGCACCTCGATGGCCGATCTCGTATCGGCGCTTGGCCTCGCATCGGCGCGCATCTATGCCGCCTTCGGCTCGAAGGAGGACCTGTTTCGCGAAGCGGTGGCGCTTTACGAAGCCAATGAGGGCGGCTTCGCCACGCGCGCGCTGCAGGAAGAACCAAACGTCCGGCGCGTCATCGAGCGCATGCTTCGCGACGCCGTCGAAATCTATACGCGGCCGGGGCGGCCGCAGGGCTGCATGGTGGTGACGGCCGCGACCAATTGCGCCGTCGAAAATGACGCCGTGCTGCAATGGCTGGCGGAGCACCGGCTGGCACGTACCGCATCGATCGTCGAGCGATTGAAAAAGGCCGTGCGCGATGGCGAATTGAAGCCGGCCACCGACGCCGCGGCGTTGGGCGATTATTATGCCACGCTGATGCACGGCCTTTCGGTGCAGGCACGCGACGGCATTCCGAAAAAACGGCTGCACGATCTTGTCACCGTCGCCATGCAGGCGCTCGACGCAAGGCTTTCGCAAACGTCCTGAGTTCCGGGCCGTGACGCCTCACTTACCGGCTTGTTCGGCGGCCCTTCTGGGATTGACCTCCGGCGTCGGCGGCGGCGAACGCTGCTTCGTAGATACGATCGACGATGGCGAAGGCTTCTTCATCGCGCGGCACTTCCAGCATCGGCGCCCCCATGGCTGGCGAAGCAGAATTGAAATCTCATCCTGCCACGCTAAGTTGCATGGCGGAAGCTTTCAACCGCTGGCGCTTATGGATCGCTTACGGCATCGGGAAATAGCGCCCGCAGGCAGCGCCAAAGCGGACGCCACGCGGTCAAGGGTCGCAGTTCAGGCCCTTTCGGCATGGTTTATTAATTGCTTGACCCGATTGTGAATTCGGGCCGGGTTGAAGCACGACCCCAAAAAGGCCATGCTTTACCTGTAAAGATCGAGTCTACGGCGATCCCGCTGACGCGGAGATGGCGTTTGGCTGAAAGGGATATGATGCGGCAAGGATATGCGCGCTGGCTGACGGGGCTGGCAATCGCGACGGGCATGGCGATCTCGGCTCTGCCGGTCCATGCCAAACAGACCGCAGAGCCGGTCAGGATCACATCCTTCTCGGGGGCCTATCTCGCCGCCCGGATTGCTGAAGGCGACAACGACCTCGACAGCGCCGTCTCCTACTACAAGCAGGCGCTTGCCTTCGATCCGAACGATACGGGACTGCAGCAGAGCCTGATGCTGTCGCTGATCGCACAGGGGCGCTTCGATGAGTCCCTGGTCTACGCCGACAAGCTCAAGGCGGTTCCCGATGTCGAGCGCTTCTCGCGCCTGGCGCTGGCCATCGATTCCTTCCACAAGAAGGATTTCTCCAAGGCCGAATACTGGCTCAAGCTGTCGCTCGAATCCGATCTCGACCGGCTGATTTCCGGCGTCATGACCGGCTGGGCCAAGCAGGGTGCGGGTGACGCCGGCGAGGCCATGGCTTCCATCGACAAGCTGCAGGGCCCCGACTGGTTCGGCCTGTTCAAGTCCTTCCACCGTGCCTTGATTGCCGACGCCTCCGGCCTGCTCGACAGGGCGGATGCGCTCTACACCGCCACCCTGCAGGACACGGCCGCCGGCGGTGCCGCCCCCGAAACATGGATGCGCAACGCGCAGGCCTACGCCTCTTTCCTCGCCCGTAAGGGCGACAAGGCCAAGGCGCTGTCGGTGCTCGACCAGGCCGAGACATTTGCGCCCGGCAAGGTCGAGATTGCAGCCCTTCGCGACAAGATCAACAAGGGCGAAAGGATCCAACCCTTCGCTGCCGGCCCGTCGGACGGCGCCTCGGAAATCCTGCTCGATCTCGCCACCGCGCTCAACCGCGGCGGCGGCGAGCCGTTCGTGCGGCTTTATCTGCAATATGCGCTGGCGCTGCGGCCCGACAATGACGCGGCGCTCGTTCAGCTTGCCGCCGTTGCCGAGCAGTTGAAGGACGGCGAGGGCGCCATCGCGCTCTATCGCCGCATTCCCGCCGGTTCGCCGCTGAAGGAGCTTTCGGACCTGCAGCTCGGCCTCAACCTTGCCGATCTCGACCGCAACGACGAGGCGATCACCCACCTCAAGGCCATCGTCGATGCGCATCCCGACGACATGCGCGCCTATCTGGCGCTCGGCGGGGTCTATTCCTCGAAGGAGGATTTCCGCTCCGCCGCCAATCTTTATGACAAGGCGGTCGAGGTGCTGAAGACGCCGACCGCCGTCAACTGGAACATCTTCTACCAGCGCGGCATCGCCTATGAGCGGCTGAAGGAATGGCCGAAGGCCGAGCCGAATTTCCGCAAGGCGCTGGAGCTCTACCCCGACCAGCCGCAGGTTTTGAACTATCTCGGCTATTCCTGGGTCGACAAGGACATGAACCTCAAGGAAGGCCTCGCGATGATCCAGAAGGCCGTCGACCTGAGGCCGAGCGACGGCTACATCGTCGATTCGCTGGGCTGGGCCTATTATCGCCTTGGCCAGTTCGACGACGCTGTGCGCGAAATGGAACGCGCCGTTTCGTTGAAGCCGGAGGATCCGGTGCTCAACGATCACCTCGGCGACGCCTACTGGCGCGTTGGCCGCAAGCTGGAAGCCACCTTCCAGTGGAACCAGGCCCGCGACCTGAAGCCGGACCCGGACGTGCTTGCCGCCTTGCAGCAAAAGCTGATGAAGGGCCTGCCGCCGATCGAATCCAACACGGCGCAGGAAACCCCGAACGTAAAGCCCGAGCCGGCGCCCGCTCCGAAGGGGTGACCCCATCGCCTTGACGGTCGCGGAGCGGCACTCTACGAGGTGCCGCATCCCGCCGGAGGCCGCCGTGACCGTTGACATCCCTGCCCACACGCATCCCAGCCGCTCGTTCCAGGGGCTGATCCTGACCTTGCATAATTATTGGGCGGACTATGGCTGCGTCGTCCTCCAGCCTTACGACATGGAAGTCGGCGCCGGTACCTTTCATCCGGCAACGACATTGCGCGCGCTCGGCCCAAAACGCTGGAACGCGGCCTATGTCCAGCCCTCGCGCCGCCCCAAGGACGGCCGCTATGGCGAAAATCCGAACCGGCTGCAGCATTATTACCAATACCAGGTGATCCTGAAGCCCAATCCGCCCAATTTGCAGGAGCTTTACCTCGGCTCGCTGGCCGCGATCGGCATCGATCCGCTGCTGCACGACATCCGCTTCGTCGAGGACGACTGGGAAAGCCCGACACTGGGCGCCTGGGGACTGGGCTGGGAGTGCTGGTGCGACGGCATGGAGGTGTCGCAGTTCACCTATTTCCAGCAGGTCTGCGGCATCGAATGCGCGCCGGTGGCGGGTGAGCTCACTTACGGGCTGGAACGGCTGGCCATGTATGTGCAGGGCGTCGACAATGTCTACGACCTCAACTTCAACGGCCGCGAAGGCGCCGACAAGGTGACCTATGGCGACGTCTTCCTGCAGGCCGAGCAGGAATATTCGCGCCACAATTTCGAATTCGCCAACACGGTGATGCTGCTCAGGCATTTCGAAGACGCCGAGGCCGAGTGCAAGGCGCTGCTACAAGCCGGCGCGCCGGCGTCGAACGACAATCTGGCGATGCACAGGATGGTATTCCCCGCCTACGACCAGTGCATCAAGGCCAGCCATGTCTTCAACCTGCTCGACGCACGCGGCGTCATTTCCGTCACCGAGCGCCAGAGCTACATCTTGCGGGTGCGCAATCTGGCCAAAGCCTGCGGCGAGGCGTTTCTGCTGACGCAGGCGGGTGGAATGGCGGCTTAGCTCCAGGCGATTTCGACAGGGGCGCTGATTGGCAACGTGCCTTGGCCGCTTGCTCCGGCTATTGTCCGCAGCGCCTGCCGGACGCCGGGCATCGAGAAGGCACCGTGCACCTGCGCTGTAAAACAGGCGCTGAGCGCGAGGATCTGCAGGAATGTCGATGCCGTTTTCATGGTCGTTCAGCCAATAGCTCTCTGCCTGAGCGTTGGTCGCTTCAGCGCTGCGTTCGGTTCATGGAAATCTTTGATCCAAGGACGGGCGGACCGGCGCGTGTCCGACAGGAGGCTGAATTTTTTCGGAAATCGCCGCTGGACGCCTTGATCGTGCTGGCCCGATCTTGCTGGGAAGGGTGACAGCAGCCGACCGAGTTGCTATGCCCCGCTTACCTCCGCCTCGATGGGGGAGGACGCCGCGAAGCGGCGGCTGTTTTTTGTCGCGTGAGCTCTTTCAATGCCTGACCTGCTTCTAGAACTTCGTTCCGAAGAAATCCCCGCTCGCATGCAGCGCAAGGCGGCCGGCGATCTCAGGAAGCTTTTGACCGACGGTCTGGTCGAAGCCGGGCTGACCTATGAGGCGGCGCGCGAATATTGGACGCCGCGTCGGTTGGCGCTCGACATCCGCGGCCTGACCGCCCGCTCGAAGGACATCAGCGAGGAGATCAAGGGCCCCTCGACCAAGGCGCCCGAGCAGGCGGTGCAAGGTTTTCTGCGCAAGGCCGGCCTTGCCTCGATTGCCGAGGCGCATGTCCATTCCGATCCGAAGAAGGGCGACTTCTATGTCGCCCATATTTCCAGGCCGGGCAGGTCGGCGGAGCAGATCATCGCCGAGCTGGTGCCGGGCATCATCCGCAACTTCCCCTGGCCGAAATCGATGCGCTGGGGGCCGGCGTCGGCCAAGCCCGGGTCGCTGCGCTGGGTGCGGCCGCTGCAATCGATCCTGTGCACCTTCGGCCCGGAAACCGAGGAGCCGGTGGTGGTCGATTTCGAGATCGACGGTATCCGCTCAGGCAACGTCACCTACGGCCACCGTTTTCATGCGCCGGGCGCCATCACGGTGCGCCGCTTTGACGATTACGTCGCCAAGCTTGAAGCGGCCAAGGTCGTGCTCGATGCCGACCGACGCAAGGAGATCATTCTTGCCGATGCCAGGAACCTCGCCTTCGCCAGCGGGCTCGACCTCGTCGAGGACGAGGGGCTGCTGGAGGAAGTGTCGGGCCTGGTCGAATGGCCCGTCGTGCTGATGGGCGAATTCGAGCAGGATTTTCTGGCCATTCCGGCCGAGGTGATCCGGCTCACCATCCGCGCCAACCAGAAGTGTTTTGTGACGCGGCCGCATGGCGCGGGCGAAGAGCTCTCCAACCGCTTCATCCTGACCGCCAATGTCGAGGCCAAGGATGGCGGCAAGGAGATCGCCCATGGCAACGGCAAGGTCGTGCGCGCCCGCCTGTCCGACGCGCTCTATTTCTGGAAGACCGACCAGGGCGACCTGCCGGATCTCGACCAGTTGCAGGCATCGGCGGAAAAGTTCGGGCTTGACCTCAACAAGCCGCTCGACCAGCGCATGGCCCGCCTCGACCATCTCAATGTGACGTTTCATGCCAAGCTCGGCACGCAGGGCGAGCGGGTGGAGCGGATTGCGCGCTTGGCCGAAGAACTGGCACCAATCGTGGTGCGCGCAATCTCCCCCCTTGAGGGGGAGATGGCCGGCAGGCCAGAGGGGGTCGCTTCGCGTGAAGCGCCGGCATCCTCGGTCCACAAGAGAGAGTCGCGTCAGGACGCACCGATCCCCTCTGTCGCCTTCGGCGACATCTCCCCCTCAAGGGGGGAGATTACCGCGCTGGCGCGTCGCGCTGCCGTCCTCGCCAAGGCCGATCTCACCACCGAGGTGGTTGGCGAATTCCCGGAACTGCAGGGCGCCATGGGTCGCAAATACGCCCTGCTGCAACGCGAGCATCCGTCGGTCGCCGCTGCGATCGAGGAGCACTACAAGCCGCAGGGGCCGTCAGATCGCGTGCCGACTGATCCGGTATCGATCGCCGTGGCGCTCGCCGACAAGCTCGATACGCTGGTCGGGTTCTGGGCGATCGACGAAAAACCGACCGGATCGAAGGACCCCTATGCGCTGCGGAGAGCGGCGCTGGGGGTAACGAGGATACTGATTGAGAACGGGATTAGGTTGTCCCTGAAATCTGTGGCCAATATCGCGTCCGAAGATATTGCAGGTCACATACGCGATCCCAAACTCGACCGACAGTTCGAAATTGCTGCGGAGCTAGAGCAGCAACTCGGAGGAGATTCGCTTACCGATCTCGTCATCGAACGCGATTCCGCAATCTCAAACAACACCTTTGAACGTTCCGGAGAAAGGCAGCAGCGAGAGATCAACAACCTCCTCTCCTTCTTCCACGATCGCCTCAAAGTCTATCTCCGCGACCAGGGTGCGCGGCACGACCTGATCGACGCGGTGCTGGCGAGTGGCGCTGCCCCCTCATCCGGCCCTTCGGGCCACCTTCTCCCCGCTGGGGAGAAGAGGCTGGCACCGGCGTTGGCGACCTCTTCTCCCCTCGGGGAGAAGGTGGCCGCGAAGCGGCCGGATGAGGGGGCTTCGCAAAACGACGACCTTCTGCAAATCGTCCGCCGGGTCGAAGCCCTTGGCTCGTTCCTCGACACCGAGGACGGCAAGAACCTGCTTGCCGGCACCAAGCGCGCGGCCAACATCGTGGCTGCCGAAGAGAAGAAGGCGACAGCGATCGCAAGCAGCGTTGAGCCGGCTCTGTTCCGGGAGGGCGCCGAAAAAACCCTGTTCGCGGCGGTGAATCAGGCCGAGAGGCAAGCCGGCGAAGGAATTCAAAACGAAGACTTTTCCGCCGCCATGCTGGCGCTTAGCGTGTTGCGCGAGCCGGTTGATTCATTCTTTGAGAAAGTCCTGGTAAACGACGAGGACCAGGCGGTGCGCGCCAATCGCCTGGCATTGCTCGCCCGCATCCGCGCGGCGACCGACCGGGTCGCGGATTTCTCCAAGATAGCCGGCTGACGTCTGGGAAAAAATCATCGCTTGTGGCGCTATTTGGGCTGGTCGGGAGCTGCTAGCGGCGCAGGCTGCGGCGCTGCCGGCTCAGGGGTTTTGCTGGCGACCTTTGGATCGGCCTTGCTGTTCGCGGCGGGCGCGGCGGCGGTGGCCGGCGCGGCTCTGGGCGCGGGCGTTGCAAAGGCATCGCCGACGATACCGCCGCGAATGATCATCGGGCTTCCGGTGAAGCCATGGCTCGGCTGGCTCGGGATTGCCGCGACCTTTTCATCGGTGACGTTTCCATTGACGTTGGCCAGCTTCTCGCCAAGCGCGACGATCGACGGTGTTTTCGTCCGCTCGACCGAGCCGGGACTGGCCACCGTACCGACCACCGAAGGCGTCGCCGTCGTCTGCCCGAGAAAAACCAGCGACGAGGCCTGTGCCGTGCCGGCCATAACCGCCAGACCAAGCGCACCAAGGATACGCATCGAAAGCATGATAGTTCCCCTTGCCCAAGAAGACGGCACCCTAGCCGAGGGCAGTTGATGCCGGCTTGCGGGGAAACATAGCATTTTAGCGATTTGCGATTCGCCAACGCCTGGGCTTGCTCGCCCGGCGTCGCCGTATTAGGCACCCGCATCCGTGAGGTGACGACAGTGGCTGAAATTCGTACCGTCGGCGAGGCGATGGAAAGGGCGTTGGCGCTGCTCGAAAGCGGCGACGTCGTCGCCATACCGACCGAGACCGTCTATGGGCTGGCCGGCGACGCGACCAATGGCGTTGCCGTGGCTCGTATCTTCGAAGCCAAGGGTCGCCCGCGCTTCAACCCGCTGATCGCCCATATAGCCGATCCGACGATGGCCGAGCGCATCGCGCTGTTCGATCCGCTGTCGGAAAGATTGGCGCAGGCATTCTGGCCGGGACCGCTGACGCTGGTTCTCCCGCAGCGGCCCGGCAACGGCATTCATCCGCTGGTCACCGCCGGTCTGGACACCATCGCGCTGCGCATGCCGAAAGGCTTTGGCGGCGAGCTGATCGCCAGGTTCGGCCGCGCGCTTGCGGCGCCCAGCGCCAATTCCTCGGGCAGGATCAGCGCCACCACGGCCGAGGCCGTGGCCGCCGACCTCGGTCCCCGGATCAAGCTCATCGTCGATGGCGGCGCGACGCGGGTCGGGCTGGAATCGACGATCCTCAAGGTCGAAGCCGGAAAGCTGCGGCTGCTGCGACCGGGCGGCATTGCCGCCGAAGAGATCGAAGCAGTGGCCGGGACAAAGTTGCTGCGCGGCGCTTCGGGCATCGAGGCGCCCGGCATGCTCGCCTCGCATTACGCTCCGGGTGCGGCGGTGCGGCTCAATGCCGGCAAGGTCGCCACAGGCGAAGCCTTGCTGGCCTTCGGCCGCCGCCGTGCCGAGGGCTGGCGCGATGCAGCCGCACTGCGCAATTTGTCGGAGACCGGCGACCTGCGCGAGGCAGCAAGCAATCTCTTCGCTCATCTGCAGGATCTCGATGGCAGCGGCGCCAAAACCATCGCCGTCGAGCCGATCCCGTTCGAAGGGCTGGGCGAGGCGATCAACGACAGGCTTTCGCGCGCCGCCGCCCCGCGTGACAAGATCGCCCCTCGTGACAAGATGGATTGAGCACCATAGTTTCCACCCATGAACGACATTTCCCCCGACCTCGATCCTGCCGTCATCGCGCGCTTTGTGACAATCGTCGGCGACAAATATGCGCTGCGCGACCAGCAGGACATCACGCCTTACCTCGCCGAGCGGCGCGGACTTTGGCACGGCAGGACGGCGCTGGTGCTGAGGCCGGGGACCGTCGAGGAGGTCAGCCGCATCATGCGGCTGGCGAGCGAAACGGGCACGCCGATTGTACCGCAAAGCGGCAACACCGGGCTGGTCGGCGCCCAGGTGCCGGACGCGTCCGGCCGCGAGATCGTGCTGTCGCTGTCGCGGCTAAACCGCATCCGTGAGATCGATACCCTGTCCAACACGGTGACGGTCGAAACCGGCGTCATCCTGCAGACGCTGCAGGAAGCGGCCGATGCCGCCGACCGGCTGTTTCCGCTGTCGCTTGCCGCGCAAGGCTCCTGCCAGATCGGCGGCAATCTCTCTTCCAACGCCGGTGGCACCGGCGTGCTTGCCTACGGCAATGCGCGCGAACTCTGCCTCGGCGTCGAAGTGGTGCTGCCGACCGGCGAAGTGTTCGACGATCTGCGCAAGCTGAAGAAGGACAATACCGGTTATGATCTGAAGGACCTGTTCGTCGGCGCCGAGGGTACGCTCGGCATCATCACCGCCGCCGTGCTCAAGCTTTTCCCCAAGCCCAAGGGGCGCGAGGTGGCGTTTGCCGGCCTGTCATCGCCGGAGGCGGCACTGTCGCTGTTCAGCCTCGCGATGGACCGTGCAGGGGCAGCGCTCACCGCCTTCGAGCTGATCGGCCAGAGGCCTTACGACTTCACGCTTGCCCACGCACAAGGCGTAGTGCGGCCGCTGGCCGGCGATTGGCCGTGGTATGTGCTGATGCAGATCTCGTCGGGCCGCTCGGCCGAGGATGCACGGGCGCTGATCGAAGAGGTGCTGGAGGCAGGCCTCGAGCAAGGGATCGTCGGCGATGCGGTGATCGCGTCAAGCATCACCCAGGGCGATGCGTTCTGGAATTTCCGCGAAGTGCTGCCCGAGGCGCAGAGACCCGAAGGTGCCTCGATCAAGCACGACATCTCGGTGCCGGTGGCGTCGATCCCGCCCTTCATCGAAAAGGCCGCCGGCGCCGTGCAATCGGTCAGTCCCGGCGCACGCGTCGTCTGCTTCGGCCACATGGGCGACGGCAATCTGCACTACAACATTTCCCGGCCGGTCGACGGTGACGACGAGGCGTTTCTCGGCCTTTACCACGTCATGAACAAGGCCGTGCACGACGTCGTGCGCTCGTTTCATGGCTCGATCTCGGCCGAGCACGGCATCGGCCAGTTGAAGCGGGACGAATTGATCGCGACGGCGCCGCCGATGGCGATCGAGCTGATGCGCAGGGTGAAGGCCGCTTTCGATCCCGCCGGCATCATGAATCCCGGTAAGGTTATCTGATCCTTTCGCCGGCCCGCGCCGGTTCGTATTCCGATAACCATCCGCCTCGGATCAGCAAAATTTAACCGACTTTCTTAAGCGCGAGGATAAGAAGCTCGCGCTAATGTTTCTCCACAACGAGGCTGGGAAAACCGGCCCGGAGATCCGGAAACACCGGCTCTCAGGAGAAACAGGAAAGGCACGATATGAACACTGGACTGAAGCCAGTCTGGGCCGGGCGCAATATGCGCCTCGACCCATTCCGCCTGCCGCAGGTGGTGAGCTACGCCACGCGCGACGACTATGGCGACGTTACCTTCACCATCGATCAGCGCGGCGCGGTTATCCGCCGCACGCTGGAGATCAGCGGCGTGCCGGCGATCATCGCTCTGCCCGCCAACGCGTTTCGCGGCGTCGCCGCGCGCGCGATGGAGGATCCGGATGGCAATGTCACAGTGACGCTTGAGCTTCTGCACAACGACCCGATGCTGTCGGTGCCGCTGCTGGTCGCCGACGATCTAGACGACGTCGCCGCCGACTGGCGCGCCTGGGCCGACGCCTACCGTCTGCCGATGCTGCTGATCGAGGCCGACGGCATTGCTCGGACGCTGGAAGAATCGCTCGGCGCCGCCATCAAGGCGCTGCCGGCGCAGGACCGCCGCAAGGGTCGCGTCTCGACCATGCGCCGCCCGCGCTTCCTCGCCCGCCGCCGCGCCGGCGACCTCGGCCTCAGGCTGGTCATCGGCGGCGAGGAGCTTATTTCGCGGGAATAGGCCTGAGCGCCTCTTCCTTCTCCCCCTGTGGGAGAAGGTGGCCGAGCGGAGCTCGGTCGGATGAGGGGTGTTCCAGGGACCGCCAACGCCTCATTTCTTCCAACACCCCTCAACCGTCTTGGCGCTACGCGCCAATCCACCTTCTCCCACAGGGGGAGAAGGGAAAAGGCTCCTAAACCAGCGGCTTCAGCGCCACCCAAACCGCGCCGCCGATCAGGCCGAGGAAGATCAGCCAGCCGACCTGGTTGTTCGATCTGAACAGCCTCAGGCACTGGTCCGGATCGTCGATGTCGAGCACGCCGATCTGCCGCGCCAGATGGGCGCCGGCGGCAATCAGCCCGGCGAGCGCCGGCACCGGTGCCTGCGCCGAGGCGAAAGCAATGGCGAAGCAGACCAGCGCTCCGCCATAAAGTCCGGCAAGCCAGCCCTTGGTGTTGTCGCCGAACAGGCGCGCCGTCGAGCGCACGCCGACGATGGCGTCGTCCTCCTTGTCCTGATGCGCATAGATCGTGTCATAGCCGATCACCCACAGGATCGAGCCGATATAGAGCATGATTGCCGGCCCATCGAGATCGCCGAACTCGACCGCCCATCCCATCAGCGCCCCCCAGGAAAAGGCAAGACCGAGAACCAGTTGCGGCCAATTGGTGTACCGCTTCATGAACGGGTAGATGGCGACGATGACCAGCGAGCCGATGCCGAGCAAGATGGCCAAGCTGTTGAACTGCAAAAGCACGGCGAGGCCGACCAGTGCCTGCAAGACAACAAACATCCAGGCCTGCCGGCGCGTAACCTTGCCGGCCGGCAGCGGTCGCGAGCGTGTGCGTTCCACCTGGTTGTCGATGTCCTCGTCGACTAGGTCGTTGTAGGTGCAGCCGGCGCCACGCATGGCGAACGCGCCAAGAAAAAACAGCAGCAGATACCACGGCGACGGCAGCAGCGAGAGCAGCGGGTCCGTCGGACGCGGATAGGCGCTCGCGGCAAGTGCAGCCGACCACCAGCATGGCCACAGCAGCAATTGCCAGCCGATCGGCCGGTCCCATCGGGCAAGCTGCGCATAGGGCCACAACCCCCGCGGCAGCGCGCGATAGACCCAGTGGCCGCTCGGCGCATCGGCGACGCGGCCCTGGGCCGCTTTCGACTGGACGGTTTCCATTTTGCTGGAGTGGCAGCAGAGGCGAATGCCGTCAAGCGTCAAGCAGGCCGGATCCGCTCGCGGCGCGGAATCGCCGCCGCGGACAGCCAAATGTCTTGACCCGCCGCCCGGGGCGCAATAGCGCAGTCCTGATCGGAACGGGCAAGGAATCCAGGCATGCGTGTTTTGCTGATCGGCTCCGGCGGACGAGAACATGCGTTGGCCTGGAAGATGGCGGCGTCGCCGCTGCTGACCAAACTCTACGCGGCGCCCGGCAATCCGGGCATCGGCGGCGAAGCCGAACTGGTGAGGCTCGATGTTTCGGATCATGCAGCGGTGGTCCGGTTTTGCCGCGAGAAAGAAATAGACCTCGTCGTGGTCGGCCCGGAAGGGCCGCTGGTCGCCGGCATTGCCGACGACCTTCGCGCCGAGGGCATCCGCGTCTTCGGCCCGTCAAAGGCAGCGGCACGGCTGGAAGGCTCGAAGGGGTTCACCAAGGACCTCTGCGCCAAATACGGCATCCCGACCGCCGCCTATGGCCGCTTCGGCGATCTGGCTTCGGCCAAGGCCTATGTCGAGAGAATGGGTGCGCCGATCGTCATCAAGGCCGACGGCCTCGCTGCCGGCAAGGGCGTCACCGTCGCCATGACGCTTGACGAGGCGCTGGCCGCGCTCGACGCCTGTTTCGACGGCTCCTTCGGCCAGGCCGGCGCCGAAGTGGTGGTCGAGGAGTTTCTCAGCGGCGAAGAGGCAAGCTTCTTCTGCCTTTGCGACGGCATCACCGCGCTGCCCTTCGGCACCGCGCAGGATCATAAGCGCCTCAGTGACGGCGACACCGGCCCCAACACCGGCGGCATGGGCGCCTATTCGCCGGCGCCGGTGATGACGCCGGAGATGATCGACCGAACCATGCGCGAGATCGTCGAGCCGACCATGCGCGGCATGGCTGAAACAGGCGCGCCGTTTTCCGGCGTGCTGTTCGCCGGGCTGATGATATCAGACAGCGGGCCGAAGCTGATCGAATACAACAACCGTTTCGGCGACCCGGAATGCCAGGTGCTGATGATGCGGCTGAAGGACGATCTCCTGGTCCTACTCAACGCCGCCGCCGACGGCCAGCTGGCGCACACCTCGGTGCGCTGGCGCGACGAGGCGGCGCTCACCGTGGTGATGGCAGCCAGGGGTTATCCCGGCACGCCGGAAAAGGGCTCGGTCATTCGCGGCGTCGAGGCGGCGGCAGGTGAGGGCGTCGAGATTTTTCACGCCGGCACCGCAATCAACGGCGGCGCACTCGTCGCCAATGGCGGTCGCGTGCTCAACGTCACGGCGACCGGCCGCACCGTCGGCGAGGCGCAGAAGAAGGCTTACGCCGCGCTCGACCGGATCGACTGGCCGCAAGGCTTTCGCCGCCGCGACATTGGCTGGCTGGCGGTGGCGCGCGAGCAGGCGAACTGACGCTTCAGGCGGCCCTCAGCCTCAGCGCAGGCCGCGGCCGAATACGGTCGAGACGCTGCTGACCGCATCGGCGGTGGGGGCAATTCCAGACACCGATGCCAGGCGCTCTTCGTTTCGCGTCCAGGCAACATATTCGGCAATCCCGCGCGGAAGGCTCGGCGCCGCCTTCGCCGCAGGCATTTGAAAGCCGCTGCTGAACCTGGCCAAGCGCGTCCTGAATACCGCGACCAGTTGCTCGAGGCTCGCGGGTGCTGCCACTGTGGCATAGGTCATGGCAGTGCCGGCGAGCCCCGCCTCGCGTGAGAGCGGCACCGGTATCGAGGCGAGATAATCCGGCTGCACGTCGATCAGGCCGCCGAACGGCCACTGTGCGCGCAATTCCGTCGCGTTCATCGGCGCGACGCTGACATCGATATCGTTGGGCGTGCCCGCAACCCTGTAGGGACAGCGGAACCGGCCGCAATTTGCTCGCGCCGAAAACTGCCAGAGCGCATAGCCCTGCCAGTTGCCCATCGGAAAATGCACATCGATGTCTGGCTTATAACGCGCGTACCACAGCGGCAACCGGGACAGGAGCGGGTATTTATACTTATTGTCGGCGATATGCCTGGCGGTCGTGCCGTTGGTGTAGAGCACCGGAAAGCGGCCAACCCGACGATGCACATGGCGCACGAATTCCTCGGCATCCTCGAGCGACATCCATTGGGTGGGATCATCGTCCTCGATGTCGAGGGCAAGCAGGTCATCCGGCCCGGGTTTCACGAAATTGATGAAATTATCGGCCTGTCCCACGGGGTTGCCAGGGCGGGCGAGATGATAGGCACCCCATTTCAGGCCCAGCGCCTTGGCCACCACCTTGCGCGTCTGGAACAGTTCCTGTGCCATCGCATGGCGCTTCCAAAGCGTCTTGCACAGACGCATCTCGGTCTCGTCGCCGAAACAGAAATAGGGTGGCGGCATTCCGTCGGATGCCTTGTTGATGAAGCCGACAAGACGCTTGTCGGCAGCTAGCCGGGTCCAGTCAATGGAATTGTATTCGTAGGCGTCGACGACCAGCGCCCGGTCCGCATCCTTCCACGGTTCGGAGAAATCCGAGGCCCTTGCCGGCGTCAGCGCCAGGGTTATCGCGGCCGCGACAAGGAGAAGCGCTGAGCGGACAAGGGGGTGCGCCGGCGTTTTCAAACAGCAGGTCCTTGCTGGCCAAAGCCAGATCCTGAACCGCCATGGTTAAGGAAATGCTTTCGATCGCGGCCCGCGGATGCCACGGCTCGGACAGCTTCTCCGTCGATGGTCTTGATGGTTGTCACTGGCGAGAGGGGATATGAAACGGATTGAGCGCCGGCACTTGCGACAGCGTTCCCTCGGCCTCGCGTTTGCGATGAGGGGTCAGCGAGCATGGTGGTGAGCACAATGTGCCGCGATCCGACCAATAGGCTGCGCCGTTCTCGACCTTACCTTCATGATAGCAAAAACCGGCCGCCCGCCAAAGCAGGCGCATTCGATGCAGCGATGGGCGTCAAGTCTGCGAGCACGAGGCAATCCTATTTCGGTATTCTGCTCTATCTTGGCGAATTTAGCCTGCGTCGTGGCAATTGCAAAATCCACGTGACAAAGTTTGACGTTTACGTAAAAAGAAGATGGACAGGGAACTCCGAAAGCAGATGATTTTGCGCCGGCACGGGTCTTAACTTGGCCTGCCGGACTGAGGAGAGCCAGGCTGAGGAGAAGCGAGCGCCATGTATCGGGCACCGGTCGAGGAAATCGCCTTCACCCTGAAGCATGTCGCCGGCTTGAAGGCGGCGCTCGATGCCGGCACCTTTGGCGAACTCGGCGAAGACCTCGTCGACGCCATTCTGGCCGAGGCCGGCCGTTTCGCCAGTGAGGAGGTGGCGCCGCTCTATGAGATCGGCGACCGGCAAGGCGCGGTGCTCAACGGCGCTGCCGTCACCACGCCAACCGGCTGGAAGGAACTTTATCGCCGCTGGATAGATGGCGGCTGGAACGCGCTGTCCGCGCCGGAAGCGTATGGCGGCCAGGCGCTGCCGGCCATGCTCGGCGCCGCCGCGCTCGAAATGTGGAACTCCGCCTCAATGGCGTTCGGCATCGCTCCGACGCTGACCATGGGTGCGGTCGAAGCACTCGACAAGCACGGCTCGCAAGCGCTCAAGGCCAAATATCTGGAAAAGCTGGTCTCTGGCGAATGGATGGGCACTATGAACCTGACCGAGCCGCAGGCCGGCTCGGACCTGAATGCCTTGCGAACCCGTGCCGAGCCGGCCGGCGACGGCACCTACCGCATCTTCGGGCAAAAGATCTTCATTACCTATGGCGAGCACGATTTCACCGACAACATCATCCATCTGGTGCTGGCGCGGCTGCCGGACGCGCCGGCCGGCACGCGTGGCCTTTCGCTGTTCCTGGTGCCGAAATTCCTGGTTGGCGACGATGGCGCGCTGGGCGGGCGCAATGACGTCTTCTGCTCCGCGCTGGAGCACAAATTGGGCATCCACGCTTCGCCGACCTGCACCATGATCTATGGCGATGGCTTCGAAGGCAGCACGCCCGGCGCGATTGGCTGGCTGGTCGGCGAGGAGAACAAAGGCCTCGCCTGCATGTTCACCATGATGAACAATGCGCGTCTTGCCGTCGGCATCCAGGGCGTCGCGGTCGCCGAGGCGGCGACGCAGAAGGCGCTGGCCTACGCCAATGATCGCCGGCAAGGCAAGGCGGCAAGCTATCGCGGTGCCGGCATGGCGCCGATCGTGCATCACCCCGACATCCAGCGCAGTCTTCTGACTATGAAGGCGCTGACCCAGATTGCCCGCGCCATCTGCTATTCCTGCGCCCACGCCATCGATCTCGCGTCCGCGAGCGAGGATGCAAAGCACTGGCAGGAACGCGCCAATCTTTTGACGCCGCTGGCTAAGGCGTTTTCCACCGATGTCGGCGTCGAGGTCGCCTCGCTTGGGCTTCAGGTGCATGGCGGCATGGGGTTCATCGAGGAGACGGGGGCTGCAGCGCTTTATCGCGACGCACGCATTGCGCCCATTTACGAAGGCACCAATGGCATCCAGGCAATCGATCTGGTGACGCGCAAACTGCCGCTCGGCGGCGGCCAGCATGTGCATGGCTACATCGCCGAGCTCAAGGCCGTCGCCGATGCGGTGCGAGCGTCGAACCTTGAAGGCTTCGGCCGCACCGCCGATCGGCTCGACCAGGCGCTCGACGACCTCTCCCAGGCAACCCGTTTCCTGCAAGACCTGCAGGCCGAAGGCCGTTCGGACGAGGCGCTGGCCGGCGCCACACCTTATCTCAGGCTGATCTCGCTTGCCGCTGGCAGCGCCTATCTGGCGCGCGGTGCGCTTGCCGACCAAAACCGCATCGCGCTTTGCCGGTTCTTCGCCGAGAACCTGCTGGGCGAGGTGGGCGCGCTGAAGGAGCGCGTCATCGGCGGCGCCGACAGCCTTGGCGTTGCCGGCAAGTCGCTGATTTCAGCCTGACGTTCGCAAACGCCCGAAATTCACAAAGGACAATCCGTGACAGACCACATCCTCGTCGAACGCCAGGGCGCCATCCAGATCATCCGCATCAACCGTCCGGACAAGAAGAACGCCCTGACCCGCGCCATGTATGCGACAATGTCGGCGGCTCTTACCGGCGGCGACGCCGATCCGGCGATCCGCGTCCATGTCTTTCTCGGCGTGCCCGGTGCCTTCTCGTCCGGCAACGACCTTGCCGATTTCATGGTCATCGCCTCGGGCGGCGAAGGCGGTACCGAAGTCTGGGATTTCCTGATGGCGTTGGCCAAAGTGGAAAAGCCCATGGTTTCCGGCGTCGACGGGATTGCGGTCGGCATCGGCACCACGCTCAACCTGCATTGCGACCTGACGTTCGCCACGCCGCGCACAATATTCCGGACGCCCTTCGTCGATCTCGGCCTTGTGCCGGAGGCCGGTTCGAGCCTGCTCGCACCGCAGATCCTCGGCCGGCAGGGCGCTTTCGCGCTGCTTGGCCTTGGCGAGGGCTTTTCGGCCGAGCGGGCGAAGGCCGCCGGGCTGATCTACGAGGTGGTCGAGGAAGACGCACTCGAAGCATCGGTATTGGCGGCGGCGGGCCAGATCGCGGCCAAGCCGCCGCAAGCGCTGAGGATCGCGCGAGACCTGATGCGCGGCTCGCGCGAAGACCTTGTCGAGCGCATCGGCCAGGAAAGCCAGCATTTCCGCGAGCGGCTCAAATCCGATGAAGCCCGCGCCGCCTTGACCGCCTTCTTGACCAGGAAAAAGGCCTAGACCTTCTGGCCTTGTCTCGCATCGTGGACCCGCCGGCAGCAACCGGCGGGTTTTCTCGCCATGCTCTCTTTGTCACATCGCCATTTTTTTACATTCGGCCTGGGCCTTTGCCGAAGACGTGTCGATCATGAATGTCTTGCCTTTGGCGTCGGTCATCAACATCATGCAATGCTTGATCGGTTTCGCCATTTTCATCATTTCGGCGCTCATCTTCGCGTCGGGCATCATGGTGCCCATATGCCCATCGGGCATGATCGCCATGACCTCGCCACCCTTCATCACCGTCATTGTCCCCATCGCGTCCTCCGCAAAGGCTTGCGAAGCGAAAAGGCCGGCAAGACCGGCTATCGTGACCAACCTGAGTGAATGCATTGCGTCCTCCTGAATTTGCGCCAGCGGCGCGTTGAGCCCTTCCCTGGTTCGTCCCCGCAAGCTGGAACGTTTCACGCACACGAGATCGAGAAGTGAGATCGGAAGCGCCAGGTCTCTGGAGCCCGGGAGTTCCGGGTGGTTCGGCGCAGGCGGTATGGCCTGACCTGGGTGCCGAGCGACTTACAAGGCCTAAGCCACCGCTGGGCGGCGTGCATGACGGTGAGGATTTCGACAGTCTCGCCGTCGACGCGATGAGGGATGATATACGGCTTCGACCAAGACGAGTTCCCGTGTCCCCTTGATGCGCCCGACACGCCCCATCGCGGTTGTTCGGCGAGATGTCCCGCCGCCGTTACGATGCGCGCAATGACTCTCGCGGCGGCCTCGGGATTGTCTTTCTCGCCATGCGCGCCGATTTCATCAAGCCGCCGCAGCGCCCGCTCGGTTTAGCGGATTGACTGTGGCTTATGCCTGGCGGGTCGACTTGACGTATTTCCCGACAACAGCCTCTACCTCGCCGGCACTGGCAAAATCGCCGCGCGAGGCTTCAGCCAATCCTGCCTCTATTTCGGCGAGTTGCCATTCCTCACGGGCTACAAAATCCTCGATGGCCTGCGCAGCCACATAGGAGTCACTCCTGCGATTGAAACAGCGCGGCATCGTCCCCTACGGATAAAGCCTCACCTTGTCCCAGCCGCCCTCGGCGTTGCGCGAAAAGACGACACGGTCGTGCAGCCGGAACGGGCGGTCGTGCCAGAACTCGATGCTCTGCGGCACGATGCGAAAGCCTGACCAGTGTTTTGGCCGCGGGATCTCGCCGATCGCATGGCGCGCCGTGTATTCGGCGACCGCCTTTTCCAGCGCGAAGCGGCTCTCCAGCGGCCGCGACTGTTTGGAGGCCCAGGCGCCGATGCGGCTGCCGCGCGGGCGGGTCGCGTAATAGGCATCGGCGTCGGCGTCGGTGACGATCTCCACCGGGCCGCGCGCCCGCACCTGCCGGCGCAGCGATTTCCAGTGGAAGCACATTGCCGCTTTCATGCTGCCCAGGATCTCACGGCCCTTGGCGCTCTCGAAGTTCGTGTAGAAGACGAAGCCGCCCTCATCGAAGCCCTTGAGCAGCACCATGCGCACATTCGGCATGCCCTCGGCATCGACCGTCGCCAGAGCCACGCTGTTGGGGTCGTTGATCTCGCTCTTCGTCGCATCGTCGAGCCACGCCGCAAAAAGCCGGAACGGCTCCGCCGCCTCGGTAAAGTCACCGCTTGTTAACCCGGTTTCGCTCATAGTTTTCCCAAATTTGTCGCCGGCTGGGGAGATTGCCGATTGTCGCGTATCGCGCAAGCTTTTGACAGTGGGCAATGGAACGTTATCGCTTCGGCCAGCGCCAAAGCCATGATCGTGATAATCGTCCTGCCGCTTGCCGCGTGTGGCGGCGGCGGCTTCAGCCTCGAGCAGGCGGAGGTCGACCGCTCGGTGCTGACCTCGAGCACGCCGGCCCCAGTCACGTCGCTCGATCAGGACCGCGCCTCCGACCAGGCCACGATCCGCAACGCCGTGTCCTCCGCCGACGTCGAGCAACTGGCCGGGCAGGCCGTTCCCTGGGCGAATGCCGACACCGGCTCGCGCGGCTCCATCACCGAACTGGCGGAATTCAGGGCTAACGGCGAGACATGCCGTCGCTTCACCGCGTCACGCGAAAGCTTCGACGGCGTCGTGCTGTTCAAGGGCGAAGTATGCCTGGCCGGCGGCAGCGCCTGGCGAATGCAGGACTTCAAGGCGCTCTGATTTTCCGCCAGCCATATGGTGGCAAGCCACTGGAATTTCTTCCTATGCGAGCGCATATAGGGGTAGCAAATCGTGGACTCACTCCTTCTCCAGGGCAGTAAGCATGCGCGACCCCTATGAGGTGCTGGGCGTTGCCAAGAACGCATCGGCCAAGGATATAAAATCGGCGTACCGGAAGCTCGCCAAGAAGTATCATCCAGACCAGAATCCGGATGATCCCAAGGCGAAGGACCGTTTTGCCGCCGCCAACCAGGCGTACGAGATTGTCGGCGACGAGAAGAACCGGGCGGCTTTCGATCGCGGCGAGATCGACGCCGACGGCAAACCGCGTTTCCAGGGTTTCGAAGGCGCGGCCGGCGGCGCCGATCCTTTCGCCGGTTTCCGCCGGCAGCAAGGGCCGGGCGGCGCGCATTTCGAATTCCGCACGGGCCGTCCCGGCGGCGATCCGTTCGACGGCAACAGCGACATCTTCAGCCAGATCTTCGGCGATGCTTTCACCCAGCAGCGCGGCGCCGGCGCGGGCGGCCGCCGTCAGGCCCCGACCGCCGCCGATCTCAACGTGACGCTGGACGTCACCATCGAGGAAGCCGCCACCGCGGAGAAGGTGACGGCGATGTTCCCCGACGGCCGCAAGATGGCGGTCAAGTTGCCGGCCTATGTCGAGGACGGCCAGACCATCCGCCTGAAAGGCCAGGGCGAGCAAGGGCCGGGGCAGCCGGGCGATGCACTGGTCAAGATCCGCTTTCGCCGGCACCCGCGCTACCGCGTCGAGGGCCGCGACCTGCATGTCGACCTGCCGGTGGAACTGGCCGATGCGGTGCACGGCGCCAAGGTGGCGGTCGAAACCCCGACCGGCAGGATTGCGGTCAACGTCCCCCCTTGGTCGAGCTCGGACAAGGTTCTGCGGCTGAAGGGCAGGGGCCTGCCGGAAAAGGCCGGCGGTCACGGCGACCTCTACGCGCACGTGCGGCTGATGCTGCCGGAAGGCGGCGACGCCGAGCTCGAGGCGCTGATGCGCCGGCGAAAGGGCTGACGATCGAAAAGGCCGGCGCTTGATGCCGTGTGGAAAAGCGGACTTGCGGACGCTTCTGCTATACACCGAACGTCTTGATTGGGCCAGGAGCGTTGTCGCCGAACTACTGCTCAGACGTCGCGTTTGGAGCCGCGAGCGGAAGGGCAGCTTATGGAGCTTCATAGATGAGAGCGACGTTCAAGCCACGAAGCGCCGTGAGCGTAGATCGGAGCGCTCGCGACTGCAGAACGGGAATCCCAATTTCCGTCGCAAATCTCTGGAGCTTTGTCGGCTCCTGCAACAGGGGTAGGTTAGCTTATCTCGTAAGGAATAAAGCCACCGGTTTGGTGTTTCCACAGACGGGCAAACAGGGCCATCCTGTCCCACCAGTTCGTCCGGCCCGCCTTCTTCCACGATGCGTCCCTGATCGAGCACAACTATCCGCTCCATCCTGGCAATCGTGGAGAGGCGACCTGCGATGGCGATCACCGGGGTCGAGTTTGTCCGTGTGGGTTCTGTGCCCGAAAGGTAAGGCCGTAGTCACTGCCTTTACAACGAGCCGAACTGGTTGCACTGTACTGCTTCGCACCGAATTTGAGCACGGCCTTCTGCAGGAGGGATCAATGGCAGGCGTGGAATCGATATATTTCACCGTGACGGTTAGTGATAAATTTTTGAGAATAACAGACAAACTACCATTTCCCGAGCCGCCGCCGACGGAGTTTTTCCTGAAAGTCCGTGATGCCAAACGTGAGGTGGCCGTTACGACCCAAGGCAATAACGTCGGCAGTGTCGATGTCTATGTGAGCAAGAACGAGAAAGATTGGCTTGTACACGAAGAGAATATGGAGGTCGAGGCTGACAGCACATACAATATTGATGACAAAGCTTTCCCGCCACCGCCACCCTCGAAGTCGAAGCAAGAAGCCGCCAAGGAAGATACCAAGAACTAACTTTGGCTCCCCCCTCCGCGGCTTAGCCGGCCGCCGCGATGTGCCAGCATGAAGCTGTTCCCGTAAGTGTTTGGGCTGCGGTTGCCGGGAAGGTTTGCATTCAAGATGATTTCTTCGGCGAAGTCAGTACTTGTGGCAAGTTCCATGATCGGGGTTTTCTTTGTAACTCCCCACATGACGTATCCCAGGTCATCAAATCCGCATCCTGTCGCGGCGGTTTCTCGTGACGTTGGATGAAAAATGAGTAGTTTTGGTTTGTCATTGCGGTAGCATTGACCTTCAAAGGCATATCCATAGACGACAGCAATCACCTCCTTGGTTGGAATTATAGGCTCGAGGTCATCGCGTTTCTTGACAATGGACATGCGAAGTAAGTTTTCATTCAACGGCAAAGTCGCTGTTCTGTGACTAACTTTGCCCACATTATCGAAATTCAACCTGACGCCATAGAGCGTAATCTGATCCGGCGAATAGTTTTGCGCGCTGGGTGGCGCAGGAATATCGGACGACATAATGCTTCTCCCTCCAGTATTGTTTGGCGATCGACCTGGCCCACCGCCCGGGCCAGACGGTTTAAGTGGGTTGCCTGTCGGCGTTGGTGACTTTGGCATCCCTTTCTCCTTCAAAAAATCTCGCGCCAGGCGAAGTTGTCGACAAGGCTGTCAGCGAAGCGGCGCGCACGCCCGCTTTCGCAGGCAACAACCATCGCCTCGGCTGCTTCGCGATAGTCCAGTGCATGCGGATCAAGCTCTTCCCACGACCGCACCAGGATCTCGCCCACTAGGTCGCGGGCTTCTTCCAATGCCGATTTCAATGCGAAGAGGCGGCCGTCATTGGCGGCGAGTGAAACCGAAAGCAGGTCTTCGACCTCTTCTTCGGAAAGCTCACTCCTGAGATCACGAAAGTCACGCGGATCCAGATCGGACAGCCCGCGTTCGAACAGCAGCACCTGGTAGATCTCGATAAGGATGTCGAAGAGTGCGCCCGCGAAGGGCTTGGAAAGGTCATGCACTTCCGTGCTGACGTCGCTCATCCGCAGCGAGTGGCTGAACCGTCGGACCTGCTTTTCGTCGGAGAGCTCGCCGAAGCGGTCCAGTTCGTTGTTGATCAGGAGGTTGCCGCGCGTGCGCCGCAAAAGCAAATCCAGCGCAGTATCGAAGTGCAGGAGCGAGATCAGCGCGATGAAATCGGCCACTGCCTCGTGGTAGGCGAAGTATTCATGCGGCGGATCGAAACGGGGAACTCCCATGACGCCGAAAATCACCAGATGCCCGATCTCGTGTGCAACAGCATCGAAGTTGAGCGCGAAGGGCTGCGTGGTTCCGCGGGCCTCATCGATCCCCATCTCCAGAAAGCCGTAACCCGACTGGGCGTTGTCCCAGTTCAGCCGCGGCACAATCTCGAGACGCGGATAGGTCGGTTCGAAGAACCAGGGAATCTCGCGCCCCACATAGCTCTCGCAGATGTCGAGCACCCGCCGCACGCAAGCGTAGGCATGCGCCGCCTCGAACTCCGGTGTGCCCAGCGGAATGTTGTCGAAGTGCCCGTCTGGGCCGGCTACCGCAGGCGGCCTGAGGGCACCGGCGTAAGGAGGCAGGTAAGGAAACTGGTATGGCTGCTTTTCAAGCAACGGGTCGATCACATACATCCGTCGGTCGGCTGGCCCGGGGCCGATCGCGTCAGGCGGCGTGGAGACCCAAATCATCTCGGGCCGTTCGTAACCCTGAATGAAAGGAGGTTGGGGAAAAACAAGAAAGCGTGTTCCAAGGCGCGAAGCCGCGGATCCAATACCCGACTGCCATCTTGCACTGGCGCCCATGCAGGCAGTCCCACCCCTCTCCTGAAAGGACAGTCTGAAGTATTCCTGTTAGATCAAAATCCATCCCGTTCCGCAAGAACAGACCCAATGTCGTCGTCCCACAGCCCGGCCGCGCCGAGGTCATAGGCCCAAGCTTCGGTCAGGGTGAAAGGCGGGGTCATCGGCGCATGCGCCAGAAGTTCAGGGCAGCATGCAAGTTTCGCCAGCAAGCCGGTTGCGTCTTCGCGTTTGCGGTCGATCGCCGATCGGGGGAGCCAGTCAGCAAGCCGATCCAGGGCCGTTGCGGATTTGCTGGGCAGAGAAGATCGCGCCTCCGCGAGCAGCCTCGGATAGCTGCGATCGACGAAGTGCGTGTCCCGCGCCAGCACTTCCAGAGATCGCCTTTCCACGGCGTTGATGATGCCTGCTCGCAATGCCCGCTTTAGCGTAAGGCGTATGTTGATAAGCGCTTCGCTCAGGGCCGCCGCGCCGAGTTCAGTAGGACACATCGCTACCGCGACTTCATCGTCGTCGGCGAGCGGCGTCAACGCGTACCATCGGTAGATGAAGCCATGGCCCTGCATGCCGAACGCCGCCAGTTCAGCGGCGCGGAGCGCGCCCATGCTTGCCGCCCCGAACACCGGAATTCCGTTTCCCAACGCCCACAGGATTTCCTTGTGACGAACTGCCGGTACCTTCCCGAACGAACCGTCGATGAGGATTATCGCTTTCGGTTGATAGGCTCTCATTGCGCGGACGATCGAACCCTGTTCGGCGGGCGGTAGATAAACGGCGTCGAGGATGGCTGCCGCTTGGGCACGCGGCAGTGTCGGTCCGAGGAAAATGACCGGCTTGTCCGCCATCCCTATCCTCTGATGAGGTCTTTGAGCGGAGGGGCGACGAGACGGACAATCTCGATATCGGGATCCGTGCTGCTATGGAGCGGCACGACAAGGGCCGCCTGCGCTCCGGCGCGCCTTAGCGATTTGAGAACGGCGTCGAGCTTGCTGGCGCCTGAGGTCGGTCCGACGCTATCGGCGGGAAGCGTGGTGGCGTTCCCTGGCACCCGGAACGAGCGTCGACGCGTGTCCAGGTCCACTCGGTCGTACCACTCGGGATAAGCGGCACGTGTAATATCTTCACGGGCACCGGCGAGCGCGGTTACCCGGGCCTGTGCCGCCTCCATCAGTGCCTTGGCCAAGGCGCCATCATGGGTAAAGTCGCACGCAAACCCCCCGCCCGGCAGCGGCGCAATCTCCTGATGCGCTTCCGATTCCATTACGGCGCAGCGAAAGACCGGCAAATCATGATCGCCTGGGACGAGCCATATTCCGGCAACGAGATCCGCGGCTGCGAGGCTTGCCAGAATTCGCGACGAACGCGGACCGCCAATACGGGCGGGGTCGATACGAATTTCCGGAAAGGAACGTGGATACCGCTTGGCTCCTGCGATGCTCGCGCGCTCGATGATTTCTAGCGCTGCATGGGTGATCGCGGAAACTAGCGTTTGCCCGGCGGCGAGTCCGCGCGTGGATCGGGGAAACGCCACGGGATGCGGGGACGGAAGCGTGTAGATGGTATCGACCAGGGGGAGAGGAACTGGCAGCACCCGGCCGGTGAAAATATCATAACCGTCGGTCCACTGGAGTTGCAGTTGATCCCAGCCGGCGTCGAAGTCATGGACTCGGCAGCCGGCATAGAGGGCCCGAATCTCTTCTCCCAGAACGCGCGCGCTTGCGATCCTGATGCGCTCATGCGAGACCTGCTCCGCTGCCCATCCTTCGAGCGCTTCCATCAGTGCCCCGGCCGCTGCCTCTATGAGGGTTTCACCCTTGCCCTGGGAGACAGCGTTGGAGAGCGACAATGGCCGCACGGCTTGAGCAACCGCCACGCCGGCGCGATCAAGGCGGGTCAACGATCCGATCCGCGTTATGCCAAAACGTCTCCGGACGGAGAAAAGCCCGCGGGCGAGCTTCTCGGTGGCTGCGGAGTCTGTGCACTGGGCATCGCCAAGGGCGGAGAGTTCGCGGTCGAGCCTAAGACCGATCTCATTCGCAGGAATGGCAAGCGCCTGCGCAAAGCCGGTGTCGGACTTCACAGCCGGAGCCGATCGAGGTCCAGCCGCACGCGTGACGCCAGGGGTGCGGCCCGCTGTTCGGTGCTGACTTCGAGCGCTCGACGAAGGTCGGCCATCACCGCCTCCTGCGATTCGCCAAGGGTATGACGGAGCACACCGCGCTGCCGTAGCAACTCAGCAAGCCAGAACACTTGCCCACTGCTGGTCGAAGCCGCGATGATGCTATCCAGTATCGACAAGGCCTCGTCGTTGCGTCCAGCGCGTTCTAACAACTCCGAACGCATGCCCTCAAAAACGGGGGCACCCTCGTAGGTCGCGATCTCGCGCCAGCGTGTCAGCTCGGTTTCGAATGCCACTACGCCAGCTGCCGCGTCCCCGCTCATACCCTGCGCCCAGGCACGGAACAGCGCCGCCTTGGCGAGTACACCCGGCGTTGCCCGCCCGAGTTCTCCGATCCTTTCGGAGACCGCAATCACACCGGGATGGTCGTTTCGATATCGTTTCAGCTCGATCTCGAACTCCAGTGCATGCAACATGCTGTTCGGATGATTGATGTGCTCGGCCCATCGTTTGGCAGCGATTATACTTTCGGAAGCCCCATTGTCGTCGCCTACGAACCACAGGGAGAACGCACGTTCGCCCAGGCCGCAGACCTTGGCGTCATGACCTCCGTAACGGCCGCGGTTGAAACATGCGCGATCCTCGTCGTAAAGAACGAGACCCTGCTCGACGCATTTTAGGCAGTGCGAATGCAGCCCGGCATCAATGTTGGTCGCCCATGCGCAATGCAGCGACTGAAGCCGGACCTCAGGATCTGCAGAGCCTTCAAGGTCCTGCACGAGGATGTCGGATCTTGCGCGCTGTGTCTGGTAGTCGGGCGCAGTGAACCACCAACCCCAGTAAAGCGGGAACCATTCTGCACGATCCCGATCCTTAACCGTGGCGCACAGCGATACGCCGCGCTCATAGATCGCACGCGCTTGCTTGCTGCCTCTACCGAAAAGCGCTGCAACGACCGGCCCGCGAACTGTGAGGAGGCGAAGCAGCTGCTCATTCGACTCGGCATTCCTGCCGGCCTGAGCGAGTTGTTTCTCAGCGAAATCCAGCAGGTTTTCTGCCTCCTGCATTGCTGACCGAACATCGCAAGCCTCTGCCGCCTGAATAGCGTGGCGCGCCGCCTGCACAGGCTGTCCGGCCTGCCCGAAATGCCATGCCATCGTCTCGTCGGAGAGCGGCGGAACAACACCTGATTGAATGAGATTTACAACGCTTGTGTGGATTTCCTGCCGCTCGGATTTCAGGAGGCTTTCGTAGGCCGCTTCCTGGATCAGCACGTGGCGGAAGCGAATTTCCATACCGCCAGACTTCCGACGGACAATCCCGGCTTGGACAAGACCTTCGATTGCTTCGTCCAGAGGTATGGCAAGAGGCCCAAGTTCAAGCACACAAGCCAGCAGTTTCCGTCGGAACTGTCGCCCTAGGACGCTTGCGATTTGGGCGACACGTCTCAATGGCCCCAAGCTGGCGAGGCGGGCTGCGAGAAGATCCCGGAGATCCAGAATGCTATCCGCACGAAGCAACGCCTCCAATCCGGCCCGATCTGGCAAGCCAGCCTTCGCTCGTTCACGGATCCAAAGCGCCAGCTGTTCGGCAAACAGGGGCACGCCATCGCTCTTCTCGTAGATAAAGGCGACCAGTTCATCTGGTGGCGAATAATCCTCCCAGATCGTGCTGAGCAGCTCCGCGGTAGCTTGAGCAGTCAGGCCAGACAAGGCGACGGCAAGCACGTTTGGATCGCCGAAACCGTCCGGCGCGATAGCCTCGCGCGACGTTACTGCGGCAAGAATCGGCCGTGTTTCGATCCACCGGCTCAGCTTGGCGACAAGTGCTTTGGTGAGCGTGTCTGCCCAGTGAACGTCCTCGATTATCAGGAGGAGCGGTCCAAGAACGGACGGCGACGTCAGAAGTGACAGCATGGCCTCGACAACACGCGCCCTGATCTCCTCGTTCGAGAGATCGACCTGCCAGGCTTGGCCAGCGCCCCCCTCCGTCTCGCCCGCGACAAGGAATGTGATGATCTCGGCATTCAACGCGCCAAGTTCCGAGCCATGTGACCGCAGGTAGCGCGTGACCGCATCCCGATCCGGGTCGGCGTTGCCGGTCGCGTCTGCGATTGCCTTTCTGAGAGGTTCTAGAAACGGGTGCAGCGGTTCCGAATTGCCGCGCGGCTGACATTGAAACACCAGGGTCCGCACACCCTTAGCGGCAAGATCACGGCGGAACTCGGCGATCAGCCGGGATTTTCCGATCCCGGGGTCGCCATGGAGAAGAATGAACTGGCCATTGCCGTTTGCGGCTCTAACCCAACGCCGGCCACACAATTCAAGCTCGTCTTCGCGACCGATTAGCGGCGCGGAAACGCGCCGATACGCTGTGAAGCGGTCGAACTGCTGCCGGCGAGTTAATGGCCGCCACAAAAGTACCGGTTCGCCAAATCCTTTCAGGTGCCTTGGACCGATCTCCTCGAATTCGAACGCGCCCATGGTAAGCCGATAGGTGGCTTCTGCGACAGCAACACTGTTCGGCGCTGCTTCGGACTGGATGCGCGCAGCCAGTGCCGGCGCGACGCCAATAATCTCGGTGGCGCCCGGAAGGTTCGTTTTCGAAGCGTCAGCGATGACGACCACACCTGTGGTGATGCCGACCCTTACCTTGAGGCTGGATTCGGACTGTCTCGCCAGTTTCTCGCACCACTCGACAATTTCGATTGCCGACGCGACCGCACATTCGGCGGCATCTTCCCTGGACTCGGGAAAGCCGAAATAGGCGCAGCCGCCGTCGCCATGAACCCGCTCGAGGTAGCCATTGTAGTCGCTGATCAATGCAGCCGCTCCATTGTGGAGCGAACGTTGCATAGCGCCGAATTCTTCGGGGTCCAGCTGATTTAGCAGAGTGGTCGAACCAACAATGTCATAGTACAGCGCGGTCACATGCCTGCGCTCCCCTGCAAGCGACCCGGTCTGAACTCGTTCCCTGGTGGTCATCGGACGTCCTGCAACACGCTGAGAGAGCCACGCGGCTTTCTCGGATGTTATCGAAGCTCCATCGTGAGCACTAAGGCTTAGAATAGTCCCATTGGCAACGGCATAATGGGTTCCTAGCCCACCCGTCTGCTATCCGTTCGCAATCCAGTCGTGATCATCAACGCGGGCTTTCAGTTCGCTGCAACGACAGGAATGGGGTGCCTCTAGCCTAACAGGAGTGTCGGCTGGAGGAGCGCGCGTGCGGTCCACGTTTGGCGCAATCACGTCTCCAGCGCGCTCACTGGCAACGTCCGCTTCCGGGATAGGGCCGCGTCTCCGGAATGTCTTAGATTAGGCGCAAACCGGTCGTCCACAGCTCAAATCATGAAGTCGGCTTGGGGTCATGAGCGTGACTTCGGCCGCTGGCCAACGAAACTTCCGCCAAAGGGTCATCTTCCGCCGTGCCACACGGACACCAAGTGTCGTATTTTTTCACTGGCCCACGACCGCAAGGTCAAAGCGCTACAGCGTCCTTTGCACGTCCAAAGGACGCGCGGCACTGCTGAGCAACCGCTTTGTCCCCCGAACTGTCCGCTTTGAACGCTTGAAGGGGCACTGTGGCTGTGCGATAGGCACTCCACAAAGTAGAGAACCTTGCGGAGAGCGCTGACATGGCGGGTGGACGGGGCCTTATGGCCGGCAAGCGCGGCCTTATCCTTGGCATCGCCAACAATCGCTCGATCGCTTACGGCATCGCCAAGGCCTGTGTCGACCATGGCGCCGAGATCGCGCTGACCTATCAGGGCGAGGCGTTCAAGAAACGCGTCGAGCCGCTTGCCGCGGAACTGGGCGCGCATGTCGCCGGCCATTGCGACGTGACCGACCCGGCCAGCCTTGATGCGGTGTTCGCCGATATCGACAGCCATTGGGGCAAGCTCGATTTCCTCGTCCACGCCATCGCCTTTTCCGACAAGGACGAGCTGACCGGCCGCTATGTCGAGACGACGCGCGACAATTTCCTGCGCACCATGGATATTTCGGTCTATTCCTTCACCACCATCGCCAAACGTGCCGAGGCGCTGATGACCGACGGCGGCTCGCTGCTGACGCTGACCTATTACGGCGCGGAAAAGGTGATGCCGCACTACAACGTCATGGGTGTCGCCAAGGCGGCACTCGAAGCCAGCGTGCGCTATCTGGCCGTCGATCTCGGCGCCAAGAAGATCCGTGTCAACGCGATCTCCGCCGGCCCGATCAAGACGCTTGCCGCATCCGGCATCGGCGATTTCCGCTACATCCTGAAGTGGAACGAATACAATTCCCCGTTGAAGCAGACGGTGACGCAGGAGGAGGTTGGCGATTCCGGCGTCTATTTCCTGTCCGACCTTTCGCGCGGTGTCACCGGCGAGATCCATCATGTCGATTCCGGCTATCATGTCGTCGGCATGAAGGCGGTCGACGCGCCGGATATTTCTACCGTCAAGGACTGACGCCGCCGCCTGACCTCTTCCGGAAGACCTGATGTACCCGCTCGTCTATATCGTGCGCCACGGCCAGACGGCGTGGAACGCCGAGGCCCGGCTGCAGGGGCAGGCCGATACCGACCTCAACGAGCTTGGCCGCGAGCAGGCTAGCCGCAACGGGCGTAGGCTGGCCGAACTCATCGACAAGCCCGAAGATTTCGACTTTGTCGCCAGCCCGATGCGGCGCACGCGCGAGACGATGGAGCGCCTGCGCGCGGCGATGAAGCTCGATCCGCACGCCTATCGTACCGAGCCGCTACTCGTAGAATTGAGCTTTGGCGACTGGCAGGGTTTCACCTTTGCCGAACTCGAGGCGAACGATCCCGGTTCGACCAGGCACCGCCGCCTCGATAAATGGAATTTCCAGCCGCCCGGCGAGGGCGCCGAAAGCTATCAGATGCTGCTCGAACGGGTGAAGCCGTGGTTCGACGCGCTCGATCGCCAGACGGTCTGCGTGACCCATGGTGGCGTCATGCGCGCGCTGTTCCGCTTCGTGCTGGGGATGTCCGAACAAGATGCGGTCAGCATGGAAGTGCCGCAGGACCGCCTGCTCAGGCTGGACGGCTGGCGCCTGGAGTGGCTTTAGTCGTGAGCTTTCGAGAGATTGAAGCAGAATGCGATCTCGCGCTGAATCGGCGACAGAGGCGCGTAGGCGAAGTTGATCACGCCGGGATCGTCGCTGGCCTGAGAACCGGGACAAACCGTTCTCGACCGGCCCTGACATATTGCCCAACAGGTCCGGTCTCACGCGCAAGGCGCGCGAAGAGCAACTGGATGAGGGCACGCAGCTCAGGCGAAGGTGTGCTACCGCATGATGCGCGAAGTGTCCGCTCGTAGCAGGAGTAATCCTCGATCGCGCCAGCAACATCGTCTTGGGCGATGTCGCCCTGAATGAGCGCCTTGTAGATTCTCACAGAGTCGGGGTAAAAATCGAGCGCCCGCAAATAGATAGTCCGGGCTTTCCCAGGATCGTTGCGAGCCTCGCAGTGCTTGCCGATGCGGATCGCGAGTTCGATCACGTCGCGGCGCACGCGTTCAGCGGCCGGCAAGCACCAGGCGGCAATACGCTCGTGCAGAAAGAGAGGCCCCGGGAACAGGAGGAAGAGCCGCTCCAGCTCCGGTTCAGTCACGGCATTCGAGGCCAGAGCCCGTTTGAGGCGCGCCTCCCAATCGGCCAAATCCACCCAAACCCTGTCTGCGGCGAGGCGCAGCTTGCCCTCCCTCTGAATCACCAGGTCCGTCTGGCCGAGCAATTTGCGCAGACGGTGGAGCGCCTGATCGCAGGCAGCCTTCGCCTGGTCGCCGTCAAGGTCGGGCCAGAGCCAGTCCTGCAGGCCTTCGAGCGGGCAGACTTGGCCCTGGGAGATGGCCAAGGCACGAAGAATGTCGAGGGCCCGCGTCGGTGGCTTGGCGCCAAGGTCCAGTGCCGAACCGTCACGTTCAAGCCGGAACCCGCCGAGAACATACACCTTGATCGGCCAAGACAAGCTTGCCGGACGCCGCAGGGACGCAGCCAGCTGGTGGTTGCGGGTCATGGACCGGCAAAACTCGAACTGAGCATTCATCTGCTATCTCCCCACTGGCGTGCCGGATTCGCGAGCGTTCCAATCCGGACGCAGCACGATCGTCTGGGTCGGCGAGACATGCCGGATCCTCGGGTGTTGCGGCGGTTCCGGTAGCCAAAAGTGACGGTTGGCCACAACACGATGATGTTTACGAGTTCATCCACGGCATCGCTCCTCACCAAGGGATCGGGAGAACATCGGGTTCGCCTCCAGATCGGGATATGCACCGATTTGAACCGGGTCGTCGTAAGTTGCTCGTGAGCAGCACGTGATTGGCAGTCGACGCGCGGCAGACGGCTGCGAGCGGGGGAATCACGCTGCCTTCACGCGTGGCGCAGACAAAGGTGGTCTCGACCCTGGGATAACGGACGATGAACGATCCGAGATTTTTTCTCTTTGATTTGCCAAGGTCGGGACGACCTGCACCATTCAGAATTCCGGAGGAATATTATCCCGGCGTACGGGATCACTGGTATAATGCGACGTCCCGTCGAGCGGTCGATCCGATCGAAGGAATCAGGGCGCTGGTCATCCACGCGGCGGCAGGGCTAAGTTCGGCGGGCGCCATGTCCGTCATGAAAGCGCACAGGGCCAGTTGGCATTGGCTGATTCCTGGCACGGACGAAGAGCCGCATGGCAAGTTCGCATGGGCCTGTGTGCCGGAGGCAAGCGCCGCCCTCCACGTGCGAGACCATCGGTCGTATCCTGCGGTGAACGCTGGCCAGGCCAAAGTCGATGACTGGAGCCTCGCAATCCAGATAGTCAATTCGCGGAGCCGCGATGTCGTGGAGCCATTCTCGGACTGGCAGGTGGAGATTGCCGCTGAAATCGTGCGCTACTGTTGGGCGAAGTACCCAAATTTGAAACACATCGCATCGCATGCCTTGCTGGACCCTGATCGATGCAGCGATCCAGGTGCCCACTTTCCGTGGAAACGGTTCCGCGATCTCGTGCTCGACGGTGCCGGCGACACCTACCCAGCTCTGCGTACCCCCGCTGGGGTGCCGATGGAATTGCTGCCCGCCCTGCACGATGTCGCCACCTGCTGCGCGGGCTGGGATTTGCTGCCTGTGGACGACTAATCGGGCCGCACCGCCCACCGATCGCCCGTGTTGCGCATTAGACCTGCACGCGCGAAGATGCCACATCGTCTGTCGAGGCAAGCAGCCGGTTATCCGGCGCCCGGTTGGCCGATATGGTTGGCAAGCCTGCAACGGGCATTCTGCTGGGGCGCTCAGCGATGGAGGGCACGTGGCCACGGTTGCTTCGGGTTCGCTTGAAACTCCACACGAGCTCGATCCGATATCACGAGAAAATCGGATAGCGATCGCGCGGTTGGCGACGAAGCTTCGTCTTATTACTCGACTGCCTCATCCGGACGCACCTGGTGCCGCGATATATGTGGCGCAAGCGCATCCCCATGAACACGGCGAGGAGTTCCGCGACTTTCAGCCTGTCGGAGTCGCGGGCTGCGATTGGCGTTCCGAGCGGGCATTCGAAGCCTGCATCGGCGAAGCAGCCGAATATCTTTCCCAGCTCGAGTACCCGGAGGACCGAAATCCTGGGGCCGAAACGGCCGGTCGGCGCATTGATGCCTTCGATCACTATCTTGCCGGCGTCACCGAAACCGGAGGCGAGCGCCTGTGGCTAGCCGGGCATCAGGTCGGCTCATCGGAACCGGTGGCTTTGCCGGGCGAACTTTGCGTCCGCCGCGCAAGCGGCAATGGTGTTTTGCCGTACAGGCTCGGTAACGGCGTCGCGGCGGGAAGAACCCTTATAGAGGCGGCAAACCGTGCAATATGGGAACTAGTCGAGCGCGATGCCGTCGCGAGATGGTGGCACGGCGACCAGGTGGCGCATGCGATTGGCGAAGATGTATTGCGGGATAGCGGACTCCCGGACCTGCTCTCCCGATACCGGTCGGGAAAGACGACCCGGACGTGTGGCTGGGTCGATATCCGCGCAGCTGTTGACATTCCGGTCATCGCTGCCTTTTCGTTTTCTCGTGACGGGAGCGATTTCGCTTGCGGTTTCGCAGCACGGCCAAACATGGCCGATGCTGTCCACGCCGCAACGAAAGAGATGGTGCAGATGGAAATCGGACATCATCTGGTACGAGCCAAGCAACAGGTGCACGGTTTCGAGAAGCTCAATCAGGATGACCTCGCCTATATTGCGCGAAGCCAGCGGGTCACCCCCGATCATCCAAAGCTTAAAGCTGCTCCCGTCGGCTCGAAGAGTTCGTCCTTAGAAGGCAGCGACGAATTACTCCTCCTCGACTATACGCGCCAGGCACTCCTCCGTGCTGACTGTACGGCCTTTATCGTGGACCTGACGCGCGATCGCATTGGCATTCCGGTCGCCCGCGCTCTTGCCACAGGCCTGCAGCAGATTCCCCCAGGCGACGTGTTGCAATTCGACTCCGTGGGTAGGTGCATCAACTTCAACATTCCGGTACTGTAAGGCGTTTGCTGTAATCAGAGTCCCATGGACCAATATAGCCGGGCAGCATCGCGGAGCAGTGAAACGCCAAGCTTCCGTATTGAGACGCTTGGCATCTTCCGTATGTCTCATGGCGCCGTGAATTGCACCTTCAAGAGCCGTAAGGCACAGGCGCTCTTTGCCTACCTCGCATTTTGCAAGAACATGATTGAAAGCCGGGAGCGCCTCGCCGGCCTTTTGTGGGGCGAAAACAGTGAGGAAGCCGCGCGCACCTCCCTGCGTCAGCTAATCAGTGGGATAAAGAAGGACACGAAGCAGTTTCCAATACAGATATTCGACTGCGATCGGAACAATGTTTGGTTGCAGCCGATCCATGTATCAAGCGACGCGGCGACCCACATCGCCGATCTCGAACAGAATATCGTGCCCGAAGTGATGATCACGCAGAAGCGGCTGTTCGGGGGCTTTCTCGTCAATTTGAGGGACATTGATCCCAGCTTCGATATGTGGCTCTCGGTCCAGCGCGAATATCTCCACGACAGGGCCGTTAAGCTCCTCCAGGACCAGGCCCGGCGCGAGCAGAACGATGCCAAGCGGGAGAGGTTCGCCACCGCCATCCACAATCTGGACCCGACGCATGAGGAAGCCTGCCGTATCCTCATGCAGTGCCGTGCCTCACGTGGCGACACGGCGGGAGCGCTTCGCATCTACAACGACCTGTGGGAATTGCTCGGCACCGACTATGACATGGAGCCGTCACCGCAAACCCAGGCGCTGGTTGCGGAGATAAAGACGGCGGAACCTCTTCCCGCGCCTCCCAGCCACGTCCCGCAACTCGCCCCCGCTGTTCCGGCAGCAGCGCAGCTGTTCGACGGTGTAGGAATCGCCGCTCAGGCGCGCGCTGAACCCCCACTGATCCTGGTTCATCCATTCTTGCACGAGGCGGTTCATGCCATCCGTATCAATGGCTTCCGCCACGAATTGATCGCAGCCATGACACGGTTCCGGGACTGGTCGGTGAGGGAGCATTCGGCCTCCGACGATGCTCTCCCGCCAAGCGGCCGCAAGGTCTATGACTTGCTTGCCACTGCAACCGGCGAGGACGGTGAATTGCACATCGCCGTGCTGCTGCGTCGCAGGTCTGACGGCCACTACATGTGGAGCGAGAACTCGGAGATCGAGATCGGCAACTGGCATCGCGCCAGACTGCAGATCGTCCGGCACCTGGCCGCAGCGCTCGATGTTCAGATCTCGGCAGAGCGTTTGAGCACGACGGCGGGCCTCGCCGATATGGATCTCGACATCTACGACCGCTGGCTACGTGGTAATGAGCTTCTTTCGCGGTGGCGTCCGGCCGACGAGAGCCGGTCCGAGGGGATATTCCGGTCGATCATACGGAATGCTCCCGATTTCGCGCCCGCTCATGCCAGTCTGGCGCAGATCCTCAACAGCAGACATCTCATCTTCCCCGGCCTCATGCGGGATAGAAAGCGGGAACAGGAGGCCCTCAAACTTGCAAACATGGCTTCCAAGCTCGCGCCGATGGATAGCCGGACCAAGCTCACTCTGGCCTGGTCCTATCTTATGAACGAAAAGTACGAGCAAGCGATCTATTGCTATGGGCTGACGCTCAAAATGAACGACAACGATCCTTGGACGCTGATCTCATGTGCGCAGGGCCTTGCCTATTGCGGCGAGAAGGCGCTCGCAGACGAGATCGCACAAAGGGCGCTGCGGGTAGGATATGGCGCCGAACCCGTTCATTGGGCCTACCACGCCTGTATTCGCTTTCTCTTCGGCAACAGCGAGGGCGCGGTGGAAGCAGCCGATCTTGCCGAGGATGCGACCTTCTTTGTCGGCGGCTTGAAAGCGGCGGCGCTGGCCGAGCTTGGCTTGAAAGAGGCGGCTCTTGAAGAGGCGGCAGCGTTCTTCCGCCGTACCGCGGACAACTGGCATGGCGACGGTCCTGCTTCGCCGAAAGCCACGCTCGAATGGTTCTGGCAATGCCTCCCGATCCGTCTGATGGCGGACCGGGAGAGGCTACATTCAGGAATTCTGGCGACCGGGTTGCTCGACCTGGCTGGTTAGCGTTCCACCCACCGTTTTTCGCTCACCGGCAGCCACGCATCGTATAGTCGGCAACCCGCGCATAGAAAAAGCGCAACTGAGTGATCACGCGCTTGTCCTCGTCGCGTCCGCCCGGCTCGAAATCCTTGTAAAGCGCCGGAAGCGGATAGACGTCGTCTTCAACATTAGCTTTGACGATCTGCTCCGACTCCGTTACCTGGCCCTTCGGTGGCAACCGCAGGAGAAACTCGTAGTTACCTTCGATATGGTCGTCGCCCCGTACCACCGTGAGCGTCTTGAAGACGTCCGGTATCGTCAGGAGGTCCTTAAACGCCTCCCGCAACTCATCGATGGTTGTGGGCCAAGAGTCTCTGTCTTGCTGCGCCCATTCGACCAACTTCTTCCCGACAGCCTCGTAATCCTTGAAGATGGCACCTGTCTCGTCGCCATGTCTACCGAACTGAATCGGCGGGTATTTTCGATCTGGTGAACCGATATCTGGTCCCGGCATGCTTCCCTCCTTTGGTAGCGTCTTCACGCACGGGCAGTAGACCGCTAACGTCAAATACCCGCAAGGGCGATTAACTCACATCGTCAGCGTGAAAGCTTCGTGAAAATTTCACGTGACACCGCCAGAAGACAAAATCGGCTTCACGTTTTAACATATCTCCTTTCCGCTAATCGGGGCTCAAGACGGTATTAAGCTTTTTGAGGGGATGGTCGGCATGAACGATATTGGTCGTCTGGGTTTTGCTTGGAGACGACTTTCTCGCCAACTGTGGTCAGTCCGGCTCGCGCCGGTTCGTGGAGTGCTGGTCGGGCTTGCGGTGTTGTTGTCTTCCGCAGGTGCGCCCGATGCCGGCGAAGGTAAGGCGCCGCTTCAAGACCATCCGGAGCGGCGTGGCTTGGGTGTCAAGTTGGCGGGAAAAAGCTCGACGAATACTGAAGCGACACCTGGGCGCGACGCTGGCGCCGCTCCCACCATCGAGTGGGGACGGTCGCTTTTCGTGCGAAAGGCGGCCCTTCTGAACAAAATTTCCTTCACCGCCGTGATGGACCAACTCGTGGCGTCGAGCGGGGGCAAGATCGCCGACCGAAACGAGCTGTTCCGGAACTGGTGGAAAACGGCTGCTGGCGACGAATGCGAAGAACTGCGGCCGAAGCAGCCGAATGGTGGCCCGCCGTTTTCCTACGACTGTTCGCGAGCCGAAGGGATGCTCAAGGACAAGGATCCCTACAAGGAGTTCGGCGTTGGCAAAACTCCATTCATCATCATTGCCGCCGTGAATCGGGTCGATCTGCTGCGTGATTCGCTTGGCGGCGATTGCGGCGAGTTTCGCATCATAGCGGGAAAGCATCCGGATTGGGAAAATCCGGCTGCTCCCGATCGAATCCACGGCGAGATGCTGATCGCCTTCGAGGCAGTCATGCCCAATGGGGGGAAGCCGGAGCGCTGCATGGCAATCCAGAAGTTCTGGCTATCCCTTTCGGAAAAGCGGTTCTCGGACGAGGAAGTCGCGATTTGGCTGCGCAGGTTTTTCCTGGAGGGAATAACGCTCGCGGAGGACGGCAGCGTTGTTGACGGCGATGCGGTCGGTCCGACGACGTTTCAGCTGCCTCCGGCCATGCATGTCGACCATCTCGGCGCGTCGGAATCAAGCACCGGTCAGATCCGGACGAACTCGAAGCTACATGGGGGACAATGGGGGCTCCGTGAGTACCGTTTCGACAAGCCTTCGATGCGCCTGCTTCCCACGCGTACAACAGGTTCCCCTGAGCCCACTCTTTTTTCCAAAAATTCCCCGGACCCCGAAGCAACGAACAAGCTCGTTGAGCTAGTGGCAAAGTCTATTCGCACCGATGGTTCTGCGCCTGGTCCTCTGCTTGATTCCAACATTAACAGCTTCCATTTGTTGCCAAGCCTGCCCGAGCACCTGCTCGCGGCGGAAATGAACGCTGAAGATCGTTCACTCGGCGACTACGCGAAAATACTCGACGCTGAAGGACATCCCGACCTCATTGGTGAGATCGAAGGTGGTGCTACGAGAACTCTGACAGCGGAACAAATCCGAAAGCGGATTCAGTCCCTCTCCTGCGCGGGTTGCCATCAGTTTTCCAGAACGGGCAACGGCGGCTTCACCGACGACTTCAAACGCGAGGTCTGTTGGCAAATTTCCTTCGAGAACAAACACGTCACCACCGAATCAACGGATGGTGAGTACGAAATATCGGATGCTTTGAAGTTCGTCTTTCTACCGCATCGGGAATTTGTAATGCGGAAGTACCTGGCGGGAAAATATATAAAAGGAGTGTACTGGCCGGGAAACGATCCGAAGAAGGAAGACATGAGCAACGATGCGCAAGCAGCCTCGATCGGTCTGCCCCACTGCTAGAAAACCATCTGCTATCACGCGGAATGAATCCCGTTGGATATCTGTGCGGCTCCCCACGCATCGCGTAAGAAGCTTCGCAAAAGACTCTACTCGGTCGATCCGGTGTCCGGCAGTTCCATGTCGGTGACGACGTTCTCGCCATTCGTCACGTCATACGCGAGGACGATGTCCATGCCCGGTTTCAGCGCATCGAGATCGGTTTCGGCGTTCAGCTTGTAGGACTTGCCGTCGTCCAGCGTCAGCGTCAGCGCGTCCTTGTCGACCTTCTTGATCAGGCCTTCGGTCTGGCCGGCGAAGGCGGCGGTGGAAATCAACAGCGTGGCGGCAACAGCGCCAATCAGGATACGCATCATCGTCCTCTTTAATCATTGCCGGTACAGCGGCTCGGTCCAACGGAACGGAACTGAGCAGAAACCAATCGAATGTGTCAAAACTAAATCCGCCGGATCACAGTTTGACCACTGTGGAAAACGCCAATAGAAGGCAAGCTGCAGCGCCGCGTCCTCCTGGGCGCGCAACGAACGCTGTAGCACTTTTGATTTTTTTTGCGCATGATCCTTTCCGAAAATCGCGCCGATTTTCGAGGTCATGCGCTAGGCCGGCTCCGACGCCGGCAGGGCTGGTTCCATGTCGCACAACACGTTCGGCCATCTCTTCCGCGTCACCACCTGGGGCGAAAGCCACGGGCCGGCGCTGGGCTGCGTCGTCGATGGCTGTCCGCCCGGCATCCGCTTCACTCGCGACGAGATCCAGGCCGAACTTGACAAGCGTCGCCCCGGCCAGTCACGTTTTGTGACCCAGCGTCGCGAACCTGACGAGGTCAAGGTCCTGTCCGGCTTTATTGTCGATGAGGACGGGGAGACGATGATCACCACCGGCACGCCGGTGTCGATGCTGATCGAGAATGTCGACCAGCGCTCCAAGGACTATGGCGACATCGCCCGCCAGTTCCGGCCGGGCCATGCCGACTACACTTACGAGGTCAAATACGGCCTGCGCGATTACCGCGGCGGCGGTCGCTCCTCGGCGCGTGAGACTGCGGCGCGAGTGGCGGCCGGGGCGCTTGCCCGCAAAATCGTGCCAGGCATGGTGGTGCGCGGCGCGCTAGTGTCGATGGGCGAAAGATCGATCGATCGCGCCAACTGGAACTGGAATTTCGTCGGTGACGCCGAAAACCCGTTCTTCACTCCCGATCCGGCGTCGGTCGCCGTCTTCACCAAATATCTGGACGGTATCCGCAAGGCGGGCTCCTCGGTCGGTGCGGTCATCGAGATCGTCGCCGACGGCGTGCCGGCGGGGCTTGGCGCGCCGATCTATGCCAAGCTCGACCAGGACATCGCCTCCGGCCTGATGTCTATCAACGCCGTCAAGGGCGTCGAGATCGGCAACGGTTTCGAGGCCGCCCGCATCACCGGCGAGGAGAATGCCGACGAGATGCGCATGGGCAATGACGGCAAACCGGTCTTCCTGTCCAACAATGCCGGTGGCATCCTCGGTGGCATCTCGACCGGCCAGGCGATCGTCGCGCGTTTCGCCGTCAAGCCGACCTCGTCGATCCTGACGCCGCGAAAGTCGATCGACAAGGACGGCAACGACGTCGAGATCATGACCAAGGGCCGGCACGATCCATGCGTCGGCATCCGCGCCGTGCCGATCGGCGAGGCGATGGTTGCCTGCGCCATTGCCGATCATTATCTGCGGCATCGGGGACAGACAGGGAGGGGAGTAGGGGAGTAGGGGAGTATGTTGGTGCACGCCAAGCAGCCAATTTTTTCCTTTTCCCTACTGCCGTACTGCCCTATTCCCCTACTCCCCTGCGAGTGAAACGAGCGCTTATGCCTTACGACCAGAAGAAGATCGTTGAAGCCCTGCGCGCCTTCGAGCGCGGCGAGATCGTCGTCGTCATGGACGATGACGGGCGCGAGAACGAGGGCGACCTGATCGTCGCCGCCGTCCATTGCACGCCGGAAAAGATGGCGTTCATCGTCCGCAACACGTCAGGCATCGTCTGCACGCCGATGCCGCGCGAGGAAGCCAAGCGGCTCAACCTGTCGCCGATGGTGGCCGACAATGATTCTGCCCACACCACTGCCTTTACCGTCAGCGTCGACTTCAAGCACGGCACCACGACTGGCATTTCGGCGGACGACCGCACGCTGACGGTGCGCAATCTCGCCAATGGCAATGTCGGCGCGTCCGATTTCGTGCGCCCCGGCCACATCTTTCCGCTGATCGCGCGCGAGGGCGGCGTACTGATGCGTTCGGGCCATACCGAAGCCGCTGTCGACCTTTGCAAGCTCGCCGGCCTGCCGCCGGTCGGCGTCATTTCCGAGCTGGTCAACGATGACGGCACCGTGATGCGCGGCCCGCAGGTGCAGGCCTTCGCCGAAAAGCACGGGTTGAAGCAGATCTCGGTTGCCGACCTCATCGCCTACCGGCAACGCAAGGAAACGCTGGTCGAACGCGTCGCCTGTTCCGACATCGAGACGCCCGGCGGCAAGGCGCAGGTCTTTACCTATACGCTGCCCTGGGATTCCATGCATCACGTGGCGGTCGTCTTCGGCGATATCCGCGACGGCGTCGAGGTGCCGGTGCGCCTTCATTCCGAGGACGTGGTGAGTGACGTCTTCGGCACCAGCCACAGGCTGGACGCCATCATGAAGGCGATGGGTGAGCGCAAGCGCGGCGTCATCGTCTATCTGCGCGAAGGGTCGGTCGGCGTCGCCCATCAGGAGCGCAAGCGGCCGGCTGCCGGCGACCGCGAGGACCATGAAGAGGCGCGCCGGCGCGAGAACGAATGGCGCGAGATCGGCCTCGGCGCGCAAATCCTCAAGGATCTCGGCATTTCCTCGATCAATCTAATCGCCTCGCGCGAGCGCCATTATGTCGGCCTCGAAGGTTTTGGCATCCACATCGCCAAGACCGAGATTCTTTGACCGTTCTCACGATGCTGGTATGCGTCCGGCCCCCGCCTCGGGCCGGACGCACCGGAAGCTATTCCGCAGCGACCGCAGCAGCGTCGCAGGCTGCAATGTCGCAATCCGGCGCGGCAAGGCTGCGCTGGCCGGCAAGCACGATGACCAATGCGATTGTGCCCGACGCCACCGATACCCAGAACCCGTTCTGCGCGCCGAAAGCGTCCACCACCCAGCCGGCGGCGAATGAGCCGAGCGCCATGCCGATGCCAATGCCGGTCATCACCCAGGTCACGCCTTCGGTCAGCACCGCCTCGGGCACGCGCCGCTCGATCAGACCGAATGCCGTGATGAAGGTCGGCGAGATCGCCACGCCGCTGACGAAGACGGCCAGTGCCAGCAGCGGCACGGTGTCGGCGACGAGCAGCGGCAGCGTGGTAAGCGCAATGATGGCGATTGCGATGGCAAGTTGAATTTGCAGCGGCACTTTCAGGTTCAGGGCGCCGATAATGATGCCGACGACGAACGATCCGAGCGCGTAGACGCCGATAACGAAGCTGGCGGCGCCCGGCTGGCCAAGCTCCTTGGTGATCGCCACTGTGCTCACCTCCGTGGTTGCAAAGGTCGCGCCAATGAAGATCAGCGCCAAGGTGAGGATCTGGACAGGCCGCAGGCGGATTGCCGAACCGCCCGAACCATGTTCCACCGGTCTGGCTCGCGGTTCGGTCGAACGCTGCAGGATGAAAGCCGTCGAACCGAGGGCGAGGAACAATGTGCTCGCGAGCACTCCCGCTTCCGGGAAAAGCGCGACGCTCAGCCCCACCGACAGCGATGCCCCGGCGATGTAGACCAGTTCGTCCGCCGCCGATTCAAAGGCGAACGCGGTGTTCAGCTCGGGACGGTTGCGGAAGATCTCAGTCCAGCGCGCGCGCACCATTGCCGGGATGCTGGGCATGACAGCAGCCAGCAGCGATGACACGAACAGCGTCCATATCGGCCAATGCTGATTGGCCGCCGCAATCAGGATCGCGAAAGCGAGCGTGGAAATCACGGTGGTCGGCACCACAATCCGCGTCTGGCCGAGGCGATCCACCAGTCGCGATACCTGTGGCGCGACGAAAGCGTTGGCAAGCGCATATGTCGCGGAGACAGCGCCGGCCAGCCAGTATTCGCCATCAGTCTGTGACAGCATCGCAACGATCCCGATCGGAGCCATGGCCATCGGCAGCCGGGCAACGAACCCGGCTGCGGCGAAGCCTATGGCGCCAGGCGCGCGAAAGATCTGGGTATAGGGATTTTGCATGGTCTGGCTCCTCGACAACGGACGGTTCGACGATTACATACGTAACGTATGAGTTTAAATAGATCATACGCCGCGTATGTCAATTGGCATACGAAGCGTATGTTAATAGGGCCACAGCATGCACAGACCACGCAAGGAGATGATTGCCGAGACCCGCGCCAAGCTGATTGCCGCGGCACGCCAGGCCTTCGGGACGCTCGGCTATGCCGAAGCCTCGATGGATGATTTCACGGCATCGGCCGGGCTGACGCGCGGTGCGCTCTATCATCACTTCGGCGACAAGAAGGGCCTTCTCCAGGCGGTCATCGCCGAGATCGACGCCGAAATGTCGGCCCGGCTGAAGGTCGTTTCGGCCAAGCCGGACAATCTCTGGCAGGGCTTTGTCGACGAATGCACCGCCTATATTGAGATGGCGCTGGAGCCGGAGATCCAGCGTATTGTGCTTCGCGACGGCCCGGCGGTGCTCGGCGATCCATCGCAATGGCCAAGCCAGAGCACATGCATCCGCTCGATGACGGAGAGCCTGCAAAGACTGAGCGACGAGGGGACCATTCTTGCCATCGATCCCGAAGCCGCGGCAAGGCTGGTCAGCGGCGCCTCGTTGCATGCGGCGCAGTGGATCGCAAATTCGAACGATCCCGAAGCGACGTCGAAGAAGGCAGTGAAGGCGTTCAAGGTTCTTCTGGAAGGGCTGCTCAATCTCACCGGCAGGCTGCACCAGCCTGATCGACTATCGTCGATGCACCCCGAGATTGACCAGTCACCGGCCTGAGGTTGTTCTTTCCAGCAATCTGGCGGCTCGCGCTGGAACCAGCCGGCCCCGCCCGCTTAAACCCTGTTGAACATCACACCAGCGAGACGCTAAAACATGGCCAAAGCGTCGAGGCGCGCCTATATCGGGGCATGGTCACGAGACTTTACACCCATCCGATTTTCCTCGAGCACATAACCCCGCCCGGTCACCCGGAGCGGCCGGACCGTTTGCGCGCCATAGAGCGTGTGCTTGACGACGAGGCCTTCGCGGCGCTCGATCGCGTCCAGGCGCCGGAAGGCGACGAGGCAACCATCCTTTACGCGCATCCGCCCGAATTCGTCGAACGTGTCCGCACAGCGATACCGGACACCGGCATCGCCCGTATCGACGCCGATACCACCGCCAGCCCAAAGAGCTGGCAGGCGGCCGTGACTGCGATCGGGGCTGCCAACGCTGCTGTTGACGACGTCTTCACCGGCCGTGCCGACAATGTCTTCGTCGCCGCACGGCCGCCTGGCCATCATGCCGAAAAGACCACCTCCATGGGTTTTTGCCTGTTCAACACCGCGGCGATCGCGGCACGCTACGCGCAGAAGAACCATGGCGCCGACCGCGTTGCCGTCGTCGACTGGGATGTGCATCATGGCAACGGCACGCAGGACATCTTCTGGGACGATCCGTCCGTGCTCTATTGCTCGACGCACCAGATGCCGCTTTACCCCGGCACCGGGGCCGTGAGCGAAACCGGCGCCGGCAACATCGTCAACGCGCCGCTGGCGCCGCAGAGCGGCAGCGATGTTTTCCGCGACGCCTTTCTGTCGCGCATCCTGCCGGCGCTCGACAATTTTGTGCCCGATCTTATCATCATCTCCGCCGGTTTCGACGCCCACCACCGCGATCCGCTGGCCGAGATCAACCTGACCGAGGATGATTTCGACTGGGCGACCGGTCAGTTGCTCGAACGCGCCGGGCGCCTTAGCGGCAATCGGGTCGTCAGCCTGCTCGAGGGCGGCTACGATCTGCAGGGATTGGCATTTTCAGTCGCCGCCCATGTCGGGCGGCTGATGAAGGGATAGACGATGGCTGGTGAGATCAACGAGGACGTCAAGGCGATGAGCTTCGAGCAGGCGCTCGACGCGCTAGAGAGGATCGTCGACGATCTGGAGCGCGGCGACGTGCCGCTCGACCAGTCGATCCGCATCTACGAGCGCGGCGAGGCGCTGAAGGCCCATTGCGACCGGCTGTTGAAGGCGGCCGAGGACAAGGTCGAGAAAATCAGGCTGTCGCGTGACGGCAAGCCGGTGGGGACAGAGCCGTTGGACGCGGATTGAGGCGGCCTCGAACGACGATTGTGCTTGCCGGCTTTGGACATCACCATGATTGAGGATAAAACTCATCCCGTTTGAAACGGCTCCAGGACGAGAGGAGATTGCGAACGATGTGCAGAAACATCAAAACCCTGTTCAATTTCGATCCGCCGGCAACCAATGACGAGGTCTGCGATGCCGCACTTCAGTTTGTCCGCAAGCTGAGCGGAACGACGCGACCGTCAAAACAGAACCAGCATGCGTTCGACCATGCCGTCGAGGCCATTGCCGCCTCGGCGCGCGAATTGCTCGACAGCCTCGAGACGACGCAGCATCCGCGCAATCGCGAAGAGGTGGCGGCCAAGGCGAAGGCCAAATCTGCACTTCGCTTCGCCTGAGGGGACCGCGTGAGCTTCTTTCCCGGAAACGATCCGCAGATGGGCGATGCCTTCGCCAGCGATCAGATCGAGCTGATGGTCATTCCGAACGCCAAGGATATTGGCGGATTTCAGGTTCGCCGCGCCTTGCCGACGGCCAGGCGCCGGCTGGTCGGACCTTTCATCTTCTTCGATCGTATGGGTCCGGCAGTTCTTCGGGCCGGCCAGGCGCTCGACGTCCGTCCACATCCGCATATCGGACTGTCGACGGTGACTTACCTGTTCGACGGCAAGATCAGGCACCGTGATTCGCTCGGCACCGAGATGGTGATCCAGCCCGGCGACGTGAATCTGATGACCGCCGGCCGCGGCATCGTCCATTCGGAGCGCACGCCAGAAGAACTGCGCGGCGCGCCGATGTCGGTTTCCGGCCTGCAGACATGGTTGGCGCTGCCGGACGGCAAGGAGGAGGTCGCGCCGATCTTCGAAAACACCGCGGCGCTGCGCCTGCCCGAAATCGATGCCGAGGGGGTCAGCGGCCATATCGTCATCGGTGCGTTTTCCGGAATGCGCTCCCCGGTTGCGACCGCTTCGGACACACTGTACGCCGATCTCAGGCTGGCGCCGGGTGCCAGCGTGAAGATCCCGGCCGATGCCGAGGAGCGCGCCATCTATACGCTGGAAGGCGAGGTTTCGATATCCGGTGACCGCTTCCCGGCCGAGCGGCTGCTGGTTTTCCGGCCCGGCGATGAGATCGTTGTTTTATCGGAGAGCGGCGCCCATTTCATGCTGTTTGGCGGCGCTTCGCTCGGTTCGAAACGTTATATCTGGTGGAATTTCGTATCGTCCTCAAAGGAACGCATCGAACAGGCGAAAGAAGAATGGAAGACGGGCCGCTTCGATATCGTTCCCGGAGACGAGCAAGAGTTCATCCCGCTGCCCGAAAGCTGATGCGCGTTACCGCCACATTTACATTCGCCGGCCAGCGGCATATTTCACGATGAACAGAAAATCTGACCAGGCTCGCAAACAGTGAACGCAAAGCCCGATACGCCGCTTCTCGACAAGGTCCGCGTCCCGGCCGATTTGCGCACGCTTGCCGAAGGCGACCTGCCGCAGCTGGCTTCCGAGCTTCGCGCCGAACTGATCGACGTCGTCTCCCACACCGGCGGGCATCTCGGCGCCGGCCTTGGCGTGGTCGAGTTGACCGTCGCGCTGCACTACGTCTTCAACACGCCGGACGATCGGCTGATCTGGGACGTCGGCCACCAGGCCTATCCGCACAAGATCCTGACCGGCCGCCGCGACCGCATCCGCACGCTGCGGCAGGAGGGGGGGCTGTCCGGTTTCACCCGTCGCGTCGAGAGCGAATACGATCCGTTCGGCGCAGCCCACTCCTCGACCTCGATTTCAGCCGGCCTCGGCATGGCGATGGCGCGCGATCTGTCCGATGGCCGCAACAATGTCATTGCCGTCATCGGCGACGGCGCCATGTCGGCCGGCATGGCTTATGAGGCGATGAACAATGCCGGCGCACTCGATGCCCGGCTAATCGTCATCTTGAACGACAACGATATGTCGATCGCTCCACCGACCGGCGCAATGAGCGCCTATCTGGCCCGTCTGGCGTCTGGCAAGACCTATCTGGGGTTGCGCGATTTCGGCAAGAAGCTGACGTCCTATCTCGGCGAGCGCGCCGATCGCGCCATCAAGCGGGCGGTCGAGCACGCGCGCGGCTACGTCACCGGCGGCACGCTGTTCGAGGAAATGGGTTTCTACCACATCGGCCCAATCGACGGCCACAACCTCGAGCACCTGATCCCGGTGCTGAAGAACGTCCGCGACAATGCCGACGGCCCGGTGCTGATCCACGTCGTGACCCAGAAGGGCAAGGGCTACGCCCCGGCCGAGGCGGCCGCCGACAAATATCACGGCGTCAACAAATTCGACGTCATTACCGGCGCCCAGGCCAAGGCGCCCGCCAACGCGCCGAGCTACACCAAGGTGTTTGCCGACAGTCTGATCCAGGAGGCCCGAGAGGACGACCGCATCGTCGCCATCACCGCCGCCATGCCGAACGGCACCGGGCTTGACCTCTTCGGCGAAGCGTTTCCGGCGAGGACCTTCGATGTCGGCATTGCCGAGCAGCATGCGGTGACCTTCGCCGCCGGCCTTGCCACGGAAGGCTTCAAGCCTTTCGCGGCGATCTACTCGACCTTCCTGCAGCGCGCCTACGACCAGGTCGTCCACGACGTGGCGATCCAGAAATTGCCGGTGCGCTTTCCGATCGACCGCGCCGGCTTCGTCGGCGCCGATGGTGCCACCCATTGCGGCGCTTTCGACACCACCTTCCTGGCGACGCTGCCCGGTTTCGTCGTCATGGCGGCGGCCGATGAGGCCGAGCTGCGCCACATGGTACGCACCGCTGCAAGCTACGATGACGGCCCGATCGCCTTCCGCTATCCGCGCGGCAACGGCGTTGGCGTCGAGATGCCGCAGCGCGGCTCGGTATTGGAGATCGGCAAGGGCCGGATCGTCAGGGAAGGCACCAAGGTTGCGCTGCTTTCCTTCGGCACCAGGCTGCAGGATTGCCTGGCCGCGGCCGAGGAGCTTGGCGCGGCGGGGCTTTCGACCACGGTCGCCGATGCCCGTTTTGCCAAGCCGCTCGACGAGGATCTGATCCGGCGGCTGGCCCGTTCGCACGAGATACTGGTGACGGTGGAAGAGGGCGCGGTCGGCGGCTTCGCCAGCCATGTGCTGCAGTTCCTGGCCCACGAAGGGCTGCTGGAGAGCGGCCTGAAGGTGCGCCCGCTGGTGCTGCCCGACACTTTCGTCGACCATGCCAAGCCGGAAAAGATGTATGCCGATGCCGGGCTGGACAGCGCCGGCATCGTGCGCACAGTGTTCGTGGCGTTGGGGCATACCGCGCAGGCCCAGCGCGCCTAGTTGTTTCCGCGTTTCTGCAACGCCAAAAGATTCTGCTTGGCTGCAAATGCCAGTCTGAATCAAAATCTCAACTGCTTGAATCAAATTACCGGCGAACAGTCGTAAGATACTGTTTACGCTGCCATTTGGCGATTTGCTTGCCGTGTCCTTTGGCCGTTTTTCAACGCCGCCCTGCTAGAAAGCGACCGGCAGGGGAAAGAAGACCAATGAGATCGCTTTTGGGCGGCATCGCGCTAACGGCCATCTTCGCCGCGTCGGCCGTGGCCGAAACGCGCTACGACCGCAAACTCGAAGAGGCGGTGATGGGCATCGTCGCCGGCAAGATCGGCCAAATCCGTGGCGGCTTCTCCTACAAGGAGGCGCCGCAATTCGTCGTCGTGCCAGATACCTTGCCGAAGGCGTCCATTTCCGTTGACCGGCCGCGCCCGCAGGTGTCCGGCGACAGCAGCGACGGTCTGACGCCGGCCGTTGAACGGCGGGTTTCGCGGACCATATTCTAGAAACTAGAACCACATATCCCGCACACAGCGACCATCCCTCGGCAAATCCTCGAATGTGTCGAGACCGTCGAAATGATCGATCGGGAGGTCGGCGACAGCCTCCGGCGGCGCAAGCCTCATATTGACGGCGATGCGGTGGCGACCGGCGGTATCGGCACGCAATCCGCGCCAGGCCAGGACGCAAGCGCACGTTGGACAGAAGAGAATCTCAAGCGAAGGGTGAGCCCTTCCAACGCGCGTATAGGCACTCACGGGCCCCGCAAGGCGGATGCGTTCGTCGACATAGTCATACGCCCAGAGCGTGCCGTAGCGACGGCAAAGCGTACAGTTGCAGGCAGTGATCGAACCGGGATCGCCCTCCAGGGTCCAGTGGGCTGCGCCGCAGTGGCAGGTTCCCGTCAGCATGTTCCTCCTCCACGTTTCGACGGCTAAACGGCATCTCTTCTTAGCATTGCGTCGGGTGTCGTGCGAGGTTCGACAAACAGCGGAGCGGCTGATGAGTTCACCCGCTTTTCCAACTATGCCTTGTCTCATCGCCAATATCCTTGCCATCATCGTTGGCATTCGCCATGAAGGCCGATGACTTCCCTTCCGCCAGCCAGCATTCGCCAGCGGCTCGACGAATTACTCGTCCAGCGCGGCCTGTTTGCCAGCCGCTCGCGTGCTCGCGATGCGGTGGCGCGCGGCACCGTGACGGTCGACGGCATCGTCGCCCACAAGCCGGGCCAGGCCGTTCTGCCTGAGTGCAACATCGTCGTTGACGATCCGGCGCAAGGTTACGTCTCGCGCGCCGCACTGAAGCTGAAGGCTGGTCTCGACCATTTCGGCCTCAACCCCACCGGTAGCGAAGCGCTCGATGTCGGCGCCTCGACCGGCGGCTTCACGCAGGTACTTCTCGAACGCGGCGCGGCGCATGTCACGGCGATCGATGTCGGGCACGGCCAGATCCACTCCGACATTGCCGGCGATCCGCGCGTGACGGTGATTGAAGGCCTGAATGCGCGCGAACTGTCGGCCGCCGATCTCGGCGGCCGTGTGCCGGATTTCATCGTCTCGGATGTCAGCTTCATATCGCTGAAACTGGCGCTGCCGCCGGCGCTTGCCTTGGCCAGGAACGGCGCAAAAGCCGTGTTTCTGGTCAAGCCGCAATTCGAGGCCGGCCGCGAGGCGATCGGCAAGGGCGGCCTGCTGAAGGACCCCTATGATGCGGCGCGCATTGCCGGCCTGATGCAGGACTGGCTCGATGCCATTCCCGGCTGGCGCTCGTTGGGACTTCATCTGTCGCCGATAGAGGGCGGCGACGGCAACCGCGAGTTCCTGCTCGGCGGCATCAAGGCCGTCGCGACCAAGCCTGCCAAGATCGGGCGGGCCGGGATTGAGAAGCGATGACCACGCGTTTCACAATCGCAAAATTGGGCTCGCAGGGCGACGGCATCGCCGAGACCGAGACCGGCGAGGTTTTCATTCCGTTTACGCTGCCGGGAGAGGTCGTCACCGCCGGGCGGGAGAAAGATCGCGCTACCTTGATGTCGGTGCTTGAGGCCTCGCCGCTGCGAGTCGATCCGCCGTGCCGCCATTTCGGCGAATGCGGCGGCTGCGCCGTCCAGCATCTCGAGACTGAAGCCTATCACCAATGGAAGCGCGAAAGGGTCGTGCATGCGCTGAAGAGCAAGGGCATCGCCTGCGATGTCGGCCCGCTGGTGCCGTGCGCGCCGCACACGCGCCGCCGCGTCGTCTTCACTGCCCGGCGGAGCGAGGCGGGAATGCAGTTCGGCTTCGTTCGCGCGCTGTCGTCCGAAATTATCTCCATCGAGGAATGCCCGATCTCGCTGCCGCAGATCGTCGCTGCGCTCGACCGTTTGAGGATGCTTGCCGGACTGATCTGCACCACGACCAAATCGTTCCACATGGCGGTGACGGTGACCGGTTCCGGCCTCGATGTCGCGGTTCACGATTCCGGTAAGCTCGGCGAGAACCAGCGCCGCGTCGCCTCGAACTTTGTCATTGCCGAGAGGCTAGCCAGGCTGTCGGTCGACGGCGAGATCATTATCGAACCAAAGAAACCGGTCGTCCTGTTTGGTGGCGTCGCTGTCGCAGTGCCGCCGGGCGCTTTCCTGCAGGCGACCGAGGCCGCCGAAGAAGCGATGGCCGACATTGTCGGCCAGCATCTCGCGCGCGCCAAAAAGGTCGCCGATCTCTTCGCCGGCTGCGGAAGCTTCGCACTGCGTCTGGCCTCAAGATCGGAGGTTCATGCGGTGGAAGGCGATGCGGCAGCACTCTCGGCGCTTGACCGGGCCTTCCGTTTCGCCAGCGGCCTGAAGCGGGTGACCGGCGAACGTCGCGACCTGTTCCGGCGGCCGCTCACATTCAAGGAGTTGAATGCCTTTGACGGCGTAGTCTTCGACCCGCCCCGCGCCGGCGCCGAGGACCAGTCGAAGCAGATCGCGCGCTCCGACGTGCCGCTCGTCGCCGCGGTGTCCTGCAATCCGGTGACGCTGGCGCGGGATCTTCGCATCCTCCTCGATGGCGGTTACGCCTTGAAGAGCGTAATCCCGATCGACCAGTTCCTGTGGTCGCCGCATGTCGAGGCCGTCGCGCTGTTGGAGAAGCCGAGACGAAGGCGCTAGCAGCTAGGGCTTGAAATGCGCACCAAAAAAGCACATTTTGAGTGTACGTCGTTCAAACTGGGCTAGGAAATTGCCATGAGCACCGCAGCCTTTGAAAATTCGGCATCGCGCTTCGGCGAGGAGCGGGCGCCGTTTCTCTCGCCGAGGCGGGTAGCCGCACTGCTAGGGGTCAATATGACTGAACTGGCCGGCCTGACCGGTCTCGCGCGCAACACGCTTGCCGCCAAGTCCGGTGCGCGCAAGGTCGACGCCGCATTGAGTCCCATCGTCCGCATCCTGGCGATGGCCGGCGAGATGGCCGGTGATGAACAGCGTGCCGCGATCTGGTTCAAACATCAGCCGATCCCCGGCTGGGCGGGAAAGACCGCCTACGATCTCGTTCGCGAAGGCAAGACTGACAAGGTGCTTGCCTATCTGGAGGCAGTCCGCTCCGGCATCTATGCCTGAACCCAGGCTGACTCTATGGCGCGCTTTTGTGCCGCGCTGGGCCCATCTGCCGCTTTCCGGTGAGGGCGCGGCCCGCTTCGGCGGCCGCTGGAATCCGATTGGCACGCCGGCGATCTACGCCGCCCGGGAACTGTCCACGGCTTGGGCCGAGTACAATCAGGGTTTTGTCCAGCACCCGGCGCTGATTGCACAATTGAAACTGTCAGGCGCCCGGCTGGCCGACCTGACAGAGGCTGATACGCTGTCGAAGCTCGGTGTAACGGCCGACATTCACCGGTGCGAATGGCGTGACATCGTGGATGGAGGCTTTGTGCCCGAGACGCACCAACTGAGAGACCGCTTGCTTGGCGACGGGCTGCACGGCGTGATCTACCCGTCCTTCATGTCGCCTGGCGGCACATGCGTCGCGCTGTGGCGCTGGAACGAAAACGATGCTCCGGATCTTGAAATCATCGATCCCGACCATCGCCTGCCGAAAACAGCGGCATCATGGCTTTAGGGCAGTTCGAGCTGCGGCGGGCACACCCGCCTCCATCTCTTCCAACGTCTTCGGCTTGCCTATGTGGGGCAGGGATCCAAATACGTCCTATGGCCGTGTTAAAGGCAAGACTGGAACAGGCAGTGCGACTTGATCGTCGGTCGAACTGGTGACTTCTAGCTTTTCTCCGGCAGCGATCACAGTTTCCTCTCCCGACATAACAAAGATGCTGATCGCGCGCTGAATTCAAGGCTGCATAGCCAGACGGTGCTAGCCTGCGCCTGAAAGGACGCGCTCGACGAAGGCGGGCACCACTTGTGTCGCCGGCCCTTCCAGCTGCTCGTCGAAACGGGAGGCCCAGCCGGCGCATTTCAGATTGAGTTCGGCTGTTACGGCTCCGGCCGCGTGCCTCCTCCACGAAACCTGCTGCCGGGTAGACACTCCCGCTGGTGCCGATGGCCACGAATAGGTCGCAGCGCGTCAGCGCCTCGCCGACCTCCTCCATGCGGTAAGGCATTTTCGCCGAACCAGACCACGTCAGGCCTCAATTGACCTTTTGCGCCACACGCTGGACAGGCCGAATGGGCAGCGATGTCGTCGGCCCAGGTGCTGCTTTGCCCGCAGCTCAGGCAAAGGGCATGGCCCAGTTCTCCATGCATATGGATCAGTTTGCGCGAACCGGCGCGCTCATGCAGGTCGTCGATATTCTGCGTGACGACGAGGACGTCGCCTGGGAATTTCTGCTCGAGCTTGGCCAGCGCGGCGTGCGCCGCATTCGGCTCGACGCTGCCCATCTGCCGCCGGCGCATATTGTAGAAATCCTGCACCTTTACGGGGTCGCGCGCAAAACCTTGCGGCGTGGCCACGTCCTGCAGGTCGTATTTCGCCCAGACCCCGTCGGGATCCCGGAACGTGGCGACGCCCGATTCCGCCGAAATGCCGGCGCCTGTCAGGATGACGATTTTGGCTTTGGACATGGTCGAAGACACCGGCATCCGGAAACATGATTTGGAAGGCGATGTTACCGGAAGGCGGCAGCCGCATCAAACCCTGGTGCCGCCGACCGTCATCTGGTTCATCCTGAGATGCGGCTGGCCGACGCCGACCGGCACGCCCTGTCCGGCCTTGCCGCACATGCCGATGCCGGTGTCGAGCTTCATGTCGTTGCCGACCATCGAAACCCGATGCATGGCATCCGGCCCATTGCCGATCAGCATGGCGCCCTTGATCGGTTGCGTCACCTTGCCGTTCTCGATCATGTAGGCCTCGGTGCAGCCGAACACGAACTTGCCCGAAGTGATGTCGACCTGGCCGCCACCGAACGACACGGCATAGATGCCGTTCTTGACCGAGGCTATGATTTCCTCCGGCTCCATGTCGCCTGCCGTCATGTAGGTGTTGGTCATGCGCGGCATCGGCTCATGCGCGTAACCTTGGCGCCGCCCGTTGCCGGTGGCCTTCATGCCCATCAGCCGTGCATTCTGGCGGTCCTGCATGTAGCCGACCAGCTTGCCATCATCGATCAGCACGTTATGGGCCGAAGGCGTGCCTTCGTCGTCGACGGTCAGCGAACCTCGCCGCTCGGGCATGGTGCCGTCGTCAACGACGGTGACGCCTTTCGCCGCCACCTGCTGGCCAAGCAGGCCGGCAAAGGCCGACGTCTTTTTGCGGTTGAAATCGCCTTCCAGCCCGTGGCCGACGGCCTCGTGCAACATGACGCCCGGCCAGCCGCTCGACAGCACGATGTCGAAAGTGCCGGCAGGTGCTGGAACCGCTTCGAGATTGACGAGCGCCTGCCGCAGTGCCTCCTTGGCCGCGTGCCGCCAGCTGTCCTCGACCAGGAATTCGCCAAAATCCTTGCGGCCTCCCATGCCGTAGGAGCCGCTCTCCTGGCGGTCGCCGTCGCCGACCACCACCGATACGTTGATCCTGACCAGCGGGCGGATGTCGCGGACCATCTGGCCATCGGCGCGCACGATCTCGACATGCTGCCAGGAGGCGGCGAGCGACGCCGTCACCTGCCTGACGCGCGGATCTTCGGCCCGCAGCCATGCATCGATTTCCTGAAGCAACTTGGCCTTGGTCTCGAAGGAAGGCGAGGGGATCGGGTTTCCGTCGCCGTAGAGATGGCGGTTGGTGCGGACGGGCGCTGCGGCAAGCGTGCCGGAATAGCCGCTCTTCACCGTCGAAACGGCATCGGCGGCGCGCCGCAGCGAGGCTTCGGAGAGATCACTGGAATGGGCGTAGCCGCTGGCCTCGCCAGCGACGGCGCGCAGGCCGAAACCCTGGTCGGTGTTGAAATTCGCGGTCTTCAGCTTGCCATTGTCGAACATCAGCGCTTCGCTTTCGCTGTATTCGAGAAACAGTTCGCCGTCGTCGGCGCCGTTGATGGTCTCGGCGACGATCTGCTTGATGCGATCGTCGGAAATGTCGAATTGGCCGATCAGGCTGTTCATGGCAGGTCCATTCGCAGGAGGATTGTTTCCCACGATGTAGGCGCGAAGGCCTGCACAGACAATCTGAAATGAGATTTGCCGTGACCGCGGCCGGTCAACAATCACTGGATCGTGCTACAAGACCGCGTTCAAGGCAGGGCGGCGAAGCCGTCGGCAAAACCCTTGAGGTCGACGGGAATGCCGATGCCTTCTTCGGGCGTCTGGAAGACGATAAAGGTCGCCGACGTACCGGTCTTCAGCGTGTCGAGCAGCGGCTTTTCCAGGATGACCTCGGCATAGCAGCCGTCCTGGAAACAGCGCACGAAATAGGCGCGGCCGATATCCTTGCCGTCGACATTGAGGCCGAGGCCGTTGGGCAACAGCACGCCGAGCGGCGCCAGCACACGAAGGATTTCGGCCTTGTTGTCGGCTGTACGCAGCACGACAACGGAAAGACCCATTTCCGGGCGGTCCTCGGCGACGACGTTCTGCATCATCACGCATTGTTCGGACGTAGCACCGGCCGGCGTATCGCAGATGATCGACCACGCCCCATGCGTCGACTTCACCGTGCCGCTTGGCTGCGCGGCATTGGCCAGGCCGCCGCCTGACAAGGCTATTGCGGCGGCAACAAGGATGACCTCCGCCAAGGTTCTCGAAAGCCAAGCGTTCATGACGGCTCCATTGCGAATCACGGCACTTTAAGCCGCACTAAACCCAAGTAAAGGACGAGACCCCCGCGGTCTGCCCCGACATAGGCGACAATGCGCTTTTCCGTGCCAATTTCGCCCTAATTGCGACGGTTTCGCGCGCCGCGCGGCTCATTCTGCCGGGATGCCGCTCCGGTGATTCGCGACGAGCGGTCACCGCACGAAGCTACAGCCGCGCTTGCGCGCAAAAATGCCGCACGGGTTCCGCCGCTCCTTTCTTGCGGAGGCAAATAGAGTATGGTTTGAACCAGCCTTGAATTGTCCGGGATTCCCGTCCCGGCATTATTCGGCATTCTTGCGGTCCGATCGCGAGGAACTGGGAGATGACGAGGGCGATGAGAAAATTCCTGGCAACCGCCAAAATCGTAGCTAGTGCCGCCGCCACGTTGTTTGCCGCTGCATCCGCTCATGCAGCCCAGCCTCAACCCTGGGAAACCAGTTTTCAGCCTCCGGCGACCGATATTATGAGGCAGATCGAGTGGTTCGGAAACTATTCGTTCGCGTTCATCATTGTGATCACCGCCTTGGTGCTTTTTCTGATCGCCTACTGCATTTTGAAATTCCGGGCGAGCGTCAACCCGACCCCGTCGCGCACCAGCCACAACACGCTGATCGAGGTCATCTGGACTGTCGGTCCCGTCGTCATCCTGCTCTGTCTCGCCATTCCTTCGTTCCAACTGCTGACCGCGCAATACACGCCGCCGGAAGAAGCCAAGCTGACCGTCAAGGCGACGGGCAATCAGTGGAACTGGGATTACGAATACCAGGTCGACAACACGCTTTCCTTCAATTCCGCGATCCTACAGGATGCCGACAGGGCTGCTGCCGGCAAGGAAGATCGCGCCGCCTATCCGCGCCTGCTCGCCGTCGACAATGAGATGGTGGTGCCTGTCAACACCATGACCCGCGTGCTGGTGACGGCGACCGACGTCATTCACGCCTTTGCCATGCCGTCCTTCGGCATCAAGACCGACGCGGTGCCGGGCCGCATCAACGAGGTGTGGTTCAAGGCCGACAAGGAAGGCCTCTATTACGGCCAGTGCTCGGAACTCTGCGGCAAGGACCACGCCTTCATGCCGATCGCCATTCGCGTCGTCTCCGATGCGCAATACAAGACCTGGCTGGCGGCAGCCAAGACCGATCTTCCCGGCGCCAACAAGGCGCTGATGGCCGAGGTCGATGGCACGAACAAGGTAGCGGCCGCCGGCAACTGATGCCGCGACCAGAAAAGATTCAGGGAACGGAGCCGACCATGGCAGACGCTGCAGCTCACGACGACCACGACCACAAGCCGTATCATGGCTGGGTCCGGTGGGTGTATTCGACCAACCACAAGGACATCGGTACGCTTTATCTGATCTTCGCGATCATGGCGGGCTGCATCGGTGGCGCCTTATCGGTCGTCATGCGCATGGAATTGCAGGAGCCGGGCATCCAGATATTCACTGGCCTGGCACAGATGGTCTACGGCATGAACGGTGACGCCGCCATCGACGGCGGCAAGAGCATGTACAATGCCTTCACCACCGCGCATGCGCTGATCATGATCTTCTTCATGGTGATGCCGGCGCTGATCGGCGGCTTTGCCAACTGGATGGTGCCGATCATGATCGGCGCGCCGGACATGGCGTTCCCGCGCATGAACAACGTCTCGTTCTGGCTGCTGCCGCCGGCTTTCATCCTGCTGATTATCTCGGCCTTCGTCCCGAGTGCGCCGGGCGCCTATGGCGTCGGTGGCGGCTGGACGCTTTATCCGCCGCTCTCGACATCGGGCCAGCCTGGACCGGCCATGGACCTGGCGATCCTTTCAATCCACATCGCCGGCGCCTCCTCGATTCTTGGCGCCATCAACTTCATCACCACCATCTTCAACATGCGCGCGCCCGGCATGACCATGCACAAGATGCCGCTGTTCGCGTGGTCGGTGTTGATCACCGCCTTCCTGCTGCTGCTGTCGTTGCCGGTGCTGGCCGGCGGCATCACCATGCTTTTGACCGACCGCAATTTCGGCACCACCTTCTTCGCCCCGGACGGCGGCGGCGACCCGATCCTGTTCCAGCACCTGTTCTGGTTCTTCGGCCATCCAGAAGTCTATATCCTGATCCTGCCGGGCTTCGGCATCATCAGCCATATCATCTCGACCTTTTCGAGGAAGCCGGTGTTCGGCTATCTCGGCATGGCCTATGCGATGGTTGCCATCGGCGCGGTGGGCTTCATCGTCTGGGCCCACCACATGTACACGACGGGCCTGTCGCTCGACACCCAGCGCTATTTCGTCTTCGCCACCATGGTCATCGCGGTGCCGACGGGCGTGAAGATCTTCTCGTGGATCGCCACTATGTGGGGCGGGTCGATTTCGCTTAAGACCCCGATGCTGTGGGCGATCGGCTTCATCTTCCTGTTCACAGTTGGTGGCGTCACCGGCGTGCAATTGGCCAATGCCGGCCTCGACCGCCCGCTGCACGACACCTATTTCGTGGTTGCGCACTTCCACTACGTGCTGTCACTGGGCGCGGTCTTCGCCATCTTCGCCGGCTGGTACTACTGGTTCCCGAAGATGACCGGCTACATGTATTCGCCGGTGATCGCCAACACCCACTTCTGGGTCACTTTCGTCGGCGTCAACCTGGTCTTTTTCCCGCAGCATTTCCTCGGTCTCTCCGGAATGCCGCGTCGCTATATCGACTATCCCGATGCCTTCGCCGGCTGGAATATGGTGTCGTCCTACGGCTCGTACATCTCGGCTGTCGGCGTCGTCATCTTCCTGTTCGGCGTCTTCGAGGCGTTCCAGAAGAAGCGGGTCGCCGGCGCCAATCCTTGGGGTGAGGGTGCGACCACGCTGGAATGGCAGCTGCCTTCGCCGCCGCCGTTCCACCAATGGGAACAGCTGCCGAAGATCAAGTAGGCGGTTGCCTCCTTTAATACGGAACCGCCGGCCGTCCGGCGGTTTTGGCCAACGGAATGATGGACTCTAAGTACGCATGGCCCTTGCCGAAGACAGACTGATTGACGAGCCGGGCTTCCGCATGTCGGAAGCGACGGCGGGCGATTTCTTCGCCCTGCTGAAGCCGCGCGTCATGTCGCTGGTGGTGTTCACAGCGTTTGTCGGCATGGTCGCCGCCCCGGTGACCATCAATCCGCTGCTGGCGGTGATCGCGATCCTGGCTATTGCCATTGGTGCCGGCGCGTCCGGTGCGCTCAACATGTGGTATGACGCAGACATCGATGCGGTGATGACGCGCACCGCCGGCCGTCCCGTGCCGGCCGGCCGCATACGGCCTGGCGAGGCATTGAGCTTCGGGCTGGTGCTGTCGGTTCTGTCGGTGATGACGCTCGGCGTGCTGGTCAACTGGTTGGCCGCATCGCTTCTGGCCTTCACCATCTTTTTCTATGCCGTCATCTACACGATGTGGCTGAAGCGCTGGACGCCACAGAACATTGTCATCGGCGGTGCTGCCGGTGCCATTCCGCCGGTCATCGGCTGGGCGGCGGTAACCGGATCGGTCAGCCTCGAAAGCTTGGTGCTGTTCCTGATCATCTTCCTGTGGACGCCGCCGCATTTCTGGGCGCTCGCGCTCTTCAAGTCGGAGGACTATGCCAAGGCAGGCATTCCGATGATGCCGAATGTCGCCGGCCAGGCTTCGACCAGACGCCAGATCTTTGCCTATGCGCTGGTCCTCGCACCGGTTGGCGTGCTGCCATGGGTTCTCGGCTTCACCACGCCAGCCTATGGCGTCGTTGCATTGCTGCTCGGCGCCGGCTTCGTCTGGTATGCGTGGAAGGTGCTGCAAATGGACGATGACGACCGGGCGATGAAGCCGGCCAAGGCCCTGTTCGGCTATTCGCTGCTCTATCTCTTCGCCATCTTCGCCGCCTACCTTGGCGATTGCGTCGTCGCGCGCGCGCTGACCATCGGTGGAGCATGAGCATGGCCGAAAAGAAGCTTGAACTGGTCACGCTGACCGACCGTCAGCAGAAGGCCCGCCGCAATCGCTCGGCCGCAATCGGCTTCGCGCTGGCGGCGCTGGTCGTCATATTCTACGTCGCGACCATCGTGAAATTTGGTCACAGCGTCACCGGTTCGATGTGAGCTGAACATGACCAGGCAAACAGTCACCGATCCTACGAAGAAGAATACGAACCGCGTCGTCGCCGGCGTCTGCATCGCGTTCTTCGGCGGCATGATCGGCATGGCCTATGCCGCAGTGCCGCTCTACGCGATGTTCTGCCAGGCGACAGGCTACGGCGGCACCGTTAAACGGGCGACCCAGCAATATGCCGATCGGGTGCTCGACCGTGACATCACCATCCGCTTCGATGCCAACACTGTCGGCATTCCCTGGCAATTCCAGCCGGTCGCCCGCTCGATCACCATCAAGATCGGCGAAACAGCCGAGGCGCATTTCAGCGCGACCAACAAATTCAGCCGGCCCATCACCGGACGCGCCACCTTCAATGTACAGCCTGAACTGGCCGGACCTTACTTCAACAAGGTCGAGTGTTTCTGCTTCACCGACACGACGCTGAAGCCGGGCGAGACGTTGGACATGCCGGTCGTGTTCTATGTCGATCCCGACATCGTCAACGCGCCGGAATTGAAGGATTTGAAGACGATTACCCTGTCCTACACGATGTTCCCGGTCGACAAGACCAAGCCGGTCGCATCATCGGTGCCGGCCGACGGCCGCCGCAACAAGAGTTCAGATACCGAAGCAAGCCTCGGGGGTTGATATGGCAGACGCACACGCAAAACCGCAACATGACTACCACCTCGTCGACCCGAGCCCATGGCCTTTCCTGGGCTCCGTCGGGGCGCTGGTGACCGCGATCGGCGGCGTCTGTTACATGCAATATCTCAAGGGCGGCGATTTCCCCATCTTCGGTTTCAACATCGCCAATCCATGGTTGTTCTTCATCGGCCTGCTGATCGTCATCTACACGATGTTCGCCTGGTGGTCGGATACGATCAAGGAAGCGCATGAGGGGCACCACACTCGTGTCGTGTCGCTGCATCTGCGCTACGGCATGATCATGTTCATCGCCTCCGAGGTGATGTTCTTCGTCGCCTGGTTCTGGGCCTTCTTCGACGCCAGCCTGTTCCCCGGCGAGGTCCATCAGTATGCCCGTACCGCCTTCACCGGCGGCGTCTGGCCGCCCAAGGGCCTCGAAGTTCTCGACCCTTTCCATCTGCCGCTTTACAACACCGTCATCTTGCTCCTGTCGGGCACCACGGTGACCTGGGCGCACCACTCGCTCATCCACGGCGACCGCAAAGGGCTGATCAATGGCTTGGTGCTGACCGTCGGCCTCGGCATGCTGTTCACCATGGTGCAGGCCTACGAGTACATGCATGCGCCGTTCGGCTTCAGGGATTCGATCTACGGCGCCACCTTCTTCATGGCGACCGGCTTCCATGGTTTCCACGTCATCATCGGCACTATCTTCCTGCTGGTCTGCCTGATCCGCGCCATGAAGGGCGACTTCACGCCCAAGCAGCATTTCGGCTTCGAGGCCGCCGCCTGGTACTGGCATTTCGTCGACGTGGTGTGGCTATTCCTGTTTGCCTCGATCTATGTCTGGGCATCGAACGGCGCAATGATCGAACCGCACTGACATTGGCCCGAGGAAATGGGCCCGAGGAAAATGGGGCCGAGGAAATAGACAAGGCGGCTGCGGCGACGTGGCCGCCTTATCTTTTGCGGCAAATGCTCCTAGGATGACCCCATGAGCGACGACAAGGCGATCTGGCCACCAATCGATCCGATCTCGGCCGGCCTGCATGGCCGCTGCCCCCGCTGTGGCGAGGGCAAGCTGTTCTTCGGGTTCCTCACAGTCGGCGATCGCTGTACCAATTGCGGCCTCGATTATTCCTTCGCCGATGCCGGCGACGGGCCGGCGGTGTTCGTTATTCTGATCATCGGCTTCATCGTCGTCGGCCTGGCGCTGTGGATGGAGGTGACGCTCAATCCGCCGCTCTGGCTGCATCTGTTGCTGTGGATTCCGCTGACGCTGGTGCTGTGCCTGGCGGCGCTCAGGCTGATCAAGGGCGTGCTGCTGACGCTGCAATACCGCAACAAGGCGGCCGAGGGCCGGCTGGACCGCGGCGAATGAGCGAGGCATCAGGTTTGGTGGCCGGCCGGTCGCGGCCGAAACGCGCATTGGCGCTCGGCCTGGGTATCGTCGTGTCTTTGATCCTGCTGGCGCTCGGCACCTGGCAGGTTCAGCGCCTGCACTGGAAAGAGGGCCTTCTCCAGACGATCGACCAGCGCACGCATTCGGCGCCTGTGCCATTGGCCGAGGTCGAAAAGCGGTTTGCTGCCACCGGCGACGTGGACTACACGCCGGTGATAGTGACCGGCACTTTCCTGCATCAAGGCGAACGGCATTTCCTCGCCACCTGGGAAGGCCAGTCCGGCTTCGATGTCTTCACGCCGCTGCAACTCGAGGATGGCCGTTTCGTGCTGATCAACCGCGGCTTCGTGCCCTACGATTTCAAGGACCCCGCCAAGCGGCCGCAGGGGCAGGTGACGGGCAAAGTGACGGTGACGGGGCTCGCCCGCAACCCGCTGCCGGCCAAGCCCTCGATGATGCTTCCCGACAATGATCCGCAGAAGAACATCTTCTACTGGAAAGATCGTGACGCGATGGCCTCGAGCGCCGGCCTGCCGGCAGGTGCGGCGCTGGTGCCGATCTTCATCGATGCGAACGCCGCCGCCAACCCCGGCGGGCTGCCCGTCGGCGGCGTCACCGTCATCGACCTGCCGAACAGCCATCTGCAATATGCGATAACCTGGTACGGCCTTGCCGTCGCCCTTGCCGGTGTCCTGATCTCCTGGCTCCGCCGCCCGGCGAAAGACCAATGATCGCCGCCACTACCCTTGACAGGGCAGGGCCGCACACCTCATTTCGCGCCTTGAGCTCAGAAGTCATAGTCCGATCAACCGGCCTACAATCAGCGTAAGATGCAATCATGCTTCAGACAAAGCCACCGCTGACCATCCGGCTCTGCCAGCCGCGCGGTTTCTGTGCGGGCGTTGACCGTGCCATCCAGATCGTCGTGCTGGCGCTCAAGAAATATGGCGCGCCGGTTTATGTCCGCCACGAGATCGTGCACAACCGCTACGTCGTCGAAGGGCTGCAAAGCCTCGGCGCGGTGTTCATCGAGGAGCTCTCCGAGATCCCGCCCGAGCATCGCCAGAGCCCGGTCGTCTTTTCGGCGCATGGCGTGCCGAAATCGGTGCCGGCCGACGCCCGGTCCCGCAACCTGTTCTATCTCGACGCGACGTGCCCGCTGGTCTCGAAAGTCCACAAGCAGGCAATGCGCCATCAGCGGCTTGGCCGCCACGTGCTTTTGATCGGCCATGCCGGGCATCCTGAGGTGATCGGCACAATGGGCCAGTTGCCGGATGGCGCGGTCACTCTGATCGAGACCGAAGCCGACGCCGCAAGCTTCGTGCCCGCAGACCCGCGAGCGCTCGGTTTCGTCACCCAGACGACGCTGTCGGTCGAGGACACCGCCGGCATCATCCGCGCCCTGCAGCAACGTTTTCCCGAGTTGCACGCGCCGGCGGCGGAATCGATCTGCTATGCCACCACCAATCGCCAGGAGGCGGTCAAGGAAACAGCGGCCGGCGCCGATCTCTTCCTGGTCGTCGGTGCGCCTAACTCCTCCAACTCACGGCGGCTTGTCGAAGTGGCCGAACGCGCCGGCGCCTCGATGTCGCTTCTCGTGCAGCGCGCCTCCGAAATTCCGTGGAATGACATTGCCGGCATCTCGACACTCGGCCTGTCGGCGGGCGCCTCGGCGCCGGAGATCATCGTCGACGAGATTGTCGATGCCTTCCGGCAGCGCTTCGACGTAACCATCGAGTTGGCCGTGACGGCGACGGAGACGGAGGATTTTCCGGTGATGCGGGTGTTGCGCGATGTCGAACTGACGGCAGCCGACATGGCCTTCGTCAACGGGGCTGCGTAGCAACGATGGCGGTCTACACCGACGTCAATGAGGGCGAGCTCGGCGCGTTCCTCAGGAACTATCCGGTCGGCGATCTCTTGTCCTACAAGGGCATCGCCGAAGGCACCGAAAATTCGAATTTTCTGCTGCACACCAGCAGCGGCTCCTACATACTGACGCTTTACGAGAAGCGCGTCGACAAGGCTGACCTGCCGTTCTTTCTGGGCCTCATGGCCCACCTCGCCAGAAAGGGCATTTCGTGCCCGCTCCCGGTCACCGCGCAGGATGGCGGTGTGATCGGAACGCTTGCCGGCCGGCCGGCGGTCATCATCACCTTCCTTGAGGGTCTATCGCTGCGGCGGCCGACAGCTGGGCATTGCGGCGAGGTCGGCAAGGCTCTGGCGGCACTGCATCTCGCCGGCGCGGATTTCCCGATGACCCGCCCCAACGCCCTTGCCATCGATGGCTGGCGCAAGCTGTGGAACGCCGCCCACGCCCGCGCCGATGAGGTCGAGCCGGGATTGGCGGCCGAGGTCGATGCCGATTTCGCCGATTTCGAGCGGAACTGGCCGAACGGTCTGCCGCAGGGCATCATCCATGCCGATCTTTTCCCGGACAATGTATTCTTCCTCGGCGAGAAACTGTCCGGGCTGATCGACTTCTATTTCGCCTGCAACGACCTCTACGCTTATGATGTTGCCACGTGCCTCAACGCCTGGTGCTTCGAGAAGGATTTTTCCTTCAATCTGACCAAGGGCACGGCGTTGCTTGCCGGCTACCAAAGCGTGCGGCCGCTGAGCAGCGACGAGAAAGCGGCGCTGCCGATGCTGGCGCGCGGTTCGGCGCTGCGCTTCATGCTGACCCGGCTCTACGACTGGCTGACGGTCCCGGACGGCGGGCTTGTGATGAAACGCGACCCGACCGAATATATCCGCCGGATGCGCTTCCATCGGGCGATCAACTCTCCTTCCGAATATGGACTAACATGACCAAGCGCGTTGAAATCTTCACCGATGGTGCCTGTTCGGGCAATCCCGGGCCTGGCGGCTGGGGCGCGATCTTGCGCTTCAACGGTGTGACGAAAGAACTGTCGGGCGGCGAGGCTGCCACCACCAACAACCGTATGGAACTGTTGGCGGCCATCTCGGCGCTTAATGCGCTCAAGGAGCCCTGCGCCGTCGATCTTTATACCGACAGCAACTATGTCAAGGACGGTATTTTCAGCTGGATCGACGGATGGAAGCGCAACGGCTGGAAGACGGCCGCCAGGCAGCCGGTGAAGAATGCCGAGCTGTGGCAGCAGCTCGATGCAGCGCGTAACCGCCATCAGGTCACCTGGCATTGGGTCAAGGGCCATGCCGGCCATCCCGAGAACGAGCGCGCCGACGAATTGGCGCGGCTCGGCATGGCGCCATTCAAGAAAGGGCTCGTCAAGACTGTGGCACCAGTACCAGGTTCGCAGTCAAAGCAGCCGACGACCACAAAGGCGCGGCGCTCGACCCAAAGCTATTGAATTCCGGCTGCGGGTCCGCTCTCTGGCAGGAAGAGCTCTATCATGCCGATCGCATACTACATCACGCATCCCCAGGTTCAGGTCGATGCCAACGTTCCAGTGGCGGAATGGGGACTATCCGACCTCGGGCGAGCGAGAACATCGGCAATGCTCGATCAGCCGTGGGTTGGGTCGATTCGGCGGATCGTGTCATCGGGTGAACGCAAGGCGATAGAAACCGCCGAGATACTCGGAAGGCATCTCCGCCTTGCGATCGAGGTGAGGGAAGGGATGCATGAGAATGACCGATCGGCAACCGGTTTCCTGCCGCCTTCCGAGTTCGAAGCGGTCGCCGACCAATTCTTCGCCAATCCAAACAGCAGCATTCGTGGATGGGAGCGAGCTATCGATGCCCAGCGTCGTATTCTAAGCGAGGTAGACACTGTGCTAGGCACCGACGCCGCTGTCGACGTCGCATTCATAGGTCACGGAGGTGTCGGAACGCTCCTGCTGCTCTCTTTGAGCGGTCGGGAAATCAGCCGCGAGGCGGATCAGCCAGCGGGCGGCGGGAACTACTTCGCATACGATACCGGTGCGCGTCGCGTTATCCATGGATGGCAGCCGATCGACAGGCCGGCGCAGCGCCGCGACGGCTGACTTGGCTATCGGATGAGCAGGGCGGTGCCGAACAGTCCGAGCGCGAACACCGTGTGCGACACCAGATTGAGGGCGCGGACCTGCATTGGATTGGGGCGCTTCGAAGCGGCCCAGCCGGCACCCATGCCGGGCGCCAGCAGAAACCAACCGGCGCCGACGGTGACGATGCCGAGGATAAAGGCCGGCAGGAAGGTCGGCGCGGTGAGCCAGCCCGTTCCGGCCAGCACGACCAGTATGATGCCGTAGACGATGCCGACAGCATAATGAAAGGCCCAGCCAAGTGCAGATTCATGCGCATAGGGCGAGGCCTCGCCAATGTCGTCATGGAAGACCTTGCCTTCCCTGAGATGCCAGACCCAGCGGCCGACCAGCCCCCAGTTCGGCCGCGGCTGAGCAAACGCCTTGTTCAGGAAAATCGCCCAGATATCCATAAGCGCGGTTGCGCCGATACCGATCGCGACAGCGCGCCAAAAGATGTCAGACATAACCGAGGTCCCAAAAAGCAAGCAGTCCCGAAGCGCCGACGCATGGCCCTGAAAACCGGGTCGGCTTTCGGAAGGATCATGCGCCGATGAAAAGGCGGCATCCTTTGAACGCGTAGCGCTCGAAGGCGCCCTTTGTCATCCCTGGCCTAGGCTGTCGCCAAGACGGAAAGCTGTCCGAGAATGTGAGCCGCACCGGACTCGTCGACGCCGGGCTTTGTCTCGACATTGAGTGCGGTGACCTTGCCGTCATCGACGATCATCGAAAAACGCCTCGAGCGCAGCCCCATGCCGCCGCTGGAGAGGTCGGCGTCGAGGCCGACCGATTTGGCGAAATCGCCATTGCCATCGGCAAGATAAAGTATTTTGCCTTCACCGCCGCTGAAGCGAGCCCAGGCTCCCATGACGTGAACATCGTTGACCGAGACGACGGCGATAGTGTCGACGCCGCGCGCCAGGATGGCGTCGTAATTATCCAGGTAGCCCGGCAGGTGATTATTGCTGCAGGTCGGCGTGAAAGCGCCTGGAACGCCAAACAGCACGACCGTCTTTCCTGAGAATATCTCGCCCGTCGTGATCGGCTTTGCACCGTCGGCGGTCATTGTTTTGAAGGTCGCATCCGGCAGTTTGTCGCCAACGGAGATCGTCATGATGGTCCTCGCTTGAGAATGGAAAGGGAGTGTCCTTGCGATAGCGAACTAAGGCGCGCCCGGCAACCGTCCAGACGTTGGCATCACGGAAAAGGCAGCAGGCCTTCGACCGCGCCAGCGGCACTTGTCAGTGTGTAGTGAAGGCCGCCATCGGTTGGCGTTGTCGACGGCCTGTCGAGGATCGGCACCGTAAAGATCAGCTTGCCATCCTTTTCGCTGCGGGTCGGGGCACCGAACATGTAGTCGCGTTCGCCGGCAACGAAGAAGTCGGCGGCCTCGGGAGTGCCCGGAAAGCTCGCTTCGACAATCAGGGTTTCGTGATCGCCCGGCAGTACGTTTATTCCGAAATCGGGCGTTGCCGTGGCGGGCAGAGTTGCAAGGCCTGCCTTGACCAGTGCCGCATCCTCGGCGTTGTCGGGATCGGCGCCGGGATCGATGGTCAGCCTTGTCTGCACCGGGATGCAGATGGTTTCGCAAATGCCGAGGAAGATGTCCGCATCGATGACGGCCGGCTGGCCGGGTGCAGCAAGCGTGAACGTCACCGGCAATGAAACCGGGTGGTCGTAGCCGGCCCATTTGCCATAGCCGTCATCGTGGCGCTGCGGCGGCGGAAACGAAAGCGTCGCGTCGGCAATGTTGGTGCTGGCCGAGATGTCGATCTGTGGCGGCACGCCCGCATCGCCCGGATCGCGCCAATAGGTCTTCCAGCCTGGCTTCAGCGCAATGTCGAGGACACCTTGGAGACGCCCGGCCTCGTCGGCTTTGCCGCTCGTCACCAGCCGCACCCGGCCGCCTTCGCTATTGTACCAGGCCGACGAGGAGGCTGAGGCGGGGAGGCAGGTCGCCGACCCAATGGCCACGCCAAGCAGCAGGATTTTCAAGCTTTGCATGGCAATGATTTGATCGTCTGTTGATGGCCGCACAATGATTTCATGACGCCGCCGGCATCATATTTGCGTGACCTTTGACTTATGAGCCTGATCAAATCGGGCGCCGCCCATCTTTTCGGCGCCCTGGAAACGCGTTACGCTGTGGTCATGGATTTGTTGCGTCATAAAAAGACGGCCGCAGGACCCGGCTTTCTCGACGACCAGTTCCTGATTGCCATGCCCGGCATGAAGGACGACCGCTTCACGCGCTCCGTCATCTACATTTGCGCGCACAGCGACGAAGGCGCGATGGGGTTGATCATCAACCAGACGCAGCAGATGCTGTTTCCGGACCTGCTCGTGCAACTCGGGATCATGAACGAACTGGAGGCAATTCGCCTGCCGCCGCCGGCGCGCGACTTCGTCGTGCGCAATGGCGGACCGGTGGATCGCAGCCGCGGCTTCGTCCTGCATTCGGGCGACTACCGGGTGGAATCCTCGCTCGCCGTGTCCGACGACGTCTGCCTGACTGCGACCGTCGACATATTGCGCGCCATCTCCTCCGGCCGCGGACCCCGGCGGGCTCTGATGGCGCTCGGCTATGCCGGCTGGGGTGCGGGTCAGCTTGAAAACGAGATCGTCGAGAATGGCTGGCTGACTTGCCCGGCTAGTGCCGAGCTTCTGTTCGACGCCGACATCGACCGCAAATACGACCGGATCCTTGCCTCGATCGGCATCGATCTCGCGCATCTCAGCCTGGCTGCCGGTCACGCCTGAACCTCATTACGTCCCGAAATTTGTCACGCCTGAGTGAGCGGATACTGTTCCTTCAGCGTCTTCAGCACCTGGTCGCCCGGCATCGGCGCTCCGAACATGAAACTCTGCACGTATTCGCAGCCCATCTGCCGCAACTCCAGCGCATCGCTCTCGTCCGAAATGCCTTCGGCGACAACCGACAGGCCGAGTTCATGCGCCATGTTGACCATGGATTTGAGCAGCACCGCGCGTTTCGGCGTCGCGTCGTCGACGAAGCTCTTGTCGATCTTGATGGTGTCGAACGGAAAGCGCGTCAGATAGGCCAGCGATGAATAGCCGGTGCCGAAATCGTCCAGCGACAGGCCGATGCCAAGCTGCTTCAGCTTGGTCAGCACATGGGCGGTCTGCTCGGGATTGTCCATCACCAGCGATTCGGTGAGTTCGAGCCGGAAGCAGCGCGGTTTCAGATTGGCCCGCGCGATCACCGAGCGGACGTCGCTGACCAGGTCGCGGCGGATGAGCTGACGGCTGGACAGATTGACCGAGACCGAGAGCGGCGCATCGCCGATCTGCTTTTGCCATCCTGCTAGGTCTTCGGCAGCCTGTTGCATGGCAAACAGGCCAAGCTGCACGATCAGGCCGCAGTTTTCGGCGACCGGGATGAAATCTGCCGGCGGGATCATGCCGCGACGCGGATGGTCCCAGCGCAGCAGCGCTTCGAAGCCGGCAACGCTGCCGTCCTCCAGCCGCACGATTGGCTGGTAGGCAAGCGTGAATTCGCGTCGTTCGATAGCGCGGCGCAGATCGGACTCGAACTGCAGCCGGTCGGTGCCGACGGTGCGGAAGGCTGGCCGGAACGGCTCGATCCTGTCGCCGCCGAAGCGCTTGGCTTGATGCATGGCAAGCTCGGCGTCCTTGACCATGTCCTCAGCCGAGGTCTGCGTGGAGGTCCAGGTGATCAGCCCGATCGAGGCGGTCAGCACGATCTCGCGCTTGGCGAAGGTGATCGGGTTGTTGATGGCGTGCTTGATGGCATCGGCAATGGCCGCGATGCGAGCCGGATCCTGCTCCGACAAAAGCATCAGCGCGAACTGGTCGCCGGCAAATCGCGACAGCGAATCCTTCGGCTTGAGCAGCCGGTGCAGCCGCCGCGCGATGGTCAAAAGGATGGTATCGCCGGCCGAGATGCCGAGCCCGTCATTGACCTGCTTGAAGCGGTCGATGTCGATGACGAAGACGGTCGGGCGCACCTTCTCTTCGGTACGGGCGATCGAGATGATCGCCTCCAGCCGGTTCATGAACAGCTCGCGGTTGGGCAAGCCGGTCAGATTGTCGTGCACGGCGTCGTGCAGCAGCCGTTCCTCGGATTTCTTCTGCTCCGTCACGTCGACCATGGTGCCGACGCAGCGGATGACCTCGCCGTCCGAGCCGATCACCGGCCGGGCACGCAGCGAAAACCAGTGATAGTGCCCGTCGGCGCCGCGCAGGCGGAAGTTTTGCGACACCCGGCCGCGCCGGTGCTCGAGCACCACGTCGAGCGTCGTGCGAAACGTGTCGCGGTCGTCGGCATGCAGCACCGGCAGCCAGTTGCGGGCAGGGCCGCCGAGGCTGTTCGGCGCAAGGCCGAGCTGAATGCTGACGTCGGGACGAGTGACGACGCGGTCGCGCAGCACGTCCCAGTCCCACACAGTATCGCCCGATCCGGCAACCGCCAACGCCTGCCGCTCGAGGTCGGAGAACAGGCCCTGATGCAGGGCGCCGCCGGCAAAAGCGTGCTGCATCACGGTGAAGCCGATCAGCAGGATGATGAGGATCAGCCCACCGCCGAGCGCCGGCTGGGCGATATCGTTGTCCAGCATGCCGGTGATTGCCATCCACGATCCGCATAGCCACAGCAGAACCATCACCCAACTGGGCACCAGCATGATGGCGCGGTCGTAACCGCGTATACCGAGGAAGATGATCAGGCCGAGCCCGGTCAGCGCGGTGGCTGCGAAGGACAGCCTGGCAATGCCGGCGGCAACCGCCGGATCGACGATGGCAACGCCGGCGATCAGCACCAGCCCGAGGATCCAGACCAGTGCGCCGTAGCTGAAATGGCCGTGCCACCGGTTGAGGTTGAGATAGGCAAACAGGAACACCACGAAGGTCGCCGCAAGCGCCACCTCCGTTCCGGCGCGCCACATCTGCTCATTGCCCGGGGATATTTCTATGATCTTGTTGAGAAAGCCGAAATCGACGCAGATATAGGCAAGCACCGCCCAGGCTAGGGCCGCCGTCGCCGGGAACATCGAGGTCCCCTTGACGACGAAAAGAATGGTCAGGAACAGCGCCAGCAGGCCGGCGATGCCGATGACGATGCCACGAAACAGCGTGTAGGAATTGACGGAGTCCTTGTAGGATTCGGGGTCCCACAGATAGACCTGCGGCAGCTTGGGCGAGGCGAGCTCGGCGATGAAGGTAATCACCGTTCCGGGGTTCAGCGTCACCCGGAACACGTCGGCGTCTGGGCTGGTCTGGCGGTCGAGCGCAAAGCCTTCGCTGGGCGTGATCGCGGCGATACGGGTCGAGCCGAGATCCGGCCAGAACAGGCCGGAATTCACCAGCCGGAAATGCGGTGCGACAATCAGCCTGTCGAGCTGCTGGTCGGTGGTATTGGCGAGCGCGAACACCGCCCAGTCGCCGGTCGAGCGCGCGTCATTGGCCTCGACCTCGATTCGCCGCACGATGCCGTCCGGGCCGGGTGCCGTTGAGACCTGGAAATTCTCGCCCTGGTTGCGGTAGATTTCAACGGCACCCGAAAGGTCGAGCGCCACGTCGTCGCGGGCAATCTTGATCGGTTCGACCGCAAACGCCGAGGATGCCGCGCAGAGCGTGACGATTGCCGCCAGCATAAGGGCAAGCAGCGACCCGTTGCGCAGAAAATTCGTCAAAATCAGCCCTTTGTTCCAACGCCCGGCGGATCGTCCGCGATTCGGGCGTATAGGTAATGGTCCTGCCAGATGCCGTTGATCCTGAGATAGGATCGTAGCAGTCCTTCGCGCCGGAATCCGGCTTTTTCAAGCACGCGGATCGACCGGGCGTTATCGGGGATACAGGCAGCTTCGATCCGGTGCAACCGCAGCGTTTCGAAGGCGAAACGCGTCACCACCTTGACGGCATCGGTCATCAGGCCGCGTCCGCTGAAGCGCTCGCCGATCCAGTAGCCGATATGGCCGCTTTGGGCGACCCCGTGGCGGATATTGCCGAGGGTGATACCGCCGGCAAGCTTGCCGCTGCTTTTCTCGAAGATGAAGAAGGCGATCGCCGTCCCCTGCGCATAGTCCTCGCGGTAGCGGCCGATACGATGCCGCCATGCGGTGCGGTCGAGCTCGTCAGGGGTCCATCGCGGCTCCCACGGCTCAAGGAAGGCACGGCTTTCGCCGCGCAGCACCGACCACTCGCGATAGTCGTTGGTCAGCGGCACACGCAGCGTGACAAGGTCGCCCTTCAGTGCCGGCAGGTCGCGGCGAAAGAAAGGGAGCGCGAACACGACGCTCGAATAAGCTTAGACGGCAAGCTTACGGGCAGTGGTCTGCGAGCCCGAAAGCGAATCGAGGATCGCTTCATAGGGCGCGAGCGTACCCACCGGCCCGACGGCTGTAAGCGTCGGCTTCGTCGAAAAAAGCCGCGACGACAGATCCGTCAGCCGCTTGACCGTCAGCGCCGACAGCCGCTCCATCAGCTCTTCCTTGGCGATCGGCCTGCCGAACAGAAGCAACTGCCTGGCGATCTGCGAGGCGCGGCTGGCCGGGCTCTCGGCCGACATGATCAGCCCGGCGCGGTATTGGGCACGCGCCCGGTCGAGCTCCTCCTGCAGGATGTTTTCGCCGGCCTTTTGTAGCTCGTCGATGATCACAGGCACCAGCTCGGCGATATCGCTTTGTCCGGTTGCCGCATGGACCCCGAAGACGCCGGTGTCGGAAAAACCCCAATGGAAGGCATAGACCGAATAGCACAGGCCGCGTTTTTCGCGGACTTCCTGGAAAAGCCGCGACGACATGCCGCCGCCGAGGATCATCGACAGGACCTGAGAGGCATAGAAATCGCGGACGTGATAGGCACGGCCCTCGAAACCCAGCACGATCTGGGCGTCCATCAGGTCGCGGTCTTCGCGAAAATCGCCGCCGACATATTGCGCATATTGCGGGATGGTGCCGTCGGCCTTGCCGCGGAAGCCGCCGAGACGCTTTTCGACCTCGCGCACGAAATCGTCGTGCTTGATGTCGCCGGCTGCCACCATCACCATGTTCTCGGCGCCGTACTGCCGTTCGATGAAGTCGTGCAGTTGCTTCGAAGTGAAGGATTTGACGGTTTCCGGCGTGCCGAGAATCGAGCGGCCGATAGTCTGGTGGCGGAAGGCGGTCTCGGTAAAGTGATCGAAAACGACATCGTCGGGCGTATCGTGCGCGGCGCCGATCTCCTGCAGAATCACATGCTGTTCGCGCTCCAGCTCCTGCGGATCGAATTCGGAGTCCTGCAGGATGTCGGAAAGGATATCGACCGCCAGCGGCACATCGTCGCTCAGAACCCTTGCATAATAGGAGGTCGTCTCGACGCTGGTCGCGGCATTGATCTCGCCGCCGACGTCCTCGATCTCCGAGGCGATCTCGAAGGCGCTTCGCCGCCTGGTGCCCTTGAAAGCCATGTGCTCGAGCAAATGCGCCATTCCGTGCTCTTCGTCACGCTCGTTGCGTGCGCCCGACTTGACCCAGGCACCAAGGGCAACAGATTCGAGGCTTGGAAGGGTTTCGGTGGCGACTGTCAGGCCGTTCGACAGACGGCTTACCTCAACACCCATATGGCAATTACTCCCTAACGCGCCGCCCGCGTGTGGCGGCCGACATAATCTTCCACCATTTTCAGGTCGGATGGAAGTACCGTGTATTTTTCCTCGGCGCTCATCAACCCGCCCAGCCATGCGGGGAGGGCAGGCGACACGCCGCTGGCGGCTTCGACGGCCGCCGGAAACTTTGCCGGGTGCGCAGTGCCCAGCACCACCATTGGCACCTCACCGGCGGCTTTGCCAGTGGCCACATGCACGGCTGCGGCGGTATGCGGGTCGAGCAGGTAGCCACTCGCCGCAAGTGTGGTGCGGATTGTGGCGGCGACCTCGCCCATGGTGGCGCGGCCGGCGTCGAATTCGGAGCGGATCTTGGCGATTTCGCCGGCCTCGATGGTGAAGGCGCCGGACTGCTTGAGCCCGTCCATGTAGCGCCGCACGGTCGAGGCATCGCGGCCGGACGCCTCGAACAGCAAGCGTTCGAAGTTCGAAGACACCTGGATGTCCATCGAGGGCGACGTGGTCGAAAAGACCCCTTTCATGCGGTATTCGCCGGTCGCCAGCATGCGCGCCAGAATATCGTTGTCGTTCGTGGCTATGATCAGCCGCTCGATCGGCAATCCCATCTTCTTGGCGGCGTAGCCGGCGAAAATGTCGCCGAAATTGCCGGTCGGCACCGTGAAGGAAACCGGCCTGTCGGGCGCGCCAAGCGACAGCGCGGAGGAGAAATAATAGACGATCTGGGCCATGATGCGGGCCCAATTGATCGAATTGACGCCGGATAGCGACACCCGGTCGCGAAAACCGTGGTCGTTGAACATGTCCTTCACCAGGCCTTGGCAGTCGTCGAAATTGCCTTCGATCGCCAATGCGTGGACGTTTGCGGCGGTCGAGGTCGTCATCTGCCGCTGCTGCACCGGCGAGACGCGGCCGTGCGGGAAAAGCACGAAGATGTCGGTGCGGTTGCGCCCGGCAAAGGCATCGATGGCGGCCCCTCCGGTGTCGCCGGAAGTGGCGCCGACAATGGTGGCGCGCTGGTCGCGCTCGGCCAGCACATGGTCCATCAGCCGCGCAAGAAGCTGCATCGCCACGTCCTTGAACGCGAGCGTCGGGCCGTGGAACAACTCGAGCACGAAGCTGTTCGGCCCGCTCTGCACCAGCGGGCAGACGGCCTCATGGCGGAAGGTCGCATAGGCTTCGCGCACCAGCCGTTCGAACACCGGCGCCGCGATCTCGCCACCGAGGAACGGCGACAGCACGCGGATTGCAAGATCGGGATAGGCAAGGCCGCGCATGGCGCGGACCTCTGCTGCGGAAAAATGCGGCCAGGCGCTCGGCAGATAGAGCCCGCCGTCGCGGGCCAGCCCGGCCAGCACCGCGTCGGAGAATCCAAGCGCGGGCGCTTCCCCGCGGGTACTCACATATTGCATCGTCACGTTTCCATTGCTGCGGGAATCTTCGCCCGCCGTAAGGTGGTGGATTTCTGCGCTGGCTCAGTCGCATTTTTGCCGCGCGGTTGATATACGTCACCGGCTTTGCGAGAGGGAAGTGCAGTTCATGGCGTTTCATTCATTCAACGGTCGTTTTGTCGCGGGTCTGGCGCTCACCGGCTTTATGCTTGCTGCCGCAGGCTGCCAATCGAGCGACAATGGCATTCTCGGCTTCGGCAAGAAGGATACGACGCCACCACCGCCACCCGACCCCAAGGTGCTTTCCAGCCAGCTGCAGGCCTATTGCCCGAAAGTGACGTTGCGTGACGGCACCGCCTTCTTCAATATCTACGCCAAGAGCGGTCCGAAGCCGAAGAAAAAAACCGATGTTGCCGCCGAGGATGCCCAAGCCGCCCAGCCGGCAGCGGACGCGGCAGGCGTCGATCAGCCGGACGATTCCGCCAAGATCATCTATCAGGCTTCGATCACCGATGTGACCCGCGACTGCAGCCGCGCCAACGGCTCCTTGTCGATGAAGATAGCCGTTGCCGGCAAGGTCGTGCCTGGTCCGATGTTCGCCCCCGGTACCATCACCATGCCGATCCGTATCGCGGTGATGCACGGCACCGAAGTTCTCTATTCGCAGCTTCACTCCTATCAGGTCCAGGTTACCGATCCCTCGAGTGCCACGCAGTTCGTCTTCACCGATTCCAACGTCGTCGTTCCGGAGCCGACGGCGCGGGACTACCAGGCATTTGCCGGGTATGACGAGGGCGCTCCGAAAGGGGCGTCGGACAAGCCGAAGAAGAAGAAAGCCGCCGCGACCAACTGAGCCGGTGCATTCGCGCCACGGCGGTTGGAGGCGGCCTCTCAGGCGTCCGCCGACCATTCCGACAGCGCGGCGATCACGCTTTTCAGTTCCGCCCAGCGGCGGATGACCGTTTCGGCACCGGCTTCGGTCAGCGCATCGGCGTGGCCGGGATAGCTGTGCGCCGCGCCGGTGAAGCCGATGACGCGCATTCCCGCCGTCTTGGCGCCGGTGACGCCATGCACGGAATCCTCGATGACGAAGGTGTTCGCAGGATCGGCCTTGAGCTTTTCCGCGGCGAACCGGAACACGTCCGGCGCCGGCTTGGTTTTCCCGGTCGGCGTTTCCAGCGACGAAAAGATACGGCCGGCAAAGAACGGCAAAAGCTGCACCTTCTCCAGCATGAATTCGATCCGCTCCGAACGCGAATTCGAACAGACGCAGCGCGGCACCGTTACCGCGGTGACAGCCTCGTGCGCCCCGTCGATGGCACGCACGTCGCTGCGCAGCCGGCGATCGACCAGCTGTTCCTCCTTGTCGATCAGCGAGGCCTGGAACGGGATCCGGGACTTTTCCTCGACCCGCATCATGATGTCCTTGAAAGTCAGCCCGGCGTAGACCTCGGAAATTTCCTCGGCCGATATCTCGTAGCCGGCCGAGGCCAAAAGCTCGGCATCGATACGCGCAGCGATGATTTCGGAATCGACGAGCACGCCGTCGCAATCGAAGATGACAAGGTCTGGCTGGGGCATGGTGATCCGGAACGCGGGATGAAGGGAATGCCGAGGGCCCTTTGGCCAAACGGCTCAGGCGGCGCGGCATACACCAACAGGCCGGGCTTCGCAAATTCGGCAGTATGCTTCACTGAATATTTACGCTGATCGGTAACCATAACGGATAGTAAACAGTAACGCGTGCCTTGGGTGTCATAATGTCTGCCGTGCGTCTTCTCGACGAGCTTTCCGATGCTCCCCAGCAATCCGAGTGGCTGGATACCATCCTGAAGGGCGACTGCGTCGCCGCGCTCGAACGGCTGCCGGAAAAGTCGATCGACGTGATCTTTGCCGATCCGCCTTACAATCTGCAGCTCGATGGCGATCTGCACCGGCCCGACCAATCCAAGGTCGATGCCGTCGACGACCATTGGGACCAGTTCGACAGTTTTGAGGCCTACGACGCCTTCACCCGCGCCTGGCTGCTGGCGGCGCGCCGCGTGTTGAAGCCCAACGGTACGATCTGGGTCATCGGCTCCTACCACAATATTTTCAGGGTCGGCGCCAAGATGCAGGACCTGGGCTTCTGGATCCTCAACGACGTCGTCTGGCGCAAGACCAATCCAATGCCGAATTTCCGTGGCCGCCGTTTCCAGAATGCCCATGAGACGATGATCTGGGCATCGCGCGACCAGAAGGGCAAGGGTTATACCTTCAACTACGAGGCGCTGAAGGCGTCGAACGACGACATTCAGATGCGCTCCGACTGGCTGTTTCCGATCTGCACTGGCGGCGAGCGCCTGAAAAACGACAATGGCGATAAATTGCATCCGACGCAGAAGCCGGAAGCGTTGCTTGCCCGCGTCATGACGGCATCGACCCGGCCCGGCGACATCGTGCTCGATCCCTTCTTCGGTTCAGGAACCACCGGTGCGGTGGCCAAACGGCTTGGCCGCCACTTCGTCGGCATCGAGCGTGAGCAAGCCTATATCGATGCCGCCATGGAACGCATCGATGCGGTCCGGCCGCTGGACGGCGCCAATTTGACAGTGCTGACCGGCAAGCGCGCCGAGCCGCGCGTCGCCTTCGTCACCCTGCTCGATAATGGCCTGGTGGCACCCGGCGCCACGCTCTACGACGCCAAGAAGCGCTGGGCGGCCAAGGTGCGTGCCGACGGCACGCTGGCGATCGGCGACAGTGCCGGGTCGATCCACAAGATCGGCGCCGAGGTACAGGGGCTGGACGCCTGCAACGGATGGACCTTCTGGCATTATGAGCGCAGCGGAGGCCTGACCCCGATCGACGAGCTTCGCCGCATTGCGCGGCTAGGCATGGAACGGGCAGGGGCCTGACGGTTTCTGAGTTGCGACAGATCAGTTAATGCGAAGGCTCAGCCAGTCCCTGGAAGCGATTCAAATCACACTTTAATCCCAAGACGCTCAAGGTCCGCCCTGAGCGTCTTTGCATCGGTGAACAGCACCGACTGCCAGCCGGCCGCCTTGGCGCCGTCGACATTCTTCTGGCTGTCGTCGATGAATAGCGTGGCTGACGGTTCGAGGCCGAACGCGGCGACGTGGTGATCATAGATGGCGCGATCCGGCTTGATTAGCCCGATCTCGGCTGACACGGTGATGCCGCGCGGGCGCTCCAGGAACGGAAAGCGGTCGCGCGCTTCGCGGAACGTATCGTCAGCCCAGTTGGTCAGCAGCGTCACGTCATGGCCAGTGTCGATCAGGCGCTCCATGATGGCTACGCTGTCATTATAGGCATGCGGTGCCATTTCGTGCCAATGGCGGCGGAAATTGCGGATATTCTGTTCGTGATCCGGGTACTGGGCGATCAGGAGCGTCTCTGCCTCTTCCCAGGTCCGGCCGCGATCCTGCTCGATGTTCCAATCATGCGTGCAGACATTGTCGAAGAACCATTTCCGTTCGTCTGGATCGGGGATCAAGCGGCTGAAGGGCAGGTTCGGATCATAGTGGATCAGCACTTTGCCGATGTCGAAAACGATGTGGCGGATTTCGGACATTCTTCTCTCTTTCAATGCGGCCGCTGCTTCTTCGTCGCGCCCGGTATCGCCGCTTCGATTACCTTTTTCATGACGCTCGGCAGCGCTTCCCCGGAAATTTCATGGGCCAGCGACCAGAAATGCCCGGGCGGGGCGGCGCTGTCGGTCTCCGCCTTGAACACGTCGAGTTCGAGCGCAAAATGGGTAAAGACATGGCCGATGCGTCCGGCCTGCCGCCAGTCGCCGGGGAACGGGGCTGCCGCTTCCGTTGTGGCGCCGTCGATGCGCGCGGTCCAGCCGGTCGTCGGCACTTCGGTCATGCCGCCCAGCAGGCCTTTTTCGACGCGCTTGCGCAAAAGCACGGCGCCGTCGCCCCTGACGGCGACGAAAGCGGCGCCGCGGCGCAAGGGTTTCTCGGCCTTGGGCAGGCGGACCGGAAAGCGCTCGGGATCGCCCGAGATTGTGGCGCTGCAATCCTGCCTGACGGGGCAAAGCATGCAGCGGGGCCGGCGCGGCGTGCAGATCGTCGCGCCCAGGTCCATCATCGCCTGCGCGAAGTCGCCGGGCCTTGTCCCGGGAACCATGTGCTCGACGTGGCTGCGTATCTCGCCCTTGGCTTCGCCCAGCGGCGTGGCGATCGAAAACAGCCGTGAGACGACCCGTTCGACATTGCCGTCGACGACCGCGGCTGGTCGGTCGAAGGCGATCGCCGCGATCGCCGCTGCCGTATAGGCGCCGATACCGGGCAGTTCCTTCAAGCCGGTCTCACTGTCCGGAAAGCGGCCGCCTAGCCGCGCGACGAGATCGGCGCAAGCCTTGAGGTTGCGGGCGCGAGAATAATAGCCGAGCCCGGCCCAGGCCTTCATGACGTCTTCGATCGGTGCCGCCGCCAGTGCCTCGACAGTTGGCCACTTCTGCACGAACGCCCGGAAATAGGATTTTACCGCCTCGACCGTGGTTTGCTGCAGCATCACCTCGGAAAGCCAGACCAGATAGGGATCGGGCTGCGCGCCGCCTGCCAGCGCGCGCGGCGGAACGCGCCAGGGCAGGTCGCGGTGATGCGCGTCGTACCAGCCAAGCAGCCGGAACGCGATCTCGCCATTGTCTCCGGATACGGCCTTGCGGGTCTGGTCGTGCAGTGCCATTGATCGAGGGTCGGCCCTAATCCACTGGTGCTGAAGCTGGTGACTGGAGAACGCACATGGCAGGGAAAAGGCCCTTCGGCAATCCCGTTCCGGTGAGCGATCTCGCAACCGAGATCCTCGACCCGGTGCTGCGCAAGCGGGCCGGCATGTCGATCGGGCTGGTTCAGTCGTGGGAAGAGATTGCCGGGCCGCGGCTTGCCGGCCGCTCGCGCCCGGAAAAGATCCAGTGGCCACGCCGCATGTACGAGGACGATCCGTTCGAGCCGGCGGTGCTGGTGATTGCCTGCGAGGGTGTGGCGGCACTGCATCTGCAGCACGAGACCGGCGAGATCATCAACCGGGTCAATGCGTTTCTCGGCTTCAATGCGATCGGCCGGATCAGGATCGTGCAGAAACCGGTAATGACTGGCAAGGAAAAGCCGAAACCCATTTTGCGGCCGCTGACCGTGGCCGAGAAGGCGAAGCTGTCGGGCACTGTCGGTTTGATCGAGGACGACGGGCTGCGCGCCTCGCTGGAGCGGCTTGGCGCCACCATTCTAGGCCAAAGGAAGCCGTAATCTCGCGCTATCGTGATGGCATGCTCGAATTTGCCGATTGGAATAGGGGTGGCAATGCCTTAATTCGCGCCAACTCTCGCTTTTTGTAGCCTTTGCATTGCAAAATCCAACTATTGCCAGGTGATTCGTATGATCCGTTCCTTGTCCCGCAGAAATCTCTTGTCGTCGCTGGCCGCCATACCAGCGGTGGCGCTGCTTGCCGCCTGCAGCGATTCCGGCGAGAAAGCCGAGGCGCAGGATGTGAAGCCTGCGGCTCCGGCGGAACCTGCGAAGCCGGCCGCTCCAGCCGCCGCCAAAGCGCCTGAAGCTCAGGGCACGGTGGATATGGCAGCCTTGTTGAAGCCCGGCGCGCTGCCCGACATGCAGCTCGGCAAGGACGACGCAAAGGTCACCATCGTTGAATATGCATCGATGACCTGCCCGCATTGCGCGCATTTCGCCGAGACCACTTTTCCGGAGCTGAAGACGAAATATATCGACACCGGCAAGGCCCGTTACATCCTGCGCGAATTTCCGTTCGACCCCAGCGCCGAGGCCGGTTTCATGCTGGCGCGCTGCTCCAAGGACAACTATTTCCCGATGGTCGACGTGCTGTTCAGGCAGCAGGCGAACTGGGTTGGTGTGAACAATACCAAGGACGCACTGCTGCAAATCGCCAAGCTTGCCGGTTTTACACAGGAGTCCTTCGAGGCCTGCTTGACGGACCAGAAGCTTCTGGACGATGTGAGATCCGTCCAGAAGCGCGGCGCCGACGAATTCAAGGTCGATTCCACACCGACCTTTTTCATCAACGGAAAGACCTACAAAGGGGCGATGTCGATTGCGGAAATGTCGGCCATCATCGACCCTCTGCTCTGACGTTTTGGCAGCGCCGAAGCGGCTGCGCTTCGGCGTGCGCACTTCTTTGTCTTGCCGCTGGTTCTCCTTGCAAAACCGCGGAACAGTTTTGCGAAACTTGGCTATGGGTCGGCGCGAATGAAGTTCTCGCGCCTTCGCCTCCTCGGCTTCAAATCCTTCGTCGAACCCGGCGAGTTCGTCATCGAACGCGGCCTGACCGGCATCGTCGGGCCGAACGGCTGCGGCAAGTCGAACCTGGTCGAGGCGCTACGCTGGGTTATGGGCGAAAGCTCTTACAAGAACATGCGTGCGTCCGGCATGGACGATGTCATCTTTTCCGGCTCGGGAACGCGTCCGGCCCGCAACACCGCCGAAGTCACGCTGTTCCTCGACAATAGCGACCGGACTGCGCCGTCTGCCTTCAACGACGCCGATGAGTTGCAGGTCTCGCGCCGCATCGAGCGCGAGGCCGGCTCGCTCTACCGCATCAATGGCAAGGAAGCCCGTGCCAAGGATGTCCAGCTGCTGTTCGCCGACCAGTCGACCGGCGCCCGCTCGCCCTCGATGGTTGGCCAGGGCCGCATCGGCGAGCTGATCCAGGCAAAGCCGCAGGCGCGCCGCGCACTGCTGGAAGAGGCGGCCGGCATTTCCGGCCTGCACACACGGCGCCACGAAGCCGAGCTGCGGCTGAAGGCGGCCGAACAGAACCTCGAACGGCTGGACGACGTCGTCGGCGAGCTGGAAAGCCAGATCGAAAGCCTGAAACGCCAGGCCCGCCAGGCCTCGCGCTTCAAGAACCTGTCGGCCGACATCCGCAAGGCCGAAGCGACGCTGCTGCATCTGCGTTGGACGCTGGCCAAGACGCAGGAAGGCGAAGCGCGTTCGGCGCTGGCGATTGCCACCGCGCTGGTCGGCGACCGTGCTGCCGCCCAGATGGCTGCCGCCAGGGAACAAGGTATCAACGCCCACCGGCTGCCGGACCTGCGCGATGCGGAAGCCGCCGCCGCCGCCGCCTTCCAGCGTCTGTCGATCGCTAAGGCACAGATCGAGGAAGAAGCAGGCCGCATCCGCGCCCGCCAGGCTGAGCTCGACCGCCGACTGCAACAGCTCGATGGCGACCTTGCCCGCGAGGAGCACATGGTCCGCGACAATGCGGATATCCTCGAACGCCTCGCCGCCGAAGAAGCCGCGCTCAATATCGAAAACGCCGGCGCCGCCGAGCGCGAGGCCAGCACCCGCGCGGCTTTCGAGCAGGCGGCATCGACGCTTGCCTCGAGCGAGGCCAAGCTGGCCTCGCTGACCGCCGAACGGGCGGAGGCGGCCGCCTCGCGCAACCAGATTGAACGGACGCTGCGCGATACCGCTGAGCGCCGCGACCGCTTTGCCCGCCAGCTTGCCGATGTCGACCGCGAACTGTCGGAGATCGTCTCCAGGGTCGCCGGCCTGCCCGACCCCGCCGAGAAGCGGCTGCTGGTCGAACAGGCGCAGGCGCTGCTCGAAGGGGCCGAACGAGCCGCGATTGCCACGGAACAGGCGGTCGCCGAGGCACGCGCAAGCGAAAGTGCCGCCCGCCCACCGGTTCAGGACGCAAAGGCCGAACTGGCGCGGATCGAAACCGAGGCCCGCACGCTCGCCAAGATCCTGAACGCCGCGAGCGGCGATTTGTTTCCCTCGGTGCTGGAGCAGATCAGCGTCGAGCGTGGCTACGAGACGGCGCTGGGTGCCGCGCTTGGCGAAGATCTTGACGTGCCGCTTGATCGTAGCGCGCCTGTGCATTGGGGCCAGAGCGAAATCCAGCCCGGCGATGTCGCTTTGCCGGAAGGCACAAAGAGCCTCGCTAGCGTGGTGCGCGCGCCGGCGCAATTGGCCCGCCGGCTGGCCCAGATCGGCATTGTCGATGCCGCCGACGGAAGAAAGTTGCAGACGCTGCTTGCTCCCGGTCAACGATTGGTCAGCCGCGAAGGCGCGCTCTGGCGTTGGGATGGCTTCACCGCCAGCGCCGATGCGCCGACCGCCGCCGCGCAGCGGCTGGCGCAGAAAAACCGGCTGGCCGAACTCGATGCCGAAGCGGTTCATGCCACGCGCATCCTGCGCGAAGCCGAACAGGCGCTTGCGCAGGCCGAACAGGCGCTTGCCCAGGCGAGCGAGGCCGAACGCAATGCCCGACAGGCCGGGCGCGACGCCCAGCATGGGCTGGATGCTGCCCGCAATACGCTGGCTGAGGCCGAAAAAGCCGGCGGCGAACTGTCGAGCCGGCGTGCAGCACTTGACGAGGCGCGCGCGCGTATCGTCGACAGCCATGAGGAGACGGCGGCAGCATTCGTCGAGGCGGAAATGCTGCTGCAAGACGCTCCCGATCTCGGCGATCTGCAACTGCAGCTCGAGCAGTCGGCGGCCAACGTCGCCCGCGACCGCGCCGCCCTTGCCGATGCGCGTGCCGTTCACGAGGGCCTGAGGCGAGAAGCCGAGGCACGTACGCGCCGGCTCGACGCGATCGGCGCGGAACGGCGCAACTGGGTGGAGCGCGCCGAAAACGCCTCGACGCAGATCGCGGCACTCGGCGAACGCAAGGCAGAGGCTGAGGCCGAGCGCGAGCAACTGGCCGACGCACCCGACGAGATCGACGCCAAACGGCGCGCCCTGCTGTCGCAACTCGCCGAGGCCGAAAGCCTGCGAAAAGCTGCAGGTGACCGCTTGCAGGAAGCGGAGAACCGGCAGTCCGAGCTGGACAAGGCTGCGACCGCTGCCATCCAGTCGCTCGCCGAAGCGCGCGAAACGCGTGTTCGCGCCGAAGAGCGGCTGACCGCTGCCGACGAGCGGCGGCTGGAAGTCGAGGCGCGCATCCAGGAAACGCTGAACACGCCGCCGCATCTGGTGATCCGCCACACTGGCCTCGAACCCGACAGCCCGATGCCCGAAATGGCCGAGATCGAGCGTCAGCTCGACCGGCTGAAGGTCGAGCGCGAACGGTTGGGCGCTGTCAATTTGCGCGCCGAGGAAGAGCAGAAGGAACTGTCGGACCGGCTGGAGACCATCGTCTCCGAGCGCGACGACATCATCGAGGCGATCCGCAAGCTGCGGCAGGCGATCCACAGCCTGAACCGCGAAGGCCGCGAGCGGCTGCTCGCCGCCTTCGAGGTGGTCAACGGCCATTTTCAGCGGCTGTTTTCGCATTTGTTCGGCGGCGGCACCGCCGAGCTGCAACTGATCGAGTCCGACGATCCGCTCGAAGCCGGGCTCGAGATCCTGGCGCGCCCGCCCGGCAAGAAACCGCAAACGATGACGCTGCTGTCCGGCGGTGAGCAGGCATTGACGGCGATGTCGCTGATCTTCGCCGTGTTCCTGACCAACCCGGCGCCGATCTGCGTGCTCGACGAAGTCGACGCCCCGCTCGACGACCACAATGTCGAACGCTTCTGCAATCTGATGGACGAAATGGCCGCAACCACCGAAACGCGCTTCGTCATCATCACACACAACCCGATCACCATGGCGCGCATGGACCGGCTGTTCGGGGTAACCATGGCCGAGCAAGGCGTCAGCCAACTGGTGTCGGTCGACCTGCAGGCTGCCGAAGCCATGCGCGAGGCAAGCTGACGCATCAGCTTAGTGGTGGTCTCCACCTCGGCTTTCGACTATAGCACGACGAAATGGGCTGGATCTGCCTCTCCGGATACCCGCCCGGCTGTGCGCGTGGAGAAGCTTGTTGCCTATACTTGTCACCGGAGCCGCGGGGTTCATTGGCAGTCATGTTTGCCACCATCTGCTCGACCGGGGAGAAGCGGTCGTCGGCGTCGACAACATGAACGACTATTACGACCTGGCGCTCAAAAAGGGGCGGCTTGCCCGCCTTCTGCCCCGTAAGGATTTTTCGTTCCACCAGATCGATATTGCCGAACAGGGCGCGCTTGCGGCCGCTTTGGCCGGGAAAGGCATCGTCAGGATCGTGCATCTCGCAGCGCAGGCCGGCGTGCGTCACTCACTCGACAATCCACGGCTCTATATCCGTTCCAATGTCATGGGCCACCTCGAAGTGCTCGAATTCTGTCGCGCCGAACCGGCATTCGAGCATCTGGTCTATGCCTCGTCGAGCTCGGTCTATGGCGGCAACCGCAGCGTGCCGTTCAGCGAGGCCGATCAGGTCGACAAGCCCGTCTCGCTTTACGCCGCCACCAAGAAAACCGATGAACTGATGAGCCACACCTACGCCCATCTGTTCGGCATACCGCAGACCGGCCTGCGGTTTTTCACGGTCTATGGTCCCTGGGGCCGCCCCGACATGGCCTATTGGATGTTCAGCAAGGCGATGCTCGAGGGCAATCCGATCCGGGTCTTCAACAATGGCGAAATGTGGCGCGATTTCACCTACATAGACGATGTTGTGAAGGCGGTTGTCGCTGTGCTCGACAAGCCGCCGGCGGCTGACGTTCCGCCGAACAGGCTTTACAATGTCGGCAACAACCGGCCGGTGCGGCTGGGCGACTTCATCGACATTCTGGAAAGATTGCTCGAGGTCAAGGCAATCCGCCACAACGAGCCGATGCAGGCGAGCGACGTCGAGAAGACTTATGCCGACATGACCGCGCTGGAGCGGGATTTCGGCTTCAGGCCTAGCGTTTCGATAGAGGACGGGCTGAAGAAGTTTGTCGATTGGTACCGGCCGTACTCGAAGCAGTAATTTGCACTGCTCGCCGTGACATCGCTATCTCGATGCGAACCGGTATCACTGGCATTCGGCCCAATCCGCAACTGATCCGGCGCGAAGCTTTGAAGAACCTGGCCCATGGTGCTCGTGCGACAGTAGCTCACCGTCAAGCGTGACCTGGAGTGGGTACAAGTCGGACTGCAAAAAGCATCATACTGTCCTAACATCCTGTTAACCACATGCTCGCTGAAAAGTATCCGATTAACCTTTGAGGCGCTTATGAACGCTATGTTCTGTGGCTTGCTGTTCAGTATGAGCTGTGTAGATGTGCGGATTCGGGGGCTATTTCGGTTCAGTCCGGGATGCGGAAGCTTTGCTTGCGCGCATGACGTCTGCGATCGCCCATCGCGGGCCGGATGAACGAGGGAAATTCGTAGCGCCCGAAGCTGGACTTGGGCATGCGCGGCTGTCGGTGATCGGGATTGGTGATGGCCAGCAACCGATGTCCGACGAGACCGGCAATTTGACGATTGCGTTCAACGGCGAGATTTTCAATTACGTGGAATTGCGCGAAGGACTGCTGGCCAAGGGCCGACGCTTCCGCACGTCGAGCGACACAGAAGTTCTCCTGCAGCTGTATGACGAGATGGGCGAAGACTGCCTGTCGCTCCTGAACGGTGATTTCGCCTTCGCGATATGGGATAATCGGCGTCGGCGGATGGTGCTTGCAAGAGACCGCATGGGTGTTCGGCCGCTGTTCTACACCAGCAGGGACGGGGTGCTCTACTTTGCGTCGGAGATAAAAGCCCTGCTGAAGGTGCCCGGCGTCTCGGCCGAAATCGATCCGATCGCACTCGACCAGATCTTTACGCTGTGGGCGCCGATCGCTCCACGCACGGCTTTCCGCAACATCCACGAGCTGGAGCCGGGAAGCGTGATGATCGCGACACAGGGGCAAGTCACGGTCAAACCATATTGGCACCTAGACTACCCGTATCTCGACGCGCCATCAAAAATCAGCAATGAGGACGATGCGGCCGAAGAACTGCAGGCCCTTTTGACCGACGCGGTGAGGCTTCGCATGCGCGCCGACGTTCCGGTCGGTTCTTACCTTTCGGGCGGGCTCGATTCATCCCTCGTTTCGGCAATCGCGGCCGGCATGACTCCTCTTAAGCTGCAGACATTTTCCGTGACGTTCGACAGCGCCGAGCATGACGAAAGCGCCTTCCAGACCGAAATGGCGTTGGCGCTTGGCACCTATCATCGAACCATCGCCTGCCGTGCGGGCGATATCGCCGGTGTGTTTCCCGAAGTCATCCGCTTTGCCGAACGGCCGATCATCCGTACCGCCCCCGCCCCCCTCTATCAACTGTCCGGCCTCGTTCGCCAGGCCGGTTTGAAAGTGGTGCTGACAGGCGAAGGCGCCGACGAGGTCTTTGCCGGCTATGATGTCTTCAAGGAAGCGCGGGTTCGCCGTTTCTGCGGACGACAGCCGGCATCGCGCATCAGGCCACAGCTGTTCCGCAAGCTTTATCCCTATCTGCCGGGGCTGCAACAGCAGTCCGTGGAGTACCTGGCTGCGTTCTTCGGCACCGGCAGCGCTGCCCTGGACGATCCCCTATTCTCGCATCGGCCGCGTTTCAAGACCACATCAGCGGCGAAGATGTTCTTTTCCGGTGACCTGCGCGCGACATTGAAGGGCTATGACGCAGCCGAGGAACTGGCCAGCCGGTTGCCTGAGGCGTTTTCCCGGTGGCATCCGCTACATCAGGGGCAATATCTCGAAACCCGCTTTCTCCTGCCGGGCTACATCCTCTCGAGCCAGGGCGACCGGATGGCCATGGCGCACGGTATTGAAGGGCGTTTCCCCTTCCTCGATCATCGTTTGGTGGAGTTTGCAGCAAGACTTCCGCCGGAAATGAAGCTGAAGGGGCTGGTGGAAAAACACATACTGCGCAAAGTTGCCAAGCACTTGCTCCCGACGGCCATCGGGGAGCGCACCAAACAGCCTTACCGGGCGCCGGAAGCCCGCTCCTTCGTTGGAGCCGGAGAACTGGACTACGTGCGCGACTCGCTCAGCGAGGCGAGCATCGCCGCCGGAGGACTATTCAACGCCAAGGCGGTGGCGAACCTGCACGAGAAATGCCGCTTGCAGCCAGCGTCCGGGTTCCGCGACAATGCTGCCTTCGTCGGCATTTTGTCGACCCAACTGTGGCAGAAGATTTTCACCGGCCAAAAGGTCGGTACAGCACGAGCGGCCTGAGAAATCGAGGGAAGAAAACATCATGGTAACAATCAAGGACAAGGTCAAAACCTTTATCGTCGACAACTTCCTGTTCGGCGACTCGTCCTACGAGCTTGCAGACACGGCATCACTGATCGAGAACGACATCATCGACTCGACGGCCGTGCTGGAACTCGTAGCTTTCATTGAGGATGATTTCGGCATCGCGATGGTCGATACCGACATCGTACCGGCCAATCTGGATTCGATTGACCGTATCTCCGCCTTCATCAAGGCGAAAGCAGAAGCGCTGGCAGCGTAGGCGCAATTGGCGAGGAGCGTCCGTGCGGATCGAACATTTTCTGGCTGCCAAGGCCGCTGCCCATCCAGCCAAAACGGCATTGATCACCGAGCACAAAAGGCTGTGTTACGAAGAGCTGGACGATCTCTCAAGCCGCCTGGCCGCCGCCCTTTTCACGAATGGCGTCAGGCGCGACGACCGCGTCCTGATCTTCATGGACAATTGCTGGGAGGCTGCGGTTTCGATTTTCGCAGTTCTTAAGGCAGGCGCGACTTTCAGTCCGATCAACGCATCTACCAAGGCCGAAAAGCTTGCCTACATCATCGCCGATTGCGACGCAGCTGCGATCCTTACGCAAGCAAAACTGATGCCCTTGGTCGCCGAGGCGTCCGGATCCTCCGGCAAGACCGGCATCTTCGTGGCTTCCACCCTTGGTGCGGATAACCAATGCCCGGCAGGCGCCACATCCCTGGCGGATTGCTTGACGTTCCAAGCCAGGGAGATTGACCACCGCGGCATTGACGTCGATCTTGCGATGTTGATCTACACCTCGGGCTCGACCGGCCGGCCCAAGGGCGTGATGATGACGCACCGCAATTGCGACGCGGCGGCCGACTCAATCACCACCTATCTGCGCAATTCGCCGGACGACATCATCTTGAATGTTCTGCCCCTGGCTTTCGACTACGGGCTCTATCAGTTGCTGATGGCTGTCAGGCTCGGCGCCACGCTCGTGCTCGAGAAGTCCTTCGCTTTTCCCCAGGCGGTCTTTGAACGTATCCGCCAGGAAGGCGTCACCGGTCTTCCGCTCGTGCCCACGATGGCAGCGATGATCCTGCAGATGCGTGACCTGGCGCCGGGCTTCCTGCCCAGCCTTCGCTATATTTCCAACACGGCGGCTGCCTTGCCGCCGGCTCACATAGAACGCCTGCGGTTTCTTTTCCCCGATGTCAGGCTCTATTCGATGTATGGCCTGACGGAATGCAAGCGCTGCACCTATCTGCCACCCGAGGAACTCGACCACCGGCCGGGGTCGGTCGGGATAGCCATTCCGAACACCGAGGCCTTTGTCGTCGACGACTACGGGCAACGAGTGCCGCCGGGCGTAGCAGGTGAGTTGGTCATTCGCGGGCCGCACGTCATGCAGGGTTATTGGCGAAACGAAGCTGCGACGGCACAAGCCCTTCGCCCAGGTCCGAATCCTTGGGAGATGGTTCTCTACACCGGCGATCTGTTCCGGGCCGATGAGGAAGGCTTTCTTTATTTCGTCGGCCGCAAGGACGACATCATAAAGTCGCGGGGGGAGAAAGTCGCGCCCAAGGAAGTGGAAGCCGTGCTTCACGCGCATCCGGGCATCGCGGAAGCAGTGGTTGTCGGTGTGCCGGATCCCGTGCTCGGGCATGCGATCGGTGCACTCATCGTACGGTCCGACCCGGCGCTTAGCGAAAAGGATATCATTCGTCATTGTGCACGCCACCTTGAGGACTTTATGGTCCCCAGGGTCATCGAGTTCCGCCGGGAACTGCCGAAGACCGATACCGGCAAGGTCAGTCGTCGGCTTGCGGCAGAAACCATGGAGGCCGCTCAATGAATGTTCGCCCCGCCAAGGACGCGCGGACCTTTCTGGCGCAGGCTCTGGCGATCGACCTGGCCGCCGAAACGGACCGTGTCGTAACGGCTTTGCGCCAGCAGTTGCGCGGGTTTCGCAAGCGGGGCCTTGTGCTCGGTCTTTCGGGCGGGATCGATTCGAGCGTGTCGGTCGCGTTGGCCGCGCGAGCCGTCGGACCGCGGAATGTGCTTTGCCTGTTCATGCCGGAAAGCGATTCCGATCCCGAAAGTCTGCGGCTCGGCCGCCTCGTCGCCGAAACTTTTGGCGTCGAGGCTATCGTAGAGGATATCGGGCCGACCCTGAGCGCGATGGGCTGCTACCAGCGTCGCGACGCCTTTATCCGCGAATTGGTCCCGGAATACGCCGAAGGCTGGGCCTCGAAGATCGTGATCGCGAACGCCCTCGAGGGCAAGGGCTACAATATCTCATCCCTGGTGGTGCAGGATCCGGAAGGCAAGCAGACGAAACTGAGAATGCCGTTGCCTGTCTATCTTGGTATCGTCGCCGCCACCAACATGAAACAGCGCACCCGCAAGCAGATCGAATACTATCACGCCGACCGCTTGAACTTCGCCGTCCTTGGAACGCCGAACCGGCTGGAATACGATCAGGGTTTCTTCGTGAAGAACGGTGACGGCGCAGCGGACGTCAAGCCGATCGCGCACCTCTATAAAACGCAGGTCTATGCGCTGGCGGCCCATCTCGGTGTTCCGGAGGAAATCCGGAACCGGCCGCCGACCACCGATACCTACTCGCTGGCGCAGACCCAGGAGGAGTTCTACTTCTCGCTTCCTTATGACCGTATGGATATTTGCCTTTACGGCCTCAACAACGGCGTGGCGGCTGAGCTGGTGGGGCAGGCGGCGGGGTTGGCCGCCTCACAAGTGGAACGCGTCTGGGCCGATATCATCGCCAAACGCAAGGCGACGCGTTATCTGCACCAGCGTCCGCAACTCGTTGATGAAGTCGAGGAAATCGGCACCTGAACCGCCTCGAAACCGGGCCACGGATGGACGGTTCGATTTGAACGTGTCCCGACTCTAGCTGAAACGGCTCCCGATCAGCCGGCTCCACTGCTCGCCCGCAAGACCGTTCAGGAAGACTTGCGAGTTCTTCATGGCGTCCAACAGCTCTGGATCACGTGAATGCACCACCGTTGAGGCAACGGTCAGGAAAGCGATGCGTCGTCCAAGCATCGCCTCCAGAAGTGCAGGTTGAACACGTCCGCGCAGGCCGCTGACGCCGCGCGCGGCGGCATGATCGATAAGGCAGTCTATCACCGAGCCCGCCTGGCCGGGGAGGGCGAGGATCTGCAGCACGCGACCAATTTGATACTTCCGTGCGTAATAGGCGAAAGCGCCGACATTGTTGCCGACTGGCGATGTCACGCAACCGAAGACAAGCTCGCCTAAATCCGGCTTCTGTGCCGCATCGGTCAGGATGTGGTCGAGTTGGCCTTCCGTCCAATCCGGGCGCAGGGCGAATTGAGCGGTAAACGGCTCGATGAGCTTGGCAAATGTGTGGCTGTCGATTTCGGATATCCGAAATGCTCCGTGGCCTGCCCCTTCCACCGCCACACCTGACCAGCGTCGTTCGCTGGGCGTCATCCTCCTGCAATAAAATCGGTCGACGGCACGCGTCAACGGATTGAGCATTCGGGCAAGCGTCAGGCGATTGGCGGAAAGGCTGAGCATGAAGGCCGCGGGGCGCATCACGCGGACCCAGTCAAGGCTGTATTGCGGCAGGACCGCGCCGCGCAGCCGGGTCCACAATTTCACGGAGATATCGTTGGCCGTCTCGCTGAAGGAGATGTCCTGCGGACCATCAAGGTATGCTTTCAGCAAGCGGGCGCCGGCCAGCGGATCGTGCTCATGGTCCTCGACCATGAGCGAGCTACAGATGGCGGCGCGTAGTTGTCGGCCGTTGAACGTCATCGGCAGCACGTGGACACCGACAAATCCGGAGACGCGACCGGCGTCGTTGACATGGACAAGCGACCGGAGGTCGCCGCCGCAACCGGGCGCATCCAGATAAAACCGTCTCATGTATTCGACGAGAGAGGCCGGCGCTTTCGTCCCTTCCTTCAGCAGCACGCGCTGAAACATGTCCGCGACTGCCGGGAGGTCGGCGCCTTGCAAGGCGCGAATGATGCTCAAGCCCGGCTCCCGGCACCGAAGTCCCGTCCGCCGAGCTTCCGGGCCAAGGCGACACGAGGCACGAGAACATCGGACGCGAGTTCCAACTCGACGCCCATGAAGCCGTGCAACCTCGACCAGTTGCGGTCGCCCCGGTGACTGAACGGAGTGCTGAATTGCTGCGGCAAGGTGGACCCTTTGCTTGACCGACGAAAACCGGCGTCATTGCTGCTAGCAGATTCAGGTAAACCGATATTAAAGTCGTTGCTTTGAATGGTAGCGAACCAGGTTGTCCGGCCTCATACCTGGACATCAGTAATTTTGGTTCCCGGCGGACTCTACACGACCAGCGGCATGAGTTGCGTGCTCCGCGTCGAACCGTTTCGGCTGGCCAAAGTTTCGTGTGGCGGCTCTTGACTGGGGGCGCGGGCGTAATACGGTGAGACAAATACCGGCTCTGGCCGCCGGGCGGCAAGAATGCCTCGTATGCCTCGCCTTGCGGCGGTGGCTGCGGGGCATTGTCATTTTGAGGCTTTGCTTGAAACGGCATATCGAGATCGGCATTCTCTATTCGCGGTCCGGCAACTACCGGCTGGTGTCCGAATCCTGCCGTGCGGGCGCGATGAACGCCATCGCCGACGTCAACGCCGATCCCGTTGTCCCCTTCGAATTCATCCCGGTCGAGCGCGACCCGCAGGGCAACATCGATCGGTATGCAAGCGGCTGCGCGGACATTCTCGCCAACAGCGGCGCGCGTCACATCATTGGCTGCGTCACCTCGTGGAGCCGCAAGGAGGTCATTCCAATCCTGGAAAGGGCAGGCGGCACGCTGTGGTATGCCTGCCCGTACGAGGGCTTCGAAGCCAATGAGCATGTCGTCTACACCCACGCCTGCCCCAATCAGCATCTGGTACCGCTACTTGCCTATGTCGTGCCTCGTTTCGGCGCCGACGGCTTCCTGCTCGGTTCCAACTACATCTGGGGTTGGGAGACCAACCGTGTGGCGCGCGACCTGATTGCGGACGCCGGCGGCAAGGTGCTGGGCGAACGCTATCTGCCGCTTGGCGAGGTCGATGTTGCGAGGCTGATCGCGGAGGTACAGGCGACGAGACCTGATTTCATTCTGAACAATCTCATCGGCCCTTCTTCCTATGCGTTTATCGCCGCCTATGCCGAGCTTGGCCGGCGCGACCCGCATTTCAGGCCGGAGCGTTGCCCGATCCTGTCCTGCAATCTCACGGAATGCGAATTGCCGGCGCTCAACGGGGCAGGGGATGGTCATCTTTCCGTTGGGCCCTATTTTCACGACACCTCGGGGGCGGATCGCGGAGCGGCTTCAGTGTCTTCCGTCATGCCTGCCTCATCCTTCGAGGCGGCGGCTTATGCCTCGGTGCGCACGCTCGCCGAGATCCTCACCCGCAACCCCGGTGCACAATGGACGGACCTGCCCAAGGTCTTTGCCGGAACATCATTTCGAACACCGCTGGGCGACATCGCCATCGATCCGCAAACCCAGCACGCTACCTTGCCGGTGCAGATCGGACGTATCGATGGGACATCGTTCAAAACGGTCACGCTGACGAAGGGCGTGGCACCCGATCCCTACCTTTCCCGCTATGACCGGACGGAGACGTTCGGGCGGCCACGCCTGCGGGTGGTGTCGTGAGCAAGATGGCGCGTATCCCGAACCTTGGAGGCGCCAGGGCTTTTGTCCTGCATCGTCCACATCCGACCGTGCAGGCGATCACAAGGCAATTGTCGGCCATCGGCCTTGAGGCGATTGGCTTCTGGCCGGAACTGCCGGCCGAAGCCTTGGCGGCGGACTTCGTTTTCTTCGACGTAGACCTCGGCTTTGACGAGCAATTTCCGTGGAAGCCGGGCGAGGCACCGATGCCGCTGATAGCGCTGATCGGCTCCGAGGCGCCGGGGCGTGTCGAATGGGCACTGTCGCACAAGGCCGATGCCCAATTGCTGAAACCGGTCGGCAACGCCGGCGTCTATAGCGCGCTTTTGATCGCAAGGCAGAGTTTCGAGGCGCGCAAGCTTCTGGCCAGCGAGATCGCCTCGCTTCGTCAGCGGGTCGCGGAGCGCCAGACCATCGTACGCGCGGTGGAGGTCTTGTCGAAGGGCGCCGAGGACGGCCGTGCCTATGCGCAGCTTCGCTCGCTGGCGATGAGCTGGCAAATCAGCGTCGAGGACGCCGCGCGCAGGATCGTGGCGATGACACAAGAAGAAGGCGACGATGACCAATCCGATCGCGCCTGAGCTTTCAGCCGCGGGGCGCATGCCAGCCAAGCCTCGCGCCGGCGTCTGGCGACGTCTGCTAAAACGGCCTCTCGCATTGCTCGGCCTCGGGATTATTGCCCTTGTCTTGGCCGGCGCCATTCTTGCACCGTGGCTGACAGGCTACGATCCGAACGAGCAGATGTTTGACGGGCTCACGCTTGAAGGCGCGCCACTGCCGCCGGGAGCCCAATTCTGGCTAGGCACCGACCTGCTTGGCCGCGACCTGCTGACCCGTCTTCTCTTCGGCGCGCGCACGTCGCTGATCATCGGCATCGTCGCCAATGGCGTGGCGCTTCTGATCGGCACGCTGGTCGGCATCACGGCCGGCTATTTCCGCGGCTGGATCGGCAGCGCGCTTATGCGCTTCACCGATTTGATGATGGCTTTCCCGGCGCTGCTGCTCGCCATCTGCCTGGCGGCGGTGCTCCAGCCGAGCCTGTGGATCGTCGCTATGGTGATCGCATTGGTGAACTGGGTGCAGACCGCCCGCGTCATCTACACCGAGACAAGTTCGCTCTCCGAGCGCGAGTTCATCGATGCTGAGCGCACCATCGGCGCAAGCGCTCCACGCATCCTGTTTCGTCATATCCTGCCGCACCTTTTGCCGACGATCATCGTCTGGGGCACGCTCGGCATCTCGACCACGGTGCTTCTGGAAGCGACGCTCAGCTATCTCGGCATCGGCGTGCAACCGCCGACTGCTTCCTGGGGCAACATCATCTTCGAAAACCAAACCTATTTTCAGGCAGCGCCCTGGCTGGTTTTCTTTCCGGGTGCGGCGATCCTGGCGCTAGCGCTAGCCTTTAACCTAGTCGGCGATGCGTTGCGCGACATTCTCGATCCGACGCAAAGGGGGCGAAGATGATCGCCTATCTCGGCCGCCGCGTTGTCCAGTCCGTGCTCATCTTGCTCGGCGTCTCTCTGATCACCTTTGCGCTGCTCTATCTGCTGCCCGCCGATCCCGTCCGCCAGATCGCCGGCCGCAGCGCCACGCCCGAGACGGTCGAGAACATCCGCCGGCAGCTCGGCCTCGACCAGCCCTTTGTCGTCCAGTATTGGCACTATCTGATCAGCCTGCTCAGCGGCGATCTGGGGCGCTCCTACATTCAGCGCTCGGAGGTCACGGAGCTGATCGTCTCGCGGCTGCCGGCAAGCCTGCTGCTGATGGTCGGCGCCATTACTTGCGAAGTCGTGATCGGGCTTACGATGGGCCTCATCGCCGCCGTCAAGCGCGGCACCGCCACCGACCAGTCGCTGATGGTCGCCTCCTTCGTCGGCGTCTCGGCGCCGCAATTCGTTGTCGGCCTGCTGCTGCTTTATGTGTTCGCGGTGCGGCTCGGTTGGTTCCCGATCGGCGGTTACGGCACTTGGCGCCATCTGGTGCTGCCGTCGCTGACCATGGGAATTCTCGGCGCAGGCTGGTACGCCCGCATGATGCGCTCGTCGATGATCGACGTGCTGCGCCAGGATTACGTGCGTACCGCGCGTGCCAAGGGTCTTGCACGCAGCGCCATTATCTTCCGGCACGCGCTGCCCAACGCCATCCTGCCGGTCATTGCCATGATCGGCATCGACATCGGCATCTTCATGGGCGGCATCGTGGTTGTCGAAAGCGTGTTCGGCTGGCCAGGCATCGGCCAGCTAGCCTGGCAGGCCATTCAGCGCATCGACATTCCGATCATCATGGGGGTCACCCTGGTTTCGGCCTTTGCCATCGTGCTCGGCAATCTCCTGGCCGACACTGTCGCACCGTTCATCGATCCACGCATCAAGCTCAGATGAAAACCAAGAACACCAGAGAAAGGGAACATGACATGAGAAAATATCTGATATCGACCGTGGCGGCATCGGCGCTTGCGCTGGTGCTTGGCATGACGAGCGTACGCGCCGAAGACGCCGTCGATCCGAATGCCAAGCAGGGCGGCGCGATCACCATTACCTACAAGGACGACGTCGCTACGCTCGATCCGGCCATCGGCTATGACTGGCAGAACTGGTCGATGATCAAGAGCCTGTTCGACGGGCTGATGGACTACGAGCCGGGCACCACCAACCTGCGGCCCGACCTTGCCGAGAGCTACGAGATTGCGCCCGACGGCAAGACCTTCACCTTCAAGCTGCGCCAAGGAGTGAAGTTCCACAATGGCCGTGAGATGACCGCCGACGACGTGAAATATTCGCTCGACCGGGTCACCAATCCAAAGACACAGAGCCCTGGTGCCGGCTTCTTCGGGTCGATCAAAGGCTATGACGATGTCGCTGCCGGCAAGGCGGAAAGCCTGGCCGGCATAACCGTCGTCGATCCCTACACGATCAAGTTCGAGCTGACCCGGCCCGACGCCACCTTCCTGCATGTCATGGCGATCAACTTCTCGCATGTCGTGCCGAAGGAAGAGGTCGAAAAATACGGCGCGGACTTCGGCAAACATCCGGTCGGCACCGGCGCCTTCAAGCTCGCGGAATGGACGCTCGGCCAGCGCGTGGTCTTCGAGCGTAACCCGGATTACTGGCACAAGGGCCTGCCGCATCTCGACAAGATCACCTTTGAGATCGGTCAGGAGCCGATCGTGGCGCTGCTGCGGCTCCAGAAAGGCGAGATCGACGTTCCCGGCGACGGCATTCCGCCGGCGAAATTCCAGGAGGTGATGGCCGATCCCGAGCAGAAGGCCCGTGTCGTCGAGGGCGGCCAGTTGCACACCGGCTATATCACCATGAATACCACCATGGCGCCGTTCGACAATGTGAAGGTGCGGCAGGCGGTCAACATGGCGATCAACAAGGACCGCATCGTCCAACTGATCAACAACCGTGCGGTGCCGGCCAATCAGCCATTGCCGCCGTCGATGCCTGGCTACGACAAAGAATTCAAGGGCTATTCCTATGACGTAGCCAAGGCCAAGGCCTTGCTTGCCGAGGCGGGGCATCCCGGTGGTTTTGACACGCAGCTGTTTGCCATGAATACCGATCCCAACCCGCGTATCGCGCAGGCCATCCAGCAGGATCTGGCGGCGGTCGGCATTAAGGCCAGCATCCAGTCGCTCGCCCAGGCCAACGTCATCGCCGCCGGCGGCGACAAGGCCGGTGCGCCGATGATCTGGTCCGGCGGCATGGCCTGGATCGCCGACTTCCCCGATCCGTCGAACTTCTACGGCCCGATCCTTGGCTGCGCTGGTGCCGTCCCGGGCGGCTGGAACTGGTCGTGGTATTGCAACAAGGAGCTCGACGCCAAGGCGGCCGAAGCCGACTCCATCGTCGACCCGGCCAAGGCTGGCGAACGCGCCAAGATGTGGAGCGAGATCTACGGCAAGATCATGGAAGACGCGCCCTGGGCACCGGTGTTCAACGAGCAGCGTTTCACCATGAAATCAACCCGCATGGGTGGCGCGGACAACCTCTATGTCGACCCGGTCCACATCCCGATCAACTACGACAATGTGTATGTGACCGATGTGCAATAACTGCGACTACACCATCCACGGGCGCCACCATCATTTCGGCTGGGACAATTCCTTTGTCCCGGCCGAACGGGTGGCGCCAGGGTCGACGATCGAGTTCCAGTGCCTGGACTCGTCCGGCGGGCAGCTGACGATGGAGAGCACCGTTGACGACGTTGCTTTGCTCGATTTTGCCAAGGTGAACCCGGTCACTGGGCCAATCTATGTCGACGGGGCAGAGCCGGGCGATGCCCTGAAAATCACCATCGAGGCGTTCAAGCCGTCCGGCTTCGGTTGGACAGCGAATATCCCGGGATTCGGTCTGTTGGCGGATGACTTCGCTCAACCGGCACTGAATATCTGGAAGTACGACGCCGCCTCGCTCGAACCCGCGCTGTTCGGCAAGAGCGGCCGGGTGCCGCTCAAGCCCTTCGCCGGCACCATCGGCAATGCCCCGGCTGAGCCGGGTCTGCATTCGGTGGTCCCGCCGCGGCGCGTGGGCGGCAATATGGACATCCGTGATCTCGCTGCCGGCACGGTGCTCTACCTGCCCGTAGAGGTCGCGGGAGCGTTGTTCTCGGTCGGTGACACGCACGCCGCGCAAGGCGACGGCGAGGTCTGCGGCACGGCGATCGAGAGCCCCATGGACGCCGTGCTGACGCTCGATCTGGTCAAGGATGCCCGGCTGCGGACGCCGCGTTTCACGACGCCCGGTCCGGTGTCGCGACATCTCGACGCCAAGGGCTATGAGGTGACAACCGGTATCGGGCCGGATCTGATGGACGGCGCCAGGAGCGCCGTCTCGCAGATGATCGACCTGCTCTCCGGCCGCTACCGCATGGATCCGGTAGACGCCTATATGCTCGTGTCGGTTTGCGGCGACCTGCGCATAAGCGAGATCGTCGACATGCCCAACTGGGTGGTTTCTTTCTACTTCCCCCGCTGCGTCTTTGAATGAAGGTGGAGGACATCAAACGATCCGGGCAGGCCGCCGCGGAGAGTGGCTCTGTCAGGCCGGTACTCAGCGTCTCAGGTCTGAGCGTCGCCGTGCGCGGCGAAGAGGGCGACCGCGACGTCGTTTCCGACCTGACATTCGACCTGATGCGCGGCGAAACGCTTTGCATCGCCGGCGAGTCCGGTTCCGGCAAGTCGATGACGGCGCTGGCCATCATGGGCTTGCTGCCGCAGCCGGCGGCACGCATCAGATCAGGCTCCATCCGGCTCGGCGATCAGGATCTCGCGGCTCTTAGCGAGAGTGGTATGCGCCGCATCCGCGGCGACCGCATTGCCATGATCTTTCAGGAACCGATGACATCGCTCAATCCGGTTCTTTCCATCGGCCGGCAGCTCACGGAGGCGATCGAGGCACACGCCTCGCTGTCGCGCTCCAACTCGCGGCTGAGGGCGCTCGAGGCGCTGAAGGCAGTCCGAATTCCGGATGCCGAACGGCGGCTCGAGCACTATCCGCACGAACTCTCAGGCGGCATGCGCCAGCGTGTGATGATTGCCATGGCTCTGGCCCTGAACCCGGATGTGCTGATCGCCGATGAACCGACGACCGCCCTCGACGTCACCGTTCAGGGCGAGGTGCTGGAGTTGCTGCGTGACCTGCAGCGCGAGCACGGCACCAGCGTTATCCTGATCACGCACGACATGGGTGTCGTCGCCGAGATGGCGGACCGCGTTATCATCATGCGCGATGGCCGGATGGTCGAGCAGGGCAGCGCGACCGACATCTTCACCCGCCCGCAGGCAGATTATACGCGCGAGCTTCTGGCCGCCGTGCCACGCATCGGCGGTGGACGGCCGGCCGAAGACCGACAAGACGCCGCCCACATGCCGGCCGAGCTTGTATCCGTCAGCGATCTTCACGTCCGCTTCGACCTGCGCGGCGGCTTCTTCGGTCGCGTTGACCGCAGGGTGCACGCGGTCGAGGGCGTCAGTTTCTCGATCGCGCCGCACGAAACGCTGTCGCTGGTCGGCGAATCGGGCTGCGGCAAGTCGACGACGGCCAAGGCGATCGCCGGGCTGGTGCCCTACACCGGCAGCATTTCAATCGGCAGCCACGACTTGTCGGCGCTCAGCCGCAAGGAGCGCAAGGCTGTACGCCGCAATGTGCAGATGATCTTTCAGGATCCCTTCGCGTCCCTCGACCCGCGCATGCGAGTAGGCGATCTCGTCGCCGAGCCTCTGCTGATCCACGGCCTCGGCGACAAAGAGCAACGGCACGCCCAGATCGCCGCACTGTTCGAACGCGTCGGCCTCTCCGCTGACCAGATGGAGCGCTATCCCCACGAATTCTCCGGCGGGCAGCGCCAGCGAATCTGCGTTGCACGGGCGCTGGCGCTGCGACCAAAGCTGATCATTGCCGACGAGAGCGTCTCTGCTCTCGATGTGTCGGTGCAGGCGCGCGTGTTAAGATTGCTGAAGGAACTGCAGCGCGAATTCGGCGTCGCATATCTCTTCATCTCGCACGACATGGCGGTGGTAGAGAACATCTCCGATCGCGTGGCGGTAATGTATCTGGGGCAGATCGTCGAGATGGGCACCCGCGACCAGATCTTCTCCAACCCGCGCCATCCTTACACAAAGCGGCTGATCGAAGCCGTTCCGGTTCCCGATCCAGGCCGGCGCCGCGCCCGGTTCGCCCGTTTGGACAGCGAAATTCCAAGCGCTGTGCGGCGCATCGGTGACGAGCCCCGGAAACTCAAGCTTGAAGATGTTGGCGACGGCCACCTCGTCGCCACTTGATCAGCTTAGGCCGCCTCGTCCAGCCAATCCGCAGACGCTCGGGGACAGCAGCATATGTGATGCTCGGGCGGCAGGATGTGATCGGTGATGGCGCTGCCGCGGCAGCGCCAATCGGCGATGCCGAGTTGGCAAGATCGCCAGTTTACATCTGACATGTTAGCGTGCTAACGCTACGTGCACATTGATTTCAACGGAGATCGCATTGGCTTCCCGCTTTGGTCTTTCGGTTGCCTTAGCCACACCCTTCGACCCGTCGGGGCAGATAGCGCTCGCGCCGATGATCGCGCACGCCCGAGCCTGCCTTGGCGCCGGCTGCAGCAGCGCGACGCTGTTCGGCACCACCGGGGAAGGAGCCTCGGTGGGCACCGACGAGCGGCGGATCGTCACCGAAGCCATGTTGGCGGCCGGTATACCGGCACATCAACTCGTCGCCGGCGTGCTGGTCGATGCAATCGAAGATGCCGCCGATCAGGCTCGGCACGCTTTGCAGCGCGGCGTTCGCAACATTCTGCTCGCTCCGCCGAGCTACTTCAAGAATGTCGGCGAGAACGGGCTGTTCGGATGGTTTTCCGCCGTCTTCGCCGCACTCGGCCCGCTGGCGCGTGATGTGCTCCTCTATAACATCCCCTCTGTCACCATGGTGCCGCTCCCGCTTGGGCTGATCGGCCGGTTGCGCGCCGCCTTTCCCGCTGTGGTGGCCGGGGTGAAGGATTCCGGCGGGGACTGGAGCTACAGTGAGGCGCTGCTTGAAGCGCATGGCGATCTGGTGATCCTGATCGGCGACGAACGGCATCTGGCGAGAAGCGTGCGCCGCGGCGGACAGGGTGCGATTTCCGGCATGGCTAATTTTGTTACCGGCGAAATCCTCGCAATGGTCGAAGACGGCCGCGACGACCCACGCGTCGAGGACTTCGTGCTCGAATTGCTCAAATACCCGGTCACACCGGCGGTGAAGGTCATGGTCGCGCGCACGACCGGCGACGAGCGCTGGCTGGCGGTCCGCCCGCCCCTGGAGGCGATCGGCCCACAAGGACGGCGGCAGCTTGCCGCGGCCTACGACAGGCTGTTTGCGACAGAGGCGGCCTGACCGACAAGGCCGGGCTGGCCGACAAGGAAGCGAGCTGAAGTGGAAGACGGCAGCGAACCGATCACTCTCCGGGAGAAAGCCTATGCCAGCTTCACGCGGCATTTGCTGGCCCGTGATCTGCGGCCGGGGCAGTTCGTGTCACAGCGCGAACTGGTCGCTTTCACCGGGCTGCCGCTGGGCGCTATTCGCGAGATCGTCCCGCGTCTCGAGGCCGAGGGATTGCTGACCACCATCCCGCAGCGCGGCATGCAAATCGCGCACATCGACATCAATCTGATCCGCGAGGCCTTTCAGTTTCGGCTATTCATGGAACGCGAGGCGGTGGCGCTATTCACGGCCAGCGCTTCAGATGCCGAACTTGCCCGCATGCGGCGCGAACACGAGGAGATGCTGGCTCAAGCTCTGGGGCAGGCGCCGACGCCGGAAATGGAAGCCAAGGCCCAGACCATCGACTGGGCCATGCACGATACCTTTATCAATGCGCTGGGCAACGAGATCATCGCCAAGGCCTATCTGGTCAACTCGGTGAAAATCCGGCTGATCCACCAGGAGCGTTTCCGCATCGACGGTCGCGTGGTGCCGGTGATGCGCGAACATTTGGCGGTCATCGAAGCCATGGAGAGCCGCAATTCGCAAAAGGCGGTTGAAGCGATCAGTCTGCATATCGACAATGCGCGCCGGCTGGCGCTCCAGATCTGAGGAAATATAGCCGCGCCGCGGTTCGCGGCGCATCCACAACGACAGCAACCGGGAGGAAGAAATGTCGTCCAATCTGTTCAACCCAACCAGGAGGCAACTCCTTGCCGGAACCGCGGCGCTCACCGCCGCCGGCCTTGTGGGGCTCCGCCCTAGCTTTGCCGCAGGCGTCGACTGGAAACGCTTTGCCGGGACGACGCTTGACGTCAATCTGGTGAAAAGCCCGCGCAGCGACACCATCCTGAAATATCTCGCCGAGTTCGAGGAACTGACCGGCATCAAGGTCAATGCCGAGGCCACGCCCGAGCAGCAGCAGCGCCAGAAGACGGTGATCGAATTGAGCTCGGGCAAGCCCAGCTTCGACGTCGTGCATCTGAGCTACCACGTGCAAAAGCGCCAGTTCGAGAAAGGTGGCTGGCTGGCTGACATCGCCGGCTACCTCGCCGACCCGTCGCTCACCGACCCGGGGTTGGTCGAAAGCGACTTCGCCGAGGCCGGCATGCTGTTTGCCAAGGACGGCCAGGGCGTGCTGCGCTCGCTGCCCTTCTCGGTGGACTACTGGATACTCTATTGGAACAAGGAGCTGTTCGAGGCCAAGGGCCTCAAATACCCCGAGACCTTCGAGCAACTGGTGGCCGCCGCCGAAGCGCTGACCGACCCGTCGACCAATACATACGGCTTCGTCGCCCGCGGGCTCAAGAACGCAAATACGCCGGTGTGGACATCGCTGATGCTCGGCTACGACATGACGCCGCTCGACGACAAGGGCAAGCTGCGCACCGAGGCTCCCGAGGCGATCGAGGCTGCCGCGCTCTATCAAAGATTGATGACCAAGTCCGCCCCTCCGGGCGTCACCGGGTTCAATTGGGCCGAAGCACAGTCTGCCTTCCTGCAAGGCAAGATCGGCATGTGGCTCGACGGCGTGGGTTTTGCCCCGCCGATGGAAAACCCGGAAAAATCGAGGGTGGTCGGCAAGGTCGGCTACGGCGTCATGCCCAAGGGTCCCAAGGCGCATGCCTCGGGCACCTTTGGCGACGGGATTGGCGTTACCGCCGCCAGCGAGAAGAAGGAGGCCGCCTATCTGTTCTGCCAGTGGGCGGTATCGCCAGCCATGGGCGCGAGGCTGTTGCAGGCCGGCGCCGGCGTTCCGTTCCGCAAATCCGTGCTGGAGGATCCCAAGGTGCGCGAAGGCGTCACTATGCCGGCAAGCTGGCTTGATGCCGTGATCGGCTCAGGCAATATCAGCCGGCTGGCGCTGCCGGTCATCATTCCCGTCACCGAATTCCGCGACATCTATGGCGTGGCGCTGACCAACATGATTGCCGGCGCCGATCCCGCCGCCGAGCTGAAGAAGGCCACCGAGCAGTTCCAGCCGGTTCTCGACAGGAGCGAGCAGGGCTGATGTCGGCCACCACCCCAGAACAGACCGGGGTGACGATGCCGGTTATCGACGGGAGCCAGACGATCCGGCTGGCTCCCAACTACTGGCCTTTCGTTGTCCCCGCACTCGTCGTCGTTGGCGCCGTCATCGTTTTTCCTTGGGCTTTCACGCTGTGGATGAGCGTCAACCGCTGGACGCTCGGCCAGTCGCGGAGCTTTGCCGGGATGGAAAACTACCTCCGCCTGGCAAGCGACCCACGTTTCTGGGAATCCCTTGTTCATACGTTGACCTACACCTTCCTCTCGGTTGCAGCGCCGATGCTCCTGGGCACCCTGGCCGCCCTGATCTTCGACGCCAGGTTTCCGCTGCGCGGTCTGCTGCGCGGCGTCTTCGTCATGCCGATGATGGCGACGCCCGTTGCTGTGGCACTGGTTTGGACCATGATGTTCCATCCTCAGCTCGGCGTACTCAACTACTTGCTGTCGCTGGTCGGCATCCCGGCTCAGGAATGGATATTCAATGCCAACACGGTCATCCCGTCGCTGGTTGCGGTCGAGACCTGGCAGTGGACGCCGCTGGTCATGCTGATTGTGCTGGGTGGGCTGGCTTCGGTGCCGCGCGAGCCCTTCGAAAGCGCCGAGATCGACGGCGCCAATGCCTGGCAGCAATTCCGCTATCTCACTTTGCCGATGATCGCACCGTTCCTGATGATCGCGGTCATCATCCGCACCATCGATGCGCTGAAGAGCTTCGACATCATCTACGCGATGACCCAGGGCGGGCCGGGCACGGCCTCGGAAACCATCAACATCTATCTCTACAACACCGCCTTCTCCTACTACGATATCGGTTACGGTTCGGCCATGGCCGTGGTGTTCTTCATTGTCATCGTGGCCCTGTCTTTTGTCCTGCTGATGCTGCGCCAACGCTCGCAGTGGATCGATACGGAGGGCAAATAGATGAGTTCACGGCTGCTCAACCAGATCGGTCTGTTTTTCGCTGCCCTGGTTTTCGTCTCGCCGGCGATCCTGTTCTTCCTCTGGATGATCTCGCTGTCGCTGAAGTTCGAAATCGACAACGGTGCCTATCCGCCGATCCTGATCCCCGAACGTTTCGCCTGGTCGAACTATGTAAAGGTGTTCGAGGAGAACAATTTCCTGCTCTATCTCTGGAATTCGGTTCTGGTGACCGGCACGGCGACCTTGCTGGCGCTGCTGATCGGCGTACCGGCCGGCTATGGCATCGCGCGGCTCAAGGCCGAGCGATCCGCCGTCGTCATCATGATCGCCCGCATGACGCCTGGGCTATCCTATCTCATCCCGCTGTTTCTGCTGTTCCAATGGATCGGGATTCTCGGCACGCTCTGGCCGCAGATCATCATCCACCTGGTGGTGACGGTGCCGATCGTGGTCTGGGTGATGATCGGCTATTTCGAGACCACGCCGATGGAACTGGAAGAGGCAGCCAATATCGACGGCGCCAGCTCCTGGCAGGTTTTCCGGCTGGTTGCCCTGCCCATCGCCAAGCCGGGCATCGTCGTCGCCTTCATCCTGTCCGTGATCTTCTCGTGGAACAATTTCGTCTTCGGCGTGGTGCTCGCCAGCCGGGAGACGCGCACATTGCCGGTCGCCGTCTACAACATGCTGTCCTACGAGCAGGTCAGCTGGGGGCCGCTCGCCGCGGCGGCGCTGGTGGTGACGCTGCCGGTGCTGATCCTGACCATGTTCGCGCAAAGGCAGATCGTCGCGGGGTTGACCGCCGGCGCCGTCAAGGGCGGCTGAGGCGCGTCCGGACATCACTTTTTTTCCAGGAAAGATCCAATGGCATCGGTAACGATCAACAACGTGCAGAAGGCCTTCGGGGCCACCAAGATTATTCACGACGTCAGTGTCGATATCGCCGACGGCGAGTTCGTCATCCTGGTCGGCCCGTCGGGATGCGGAAAGTCGACGCTGCTGCGCATGATTGCCGGACTTGAAACGATCTCGGGCGGGAGGATCGCAATCGGCGAGCGCATGGTCAACAATCTGCGGGCGCGAGACCGGAACATCGCGATGGTGTTCCAGAACTATGCGCTCTATCCGCATATGACTGTGGCCGACAATATGGGCTTTGCCCTGAAGATCAAGAAAGCCGACCCGGCCGACACCGCTGGCCGGGTCCGGAAGGCAGCCGGCATTCTTGGCCTGGAAAAGCTGCTTGACCGCTATCCGCGCCAGCTTTCCGGCGGCCAACGCCAGCGCGTCGCCATGGGCCGCGCGATCGTACGCGACCCGCAGGTTTTTCTGTTCGACGAGCCGCTCTCCAACCTCGACGCCAAGTTGCGCGTCCAGATGCGCGGCGAGATCAAGGCCCTGCACCAGCGGCTGGGTACCACGACGATCTATGTCACGCACGACCAGATCGAGGCCATGACCATGGCCGACAAGATCGTCGTGCTGCATGACGGCCTGGTCGAGCAGATCGGCGCGCCGCTTGACCTCTACGACCATCCCGCCAATCTCTTCGTTGCCGGTTTCATCGGCTCGCCCGCGATGAACTTCATCGCCGGCCGCATCGAGGAGGGCGTGTTCCGCAGCGCCGGCGGGTTGATCCTGCCGTTGCCGGAAGGCACCCAGCCGGCGGATGCCGCAGGACGTGAACTCGTCTACGGCATTCGCCCGGAACATATCCGGGCAACCGGGCAGGGCATGCCGGGCACGGTCACTCTTCTCGAGGCGACTGGCTCCGAAATCTTCGCCAGGGTCGACTGCTCCGGTGAAGAAATCTCCTGCCTCTTCCGAGAGCGGCTTGCGCTCAAGCAAGGCGAAGGGGTGCGGATCGAGATCGACCGCGCATGTGCGCATCTGTTCGACGCAGCAACCGGTCGGCGCATCTGACCCTATGGTCTGGTGAATGCGTGGTCGGCCTCAGGTCGGCAACGCGAATTCAACGGCAAGTTCGATGGCGCGGCCTTCGCGGGCCGATCTCTGGGCGGCGAGACCCATGACGACGGCCCACCAGCCGTCTTGCAAGGTCACTTCCACTTTGCCTTGTCCGCGCACCGCAGCGGTGAAGCGGACATGCTCGAAATAGGTCGAACCGTTATGGTCGCCTGCCTCGAGCAGCCGGGGGTCGACGGGAATCTCCAGCAGGCGTGGTCCAGGCGGATTGCGCGGGCTGACGATCAACTGGGGCACTGGCGCAGGGCCAAGGTGGGTCGGCCAGAAGCGACCGGGACCCGGCACCAGACATTCGATCTTTCCGTCGCCGCCGACAGCGCAGAGTTCCTCCTGGTAGCGGCTGCCCTCGGCGAACATGCAGAGTTCCAGCATGGCGCGCGCACCGCTCGCGAAATCAACCAGCACATAGCCATGGTCAAGGATATCCGGCCTCTCACCGCCGTAGCGTTCGTCGAGATGGTTTACGGCCTGTCCAGCGCTCGCCATCACGCGGACGGGGTCGGATCCGAGGATCAGCCGCATCAGGTCGAAGAAGTGGCAGCACTTCTCGACGAATGTGCCGCCGGTGTTGCGGTTGAAGCGGTTCCAGTCGCCGACCTTGGCCAGAAACGGGAAGCGGTGCTCGCGGACCGTCAGCATGCGGATGCCGCCGGTGGCGTGGCGGGCCTGCTCGACGAATGCGGCGACGGGCGGCATATAGCGGTATTCCATGGCCACCCAGACGAGCGGAAGCCGAGCTTTCAGCGCCGCGATCCGCCCCTCGCCACCGGCGTCGGTGAAGAGCGGCTTTTCCACCAGCACCGGCAGTGGTCGAAGTGCGGCGATCTGCTCCATCTGACCGAGGTGCTGGTGGTTGGGGCTGGCAATCAAGACGCAGTCTACCTCGTCCATGGCCAGCAGTTCGGCGATCGATGCCGCCGATCGCGCGCCCGACGCCGTCGCCAGCGACGCCGCCAACATGCCGGGGTCCGGCTCGAAGATCGCGGCCACATGCGCGTCGGGCAACAGAGCGATGTTGCGGATGTGCTCGCGGCCCATCATGCCGCAGCCGATGATGCCGTAGCCGATCGATGATCTGGTCACGCTGCGACTTCCTCCGGCCTATCTGAAACGCGTGACGTAGCGCGCCGCGCCCGGATCGAACCAGCTGCGGGAATATTCCGCGCTGGCGCCGTCGCCAGCCCAGGCGATACGTTCAATGAAACCCACGACCGTCCCCGGCGGTGGCCTGAACTCGAGCGGGACCCAGTCCGGCGCGGGTGCGACGGCAACATGGTCTTCGGCCCGAACGATCGTAAAGCCGAGCGCGAGCCGGTAGTGGAGATAGAGGGATTCCGACAGGTCCTCGCGCTTGAGCCGCTCGGCGCGGCTGACGTCGAGCCAGATCTCCTCGACCGCGGCCGGCTCGCCGTCGAGCCGCCGCAGCCGGCGTATACGGTGGGCTTCGCCGGCGCTGCCGAATTGCGGCAGGTCGGCGGGCTTGGGCAGCCGCTCGACGGACAGCACGTCGGCGCTCGGCAGGCCGCCACCGCCGATGCGCTCCAGGCGAAAGAAGGCATAGATCCCGAGCAAGTCGCCGCGCGCTCGCACATAGTTACCCGAGCCCTGGATGCGATCGAGAAGGCCCTTTTCGGTCAAATCTGCCAGCGCGCGCCTGAGCGTGCCGACGGCAATCCCGAGGCTCGCGGCCATCTCGCGCTCGGGCGGCAGCCGCGCCCCGTCGGGCAGCCGTCCGGCCGCGATTTCGCGGATCAGCATTTCGCTGGTCTGCAAGTGCACAGGCAAGGGCCCGCGCATCTGGCTGGATCGGTGGCCTGGGTCCGCCCTTGTCAAATGCATCGGTGTTCCAATCGCATCTCGGTTTCGGGTTTGGCTCCAAAATTGATACAGTATTGATCTACACAGAAACGAATGCTACGCAAGCCCTATTCGCAGCTCCGGACGTCATTGAGTGGCCCGGACGTCTTTTCTGAAGAGTGGCAATGAGCATCGTCCCAATCACCTCGCCGGATCTCGATGCTGCCGAAGTCTCGTGGTTCGCCGCACTCTGCTCGGACGACTATCGATATCTCGGCATGCCGGACGGCGCACTGCGCTCGGGCTGGGCGCATTGCTCCGAGATCGTGAAGACGTCCGAGGCACTCGGTTTCCGCAACATCTTGTGTCCGTCGTCCTATCAGGTCGGCCAGGACACGCTGAGCTTCGTTGCCGGCTGCGCGCCGATCACGTCGAAGATCAATCTGCTTGCCGCTGTGCGCTGCGGCGAGATGCAGCCGATCATGCTGGCGCGCACGATTGCGACGCTGGACCACATGCTGGAAGGCCGGCTGACGGTGAACGTCATTTCGTCGGACTTTCCGGGCGAGACAGCCGACAGCGCCTACCGCTATCAGCGTTCCCGCGAGGTGGTGCAGATCCTGCGCCAGGCCTGGACCAGGGACAGCATCGATTTCGAGGGCGAGGTCTATCGCTACAAAGGGCTCTCGACGGCGCCGGCGAAGCCCTATCAGCAGAATGGCGGCCCGCTGCTCTATTTCGGCGGTTATTCGCCCGACGCGCTCGAGCTTTGCGCCGAACAGTGCGACGTCTACCTGATGTGGCCGGAAACCAGGGAGGAGCTTGCCGGCCGCATGAGAGCAGTCCACGAGCGCGCCGAGCGTCATGGGCGGACGCTCGACTACGGCCTGCGCGTCCACATGATCGTGCGCGATACCGAGGCAGAGGCAAAGGAATATGCCCGGGAGCTGGTTTCGAGGCTGGACGACGAGCAGGGCAGGGCGATCCGCGAGCGCGCGCTCGACGCCCGATCGCTCGGCGTATCGCACCAGGCCAGGAACCGCCAGATCGCCGATGCCGAAGGCTATGTCGAGCCGCATCTGTGGACGGGGGTCGGGCGGGCGCGCTCTGGCTGCGGCGCGGCGCTGGTGGGCTCGACCGATCAGGTTCTGTCGGAAATCGAGGCGTATATGAAGATGGGGATCCGCGCCTTCATCTTTTCCGGCTACCCCCATCTCGACGAGGCGCGTCATTTCGGCACCAAGGTCCTGCCCCAGCTCAAGACATGCTCGCTCCCGCACGCCTATGGCCGGGTGCCCGAACGGATCCCGGCGACACCACTGGGAACGGGGGAGCGCCGCTGATGGAGCATGTCGTGTGCGATCCAGGCCTTTTGCGCAATGCCTTCGGGCGTTTCGCCACCGGCGTCACGGTCGTCACCACCGGCACGGCCGACGGCCCGGTCGCAATCACCGCCAACAGCTTCTCATCCGTGTCGCTCGACCCGCCGCTGGTGCTCTGGTCTATCGGCCGCCACTCGCGCCGGTTCGAAGCCTTCGCCAATTCCGCGCACTACGCCATTCACGTGCTGGCGGAAGATCAAATCGATCTGTGCTGGCGTTTTTCGAAGTCGGGGACGGACTTTGCCGATCTTGACCTGTCATGGAGCGAGCACGGCGTGCCATTGCTGCCGCGCGCGCTGGCGCGGTTCGAATGCAGCGTCGCCGACCGCTTTCCGGCTGGCGACCATATGATCCTGCTTGGACGTGTCCTTGAACTGGAGACGCAAGAGGGGTTGCCGTTGCTCTTTGCTGGCGGCAAGTCGCGCGCTCAAGAGGCCAGTTGATGACCGCCGGCGCCGCTCCGGGCTGGTGCCGTCGACTGGCGCACCACGAGATTGCAGGCAAGTTCGACGCGACGCGGCGGCGACCCCGAATGGGCCATGTCGTCGAGCAGCAGGCTAAGCGCCGCCGATCCGATCTCGCGCATGGGAATGTGCATCGCCGTCAGCGGCGGATTGCAGAAGGCAGCGAGCGGCAAGTCGTCCATACCGACCACGGACACATCGCCAGGCACCGAATATCCGGCCTCCTGGACGCCGGCGATGGCACCAAACGCCAGGCTGTCGCCGGCCGTCAGCACGGCGGTGAAATCGAGGCCGCGGGCCGCGATGCGCTCGGTCACGGCCCTGCTCGCAAGTTCCGGCAGCCAGTCCTGCACCTCGACCACGAAGTCGTCGAAGCCGACAATGCCGGCCGTGATCAGCGCGTCGCGCCAACCTTCGTAGCGCCGCTCGATCGTGCGCCGCCCACGCCGCATCAGGAACAGGATGCGGCGGTGGCCGAGGCCGATCAGATGCTGCGCGGCAAGCATGGCGGCAGAGCGATTGCAGGGCGTCACGCTCGAATGGCGCATCGAGGGATCGTCGCCGTTGACGAGCACGATCGGCTTGGCGAATCCGGCTGTCAGCGTCAGCACATCGTCATCGTCCAGTGTCAGAAACAGGCAGCCGGCGACGGTGTCGTCGCGCTCGGATTCACGCAGCAGCGCGATTTCGTCCTCGGGCGCCGAAACCGGCCGGGTCACCAGTTCGACGCCCAGCAACCGGGCGCGCTCGTTGAGCCCATCAAGGACATGGTAGGTGAACTGATTGCGGGCACTGTCCACCATTGCCACGCTGCTTGCGGCCAGGATGACCTTGCGGCCGGCAACCGAGGCGGGAATGGCATAGTTCATCGACTTCGCCGTTTCGATGATCCTGGTGCGAAGCTCGTCCCTCACGCCGCCGACACCGCTCAGCGCACGGGAGGCGGTGCTGACCGACACGCCGCAACGCGCCGCGATCTCCTCAAGTCGAATGCGGCGGCTGGGGCGCCCGCGCTTGCCCTGGATATTCATCCGCTCCGTCATCTCCGCCAAGTCACCCGATTAATGCAAAAAATTTTCAGATTGCGCAAGAAAAATGGCTGTGAAACAGTTCCGATGAAGCGGGAGAAACGGGAGGAGTGATGCCGCTGTCGGCCGAACGCCTGAATTCCGTGCTTGCCAGCCTCGTGGCCGGCATGACCGGCTTGCGTCATGACGGGCGGTTCCATGAGCCGAATCTCGACGGCACGCCGGGCGACTATGTCAGCTTCGACAGCTGGGAATGGCCGCAGGGCGTCGGGCTCTACGGGCTGGTTCGGCTGTGGGCGCAGACCGGCGACGATCGGCTGCTGCAGACGATCGAGGCCTGGTACGACCGACGAATCGCTGCCGGTCTCCCTGCGATGAACGTCAACACCACGGCGCCTCTGCTGGCGCTAAGCGAATTGTGGCGGCGCCGGCGCCAGCCGCGCTTCGAGCCGGTCCTGCGCGAATGGGCCGAGCAGGTAGTCACCGCCTTGCCACGGACGCCCGAAGGCGGTTTCCAGCATGATGTTTCGGACCGGGTCAACGACGACGAATTGTGGGACGACACGCTGTTCATGGTGGCGCTGTTCCTCGCATCCTACGGCCAGGCTGCCGGTCAGCGTCGCTTCGTCGAGGAAGCAGAAAGGCAATTCCTGGTCCACGCCCGTTATCTCGCCGACCCGGCATCAGGGCTGTGGTTTCACGGCTGGACGTTCGCGGGACGGCACAATTTCGCCCGTGCGCGTTGGGCGAGAGGCAATGCCTGGATTACCGTCGGTATCCTCGAACTGGTGGAGTTCGCCGAAATTGCACCCTCGGTCCGGGCCTATCTGCTCGGCGTGCTGGAGACGCAGATCAACGCCCTGCTCGAGGTGCAGGCAGGTTCGGGCGCATGGCACACTCTGCTCGACGACCCGACGTCTTACGAGGAGATTTCCGCCACGGCCGGCTTCGGCTACGGGTTGATGAAGGCCGCGCGGCTCGGAATCGGCTCGACAGAGTGCCGTGCCGCCGGCCTCCGCGCCTTGGAAGCCGTGGTGGCCAACATCGATGACAAAGGTGTGGTGGCGAACGTGTCTTATGGCACACGCATGGGCGCCGACCTGCAGTTCTATCGCGATATACCCATCCATCCGACGGGCTACGGACAGGCGCTGGCCATTCTGTGCTTGACCGAAGGGACCCGGCATCTGCAGTCGAAGGTGGAGGCGGCATGATGCGGACGCTCTATGGCGTGTCGCCGGGCGATATTGCCGGCATGGACACGGACCGGCTGAGGGCCGAGTTCCTGGTCGACGGCTTGTTCCGGCCCGGCGCGATCGAATTCGTCTACACCCATGTCGACCGCATGATCGTCGGTGGCGCGGTGCCGCTGGCCAACCCGCTGACATTCGGCAACGGGGCCGAAGTCGGCACGCCGCTCTTCTTTGACGCGCGCGAGATGGGCATCGCCAATCTCGGCGGCAATGGCGCCGTCGCGGTGGACGGCAGGCGCTTTCCCGTGGCTAACCGCGACATCGTCTATATCGGACGCGGAGCGCGCGAGGTGACGCTGGAGAGCGACGATCCGGAGAGGCCGGCACGCTTCTATATGAACTCGGTGCCGGCCGGCGCCGCTATTGCGCACCGTCTCATCGTCAACAGCGAAGCCAAGCCGCTTGTGCTCGGCGAGGAGGCTCGCGCGAACAGGCGCACGCTGCGCATGTACATCCATCCCGAAGTGGCCCCGTCCTGCCTCTTGCTGATGGGGATCACCGACCTCGCGCCGGGCAGTGTGTGGAATACCATGCCGCCGCATCTGCATGAGCGGCGCATGGAAGCTTATTGCTACTTCGACCTCGCCGAGGCCGACCGTGTGGTCCATCTGATGGGCCGGCCTGACAAGACGCGCCACCTGATGGTTGCGGACGGTGACGTTGTCCTGTCGCCCGCCTGGTCTATCCATATGGGTGCCGGCACCGGCCCCGATGCTTTCGTCTGGGGCATGACCGGCGAGAACCAGGCCTACACCGATGTCGATCCAGTACCCGTGAAGGATTTGCGATGAGCGAGGCCGCGCAAAGCGTTCGGACGGACTTTACGCTGCGCCGGCCGCTCGTGGCGGGGCAGCCAATCGTCTATTGGCGGCTCGGGTCTATCGCCGAGCAACGCTACGACGTGGCCGACCAGCCCATGCAAGGCGAGATGGATCCCTTCTTCTTCCTTACCAAGCACAAGAATTTCATTCCCCATGAATATCCGTGCCGCACGCAGTTCGCAGCGGAACGACGCGGCAAGCGACCACAGGTCAGCGCCGAATTCGGCGCTGAGCGCATCTGGTTGCCCTTCGCCTCGCCACGCATCGACCTGTCGGGCTTCTGGTTCCGGCCGACGGTGCTTGGGACCTGGGCCGAGACCACCATCGAGGCGGCCTCGAGTGGCGAGGTGATGGTACGGCTGCGTACATGCGGCGGCGCCATACTCTTTGCCAATGGCGAGGAAGCCGGCTGGATGGCGCCCTACGGCCGCAATCTGGAAAGTGCCGAGCACTTCAAGATCGTGCTGAGGGTCGGCCGCAACGACATTCGCATATGGTTCGACGATCTCGCCGAGCGCGACGCCCGCTACTATTTCCAGCTCGATTATCTATCCGGTCCGGCTGCTTCGGTCGCACTGCCGATCGAAGTCGAGAGCGGCGTTGCCGATGCGATGGAAGCAGCCCTCGACGACATGCATTTCGACCGTCCCGCCTATGACGGCGGCGAGGTGGCGCTCGTCACCGGCGTGGCCCTGCCGCGCGACGCGCAAGTCGAGATCGAGATCGAAGGCGATTTCATGTCGATCGAGACGCCGGTGCGCTTCGCCTTCGATCTGCCAACGGGCCAGACGCGGCTGCCGATCGCCGATACCGAGCAGCTGCCGGCCGACTTTCGCCATTTCAAGGTGTCGCTGAGGGTCGCAGACCATGCCGTATCGCGTGTCTTCGGCGTCGAGATATGCCACGCGCACCGTCAGGGCGATGCGCCGGAAACGCTTACCGCGCGTATAGATGAGGCTTTGCGCGAGGTCGCCGATCACGCCGAGGCCGATACGGTGCGCGCGCTGGCGCGCCTGGCGATCGGGCAGCAGGGCGCCGAGACCGACGCCATGATCTCCGGCACGCTGCCGGCGATCGAGGATTGTCACGATTGCGCCGACTTCATCCTGGTGCCGCTGCTGTGGTGCCGCAAGGCCTATGGCGATCGGCTGGAAGTGAGCCTGCGCGCGCGCATCGACAACGCCATCCTCGGCTATCGCTACTGGATGGACGAGCCCGGCAATGATGTGCAGTGGTACTTCTCCGAGAACCACGCGCTGCTCTTCCACACCGCCGCCTATATTGCTGGGAGCCTGTTGCCTGATGTGCGGTTCGTGCGGTCGGGCCGCCTTGGCCGCGAACAGTCCGCGGTGGGAGCCGCGCGGGTACGCGCCTGGCTCGATCATTTCGAGGCATGGGAGATGGCCGAGTTCAACTCGGCGCCCTATTTTCCGATCGACCTCAAGGGCCTGTGCGCGCTCTACGCGCTGGCCCCGGACAAGGACATCGCCGAACGTGCCGGCAACGCAGTCATACGCCTGCTTGAAATCGTCGCCCGCTCGGCGCATCGCGGCATCCTCACCGGGGCGCAGGGCCGCTCCTACGAGCACACGCTGCGCGCCGCGCGTTCCCTGGAATTGTCCGGCATCTGCCGCATGCTTTGGGGCAAGGGCAATTACGGCATGCGCTTTCACGCGCTGCCGCAGCTGGCATTGTGCCTGCGGGATCACGATTTGAGCGTTCCGGACGGGTTGGCAGCAATTGCTTCCCTCACCGACGATACGGCGTGGGAATGGACTTTCGCGCAGGGACAAGACCGCTTCGCGCGGCTCTACCACTACAAGACGCGCGGCCATGCGATGGGCAGCGCCGCTGGCTATCGCTGGAATCAATGGGGTTATCAGGAGACCGTCATTCACGCCCGGCTGGGCAAGAATCCGGATGCGCAGATCTGGATCAACCACCCCGGCGAAGTGCTGCAGTCGGGATATGGCAGACCATCATATTGGGGTGGCTCAGGCACGTTGCCCCGGCTTCACCAATACCGCGACCTCGCCATCGTCAGCTTCTCCTGCTCGGATGAACAGCCCGACTTCACGCACGCCTGGTTCCCCGCACGTGCCTTCGATGCCGTGCGAGTGGGTGGCGATCGGGCGTTCGCGCAATCGGGCGACGCCTTCGTCATGCTGAAGACGGATGTGTCGCTCACGCAGGTCGTGGCCGGCCCGACCGCCGGCAACGAGTTGCGGGCGGCGGGACGCAGGACGACGTGGCTCGTTCGCCTCGGTGACCGGAATGCCAATCTGTCGGCCCTTGACGCCTGGACTGCCGTTTTTGGGGATCTGTCGGTGCGGCCAGGTCCCGACGGCGAGTTGATCGTCGAGGATCCGGAGTACGGCACGGTGCATTTCCTCGCCGACGCAAGGATCGTGGCTGAGGGACGTACACTCGATCCGGCCAACTGGACCGTGCGCGGTGAGGCGATGCGCATGAAGCACAGAGAGTAGGGAGGAATCGGCTGCGACGCTCAAGAGGAGAGGGCGTAGCGGCTTGAACTATCGGGGCGCCGCCCCGCTAAAGGAGGAGACGAAAGCATGAATAAGTCCCGCACTTTGCTGGCCGCGCTATCGGTCAGTCTGCTCGCATCGACCAGCGCATTTGCCGGCGACGTGCGCATCATGTGGTATTCGGACGGTGTCGAAGGCGATGTCATTCAGGACATTCTGAACCGCTTCATGAAGGACAATCCCGACATCCACGTCACGCTCGACAACGTCGCCTACAAGGTGATCCAGGAGCAGCTGCCCATCCAGCTCGAAGCCGGCCAGGGCCCGGACATCGCCCGCGTCACGAACATCAAGGAGCTTGCCCAGCACTGGCTCGATCTCAGGCCACTGGTGGCCGATCCGAAATATTGGGAGGACAATTTCGCTGACACGCTGGACTGGATGCGCCCCGACGGCTCCAACGCCATCCCGGGTTTCATGACCCAACTCACGCTCACCGGCGGCTTCGCCAACAAGACGCTGTTCGAACAGGCCGGGGTGCCGCTGCCTGGCGACAAGGCGACCTGGGACGACTGGATCAACGCCGCCGCCGAGGTGGCGAAGAGCCAACAGCTTCCGGCTGCCTTCGCCATCGACCGTTCCGGCCACCGCATTTCGGGTCCGAATGTCTCCTTCGGAGCGAACTATATCGGCCCCGATGGCATGCCGGCCAAAGTGGACGACGGCACCAAGGCGTTCGTCGGCAAGCTCGTCGACTGGACCGCCAAGGGCCTGATGCTGAAGGATACCTGGGTGTCGGCGGCAGGCTCGACCTACCGCGCGGCCGCCGATGACTTCATCAACGCCCAGATCCCGTTCTACTATTCGGGCAGCTGGCAGGTCGCCAATCTGTCGACCAAGATCGGCGACAGTTTCGACTGGGTGGCAACCGGCTCGCCCTGCGGTACTGCAGGCTGTTCGGGCGTGAAAGGCGGCGCGGCGCTGGTAGCCATCAAATACACGAAGAATCCCAAGGACGTCGCCAAGGTCATGGATTATCTGGCCCGTGAAGACGTGGTGAAAGAGTTCAGCGAGCGCACGCTGTTTCTGCCCGCGCACAAGGGCGTCGTAGACAAGGGCGGGCTGAAATGGGTCTCGGCCGACAAGAATGTCGGTCCGGCGCTCGACAAATTCGTCAAGGCGGCGGGTGAAACCCTGCCGGCGGCCGATGCGCTGCCGCCGTGGAAGTGGGCCAATGCTTACTTCGCCGCGCTGGTGACGCGCGTCAGCCAGGTGATGGCCGGCGAGCTCAGCCTCGACGATGCCTGGGGCAGGATCGACCAGGATATCGCCGACAAGGTTGCCGAGGCGAAGTGACCGCCGCCGCGACACTGAAGGCATGGATTGGCGCCGCCCTCGCGGCGCCGGTCGTGTGGCTGGCATCGATCGTCAACGTGCCGCTGAAGTTCTGGCAGCGCGCGACGGGCACCGGCGGCATGGCCGCGTTCTTCCTGGCCCCAAACATGGCGATCTTCGGCATTTTCGTCCTGGTGCCGATGATCATCAACTTCTTCTATTCGGCCACGTCAGGAACGGCCTACTTCCTGCAGGACCGAACCTATGTCGGGCTCGAGCAATACCAGCGCCTGCTCGATTGCGGCAACTACCTGGACACTGCCACTTGCCACGAGGATCTCTTCTGGAAGGCCGTGCACAATACCGGCCTGTTCGTCGTCGTGCAGGTGGCGCTGATGACGGTCGTGTCGATGGCGACAGCGCTGATCCTCAACCGTGAGATCGTCGGGCGCAGCTTCTGGCGCGCGGTGTTCTTCTTTCCGGTGCTGCTGTCGCCCGTCGTCACCGGTCTGATCTGGCGCTGGATCCTGCAACGCCAGGGCTTGCTGAACCTGATCGTCCATGATCTGGGCGGCGAGCCGCACAACTGGCTGACCGACCGCTTCTGGGCTTTCACCGCGGCCGTCAGCGTTTCGGTCTGGGCCCATATGGGCTTTTATGCGCTTATCCTGCTTGCCGGATTGCAGGCGATCCCGCGCGACCTTTACGAAGCGGCCGAGATGGACGGCACGAAGCCGGCGCGGGTGTTCTGGCGCATCACGCTGCCGCTGCTGATGCCTAACCTGCTTGTCGTCATCGTGCTGACGCTGATCCGCGCCGTGCAGATCTTCGACGAAGTCTATGTGCTGACGGGTGGAGGGCCGGGAACCTCGACCCTCTATATCACGCAGTACATCTATGAGATCGGCTTCGCCTCCCTGCTGCGCAATCCGGGGCTGGCTTCGGCGGCTTCGATCTTGATGGGGTTGGTGCTGGTCGTGCTCACCTTAGTTCAGCTGCAGGTCGGACGCCGGGGTGAGCGGAAAGGAGCCCGCGAATGAGCAGCGTCATGACATTCCTGACCCGCCGGCGCGGCGGTCGCGGCTGGCACTGGACGGATATCGTGAGCTGGCTGTGGCTGCTCGGCGGCGTTGTCATCATGTTCGGTCCGGCCGTTTGGCTGGTGGGTTCGTCATTCAAGACACCGGCACAGCTCGCCGAGTTCCCGCCGACCATAATGCCTTATGTCAGCCAACAGGCGAGGGTCGAAGGCTACGATAAGCCGCTGGCCCTCTACAGGGTGAAGCTTCCGGATGGTTCAACCAAGGTGCTGGCCGAGGTGCGGCGCATCGGCATCATGGCGCAAATGGTGGACCCGCAGGCGCCGAACGATATCGTCAAGGTCAACATCGCCGACCGGCAGCCGGTGCGCGAAATCGGCTTCGCAACGGAGAACTACACCGAGCCCTTCGTCCATTTCGACTTCCTGCGCTATCTGCGCAATTCGGTCTTTGTGACGGCAATGGCGACGCTGATCACGCTGCTCACCAATTCGATGGCCGCCTTCGCCTTGTCGAAATACAAGTTCCGCGGCCGCGATCTGACGATGCTTGTGATCGTCGGTACGCTGATGGTGCCGCTGTCGGTCATCCTGGTGCCGCTCTATTCGGTGGTGGGCGCCGTCGGACTGCTCGATTCGCTGTGGGGCGTGATCTTGCCGACCGTGGCGACGCCGACCGGCGTCTTCCTGCTGCGCCAATATATGCTGACCATCCCGGACGAGCTGCTCGATGCGGCGCGCATGGACAACGCTTCCGAATGGCAGATCTACTGGCGCATCGTATTGCCGCTTGCAGCACCGGCGCTCGCCGTGCTGGCGATCTTCTCGGTCGTCTGGCGCTGGAACGACTTTCTGTGGCCGCTGGTGGTGCTGTCGCGCAAGGAACTCTACACACTCCAGGTCGGCCTCAACACCTATGCCGGCCAGCTAAACGTGCAGTGGCACTACATCCTGGCGATGACCGTGGTGACGATGATCCCCGTCGTCCTCGTCTTCGTCTTCCTGCAGCGTTACATCACTTCCGGCATTGCCGGCACCGGACTGAAGTGAGGATGTCATGGGACGGATAACGCTGACCAACATCGATCGCGCTTACGGCAAGATGAAGATCTTGCACGGCATCAACCTCGACGTCGGGGACGGCGAGATGCTAGTCCTCGTCGGCCCGTCGGGTTGCGGCAAGTCCACGCTGCTGCGGCTGATTGCCGGGCTCGATCGGCCGACCGACGGCAAGATCGAGATCGACGGGGTCGACGTCACCAACGTTTCGGCCGCGCAGCGCGGTCTGGCGATGGTGTTCCAGTCTTACGCGCTCTACCCGCACATGAGCGTGCGCCAGAACCTCGCCTTCGGGCTCGAAAACATCCGTATGCCGAAAGCCGAGATCGACGCGCGGATCACGGAAGCGACGCGCATGCTGGAAATTGCTTCCTATCTAGACCGCCGGCCCGGTCAATTGTCGGGCGGCCAGAAGCAGCGCGTGGCGATCGGCCGTGCGGTGGTGCGCAATCCGACCGCCTTTCTACTCGACGAACCGCTGTCCAACCTCGATGCCGAACTGCGCATCACCATGCGCGCTGAACTGGCGGGCCTGCACCGGCGGCTGGCAACCACGATGATCTACGTCACCCATGACCAGATCGAGGCGATGACGCTGGCGGACCGCATCGTGGTCATGCGCTCGGGGCGGATCGAACAGGTCGGCCGGCCGCTCGATCTCTACAACGCGCCGGCCAACCTGTTCGTCGCCGGCTTCATCGGCGCGCCGCGGATGAACCTGCTGCCGGTGAAGGTGCGTTCGGCAAGCGGCGCCGAGGTGCGTGTCGAAGGTCCGGGCGGGCTGTCGGCCTCGGTCGCCGCCGACGGGGTCGCGCTGAAACCGGGAGACGACGCGACGCTTGGCATCCGACCACACGACATCCAACTTTCGGATGGCAGCAAGGGATCGGTGGAAGCGCGGATAACGCTGGCCGAGGCGCTGGGACCGGAAACCGTTGTCCACGCCACCATTGCCGGCGACAGCAAACTTATCGCCGTTCTCAAGCAGCAGGGCGTTGAATCGCAAGGGCCGCCGATCCACCTCGCTCTGCCGCCGGAGCGCATGCATCTCTTCGATGCCGCCGGGCTGCGTGTCGCACCGCGTTAGCCGGAGGCAAGATAGCGGGTTGTTTCATGAACTGTCGCAACTGCTGCACAGCGAACGCGTGTTGCGCGCTTGTCAAAACACAAAATAGGTGAACGTTAAGACAACCAAACTCTTCAAGAGGGCGCTCTCTGCGATCATTGCTGCCACGGGATGTCCGGAATTTACTTCAAAGTGGATTTTCTCGTGGACGGTCTTCGGCAATACGGAGATCCGCGCCGCCACGTTCGCGCGCCTGAATCCGGCCGACTGACAATACGACCTGTGCTGAGGTTCAGTACGAACTACCGATCAGGGCAAATGGGATGTTCGTCCGCATGATAGCGGCGAGGCCGTGAAATCCGCGATCGTTCTTCAGTTCTGCCTTGTTGCAGAGCCGCAGCTCGACGGAGACGTTCTCGTGAGACTCTATTGCGCACCGTGGGTTTGCAGCCTTGCCGAACGGCTCGCTCTTCGGCAGGCGGAGATCTCCTTCGATAGTGAGCGCGTCGACTTGGGGTCGAGGCAATCATGAGCCAACCCGCAAGATCGCGATCGCCCTCGTTGCCCTTATGGTGCTGCCAATGGCAGCTATTTGGAGCTGGCAGTGGTTTACAGGGGGCCGGTTCGAGGAAACGACCGATAACGCCTATCTCCGCGGAGACATTACCAGCATCGCTCCGAAGCTCGCCGGTTACGTCGTCGAAGTCGACATAGACGACAATGCCAATGTGTCAAAAGGTGCTGTCCTGTTTCGCATCGACGACAGCGACTACAAGGCCAAGGCGGAGCAGGCGAAAGCCAACGTCGCCGCCCGGCAGGCGGAAATCGCCAACATCAAGGCGACCCGTGAACTGCAGGACGCATTGATCGCGCAGGCCGAGGCGCAGAAGCAATCTGCCGCAGCCGACCTGCAATTCGCCCGCGCCAACTTAAGCCGCTACGTCACGCTGCAGAAGAACGGAACCGCAAGCGATCAGAAGCTGCAGGATGCGCAGGCCGGCCATGACAAGGCAAGGGCATCGCTGGACGGCGCAGAGGCCAATCTGTTGGCTCAGAAGTTGAAGCTCGGCGTCCTGGATGCACAATTGTCCGGCGCGCAGGCAGCCCTGTCGCAGGCACAGGCAGCGCTCGACCTGGCAATGCTAGACCTGGCCAACACCGTCGTGAGGGCCCCGGTCGACGGCATCGTCGGCAATCGCCAGATCCGGGTCGGCCGCTATGTCACCCCAGGGACGGCAGCCCTGGACATCGTTCCGGTTAACGATGTCTGGATCGTCGCAAACTTCAAGGAAACGCAGCTGAAGCAGGTTGAGATCGGCCAACGGGTCCGCGTCATGGTTGATGAATATCCAGATCTGCAAATCGACGGCCTTGTCGACAGCTTCGCTCCTGGCAGCGGCGCAGCCTTCAGCCTGCTGCCGCCGGACAATGCCACCGGCAACTTCATCCGCGTCGTCCAACGCGTGCCGGTCAAGATCAGGATGACGCGCAATCCGTTGCCCGGCCGCCTGGTTCCGGGACTCTCGGCTCGTGTTGTCATCACCGTCGGCACCAGGGATGCTCCGGCAGTAGCGCAGGAAATGCAGACAGGCGGGACCGCGAACGGGCGCTCAGCGCAATGATGCACCTCGCCGAAACGGCGGCTGTGCAGCGCCATCCCGGTACCCTGCGCGCTTCCTTGATAGCAACCGGCGTCGTGCTGGCCGCCTTCATGGACGCGGTCGCATCCACCGCACTGTCCATCGGCCGGATCGACATGCTTGGCGACACCTACGCAACGTCGGACGAGCTGGCGATGGTCGACGTGGTTTTCATCGCGGCGAAGCTGACGGCGTTCCTTGTCGCTCCGCTTCTTGTAACGGCAGCCAGGCCGACCGTCTGCCTGCGCGCGGGGGTTGTCGCCCTTCTGCTGGCATCCGCGGCCTTGACGTTGTCGGTGGACCTCACCTGGATTTGCATCTGCCGCATTGTCCAGGGGCTGGCTGGCGGCACAATTCTCGTCGCCGGCCAGACGCTGCTGTTCTTTCGCTTCCCTCATCGGCATCAGCCGGTCGTTCAGGCGGTTTTTGCCGTAGGCGCCGTCATGGCTCCGACAACCGTCACGCCGGTCCTGCAGGGCTGGCTTGTCGACCATCTGACTTGGGAGTGGATATTCCTGAGCATCATTCCGCTCGGCATCGTCTCCCTTGTCCTGTTGGCGGCGGACGGCGATCGGACCTTTTGGCGGAAAACCAGGTTTCCTGCCGTCGGGATATCGTTGCTCGGCATCAGCGCCGCGCTTTTGACCTACGTCCTGCTGCAAGGCAGCAGGTTCAACTGGTTCGACGACACCGACATCACCTTCCTTGCCGCAACTGGTATGACGGCCGCCGGCCTTCTGGCCGTCTGGGAGACCCGCCTTCGTTCAGAAGGCTCACTGCTGGCCATCTCGCCCCTTGGCAATCCGGACTTTCGCTTTGGCCTTCTCGTCAGCTTCGTCGCCGGCTCTGCCCTTTCAGGCAGCGCCTATCTCATTCCGGCTTTTGCCCTCAACGTGCTCGATTTTACCGCCACGGGCGCAGGAGTGCTTCTGCTGCCTAGCGGAGCCATGCTCGCGCTTGGACTTCTGTTGTCCGGCTTCGTCATCCAAAACACCGGGATGCGCCCGATCACGCTTGCGCCGTTTGGCATTCTGCTCTTCGCAGGCGCCATGTGGCTGCTGTCCGCTTCGACGAGCGGTAGCGGATCACCGGACCTGACCCTTGCTCTGCTGCTGCGGGGATTCGGCCTCGGCCTTCTGTTCGTGGCACTGACGCTGATTACACTGCAGGGCCTTGCCCCTGATGCGCTGCCGTTCGGCATCGGGCTGTTCAACTTCGGCAAGCAGGCGGGCGGTCTGACCGGCACAGCCCTCTTGCAGACGTATATTGATCACCAGAATGTCCACAACCGGACGATACTGACGTCCCACCTCGTCAATGGCGATCCAGCCGTGGACCAGCGCTTGAGAGCCACTGCGAACGTTCTGGCGAATAGTATCGACAGCGCCGCGGCAACCAAGGCCGCGCTGCCGCTGCTGCAGCGCGCGCTTGAGAGGCAGGTCGCCACGATCTCGTTCGACGAAGCTTTCTTCGCGCTGGTCCTGCTGTTCGCGGTCGCTGTGCCCTGCCTGATTGTCGCCAAGCAATTGCTCGGCCGCCAAGCCGCTCCGCAGAACTAAAACCGCGTCCACGCCCTATACTTTGGAACAGATGTTTTGGTCGGGCGAGGCTTCCAGATTATCTCATGAGCCGTGTTAACCGGACGAGACAGGGATGACGAATGCAGAGGTTTTTCCGGTTTCACTCTGCAGCCGACGAAGAGGCAGCCGAGCGTCTTACCTGTCCGGCTCGTATTTCCCAGTGGTGGGTGTTGACGCGTCGATCCGCGTCGCTTCTTGCCCGAGGCGATCGTTAGGCGCGCCGTAGCGGCCGGGCCGCCGCAGCGGCGATATCTCCGCGCAATGCATGGATTTCCATGAGATGCAGCCGGGGCATCGCGGGACTAGATTTAGGCGGTGAGTTCGCCTGTCCAGATATTGAAAACAAGTGCTATATAAAGCGCTGACCGTCCCCAGGCTTTCTTTGTCCGACAGGAGAAGCCAATGACAGCAGCGTCCGACTCACTTGGCGAAATCGACCCCGAAGCAACGCTCGCGCTGCAAATCATCGAGAGTATGCCCGGCCACGCGTGGGCAGCCGATGCCGCCGGACGATTCACCTTTGTCAGCCCAAACACCGTGGCGTTCCTCGGCAACACGCATGAGGATCTCAACACCTCCGAAGACGACGATGAGTTCGGCTGGCGTCGAGCCGTCCATCCCGACGATTATGATCGTGTCGCCGCCAGATGGCGGCATTGCCTCGAAACCGGCGATCACTATGACACCGAGCATCGTCTGCGGCGCGCCGATGGCGTCTATCGCTGGTTTCGAAGCTCAGGACGACCTTTTCGCGATGGTCAGGGCCGCATCATTCAATGGTACGGCACGACAATAGACATTGAGGACCAGAAGCGGGCGGAGTCAGCATTGCGCGACCGCGAGCGGGAGCTCTCGCAGCTCGTGGACATGGTCCCGAGTCACATCTGGCGGCTCGATCCGGACGGCGAGCCGATTTTCTTCAACAAGCGCATGGTCGATTTTCTCGGCCTGGACGTAACGGATATGGACAGACCGGGCACGAGCCGGCTGGCGGCGATGATACAGGCCGGCGTCCATCCGGACGATGCAGCAGCATTTGGCGATACACTCCGTGGTTGCTTCGCTACCGGTGCGAGCTTCGCCATGCGCTATCGCCTGCGCCGTGCCGATGGCGTCTATCGCTGGATGTCGAGCCGGGCGGAGCCGATGCGCGATGACGCCGGCCGCATCGTCCAGTGGTACGGCCTCTGTCACGACATAGACGATCAGATGCACGCCGAAGCGGCGTTGCGGCGAAGCGAGCGACAATTGCAGCACATGATCGACGCCGTGCCGGTCCGCATCTGGAGCGTGATGCCGACCGGCGGGCCGGTCTACTTCAACAAGCGATACCAGGACCATTTCCGCTCCGTTATCGCGAACTTTGATGCGCTCGGCGAGCCGGGCATCGAAACGCTGCTGCACGAGGTTATTCATCCCGAAGATGCTCCCGAGGTGCAGCGCACGTTATCGAATTGTTTCGAAACTGGCGGCGGCTCCGCGATGCGGTTTCGCTGGCGCGAAAAAGACGGCACCTATCGCTGGGCTGAGTGCAGGGTGGAGCCGCGGCGCGATGACGACGGAACGGTCGTGCAATGGTACGGGGTTTCTCTCGACATCGACGATGAGGTGCGCGCGCAGGCGGCGTTGCGCAAAAGTGAGCGGCGCCTTCGGCAGCTCATCGACACCGTGCCCGCTTTGATCTGGAGTACGACACGGGAAGGAAGGCCATCCTACGTCAACAAGCGGTTCACCGATGTAACCGGGGCCACGCTCCATGACATCACCGCCCCGGACGGATCGCCGTCGCTGAGCGTGATCCATCCAGACGATATCGACACCGCACGGCAGGCGATCCGCCATTCATTCGCAACGGGCGTGCCTTACGTTCAGAGATATCGCCAACGGAGGGCCGACGGCGGCTATCGCTGGACCGAGACTCGCGCGGAGCCGTTGCGCGACGAAGATGGCAGCATCCTCCAGTGGTACGGCGTAAGCGTCGACATCCATGACCTGGTGACCACGCAAGCCGCATTGCACGACCGCGAACGAGAGCTCTCGCAGCTCGTCAATATGGTTCCGAGCTACCTCTGGCGGCTGTCTTCGAACGGCGAGCCGACCTTCTTCAACAGGCGCCTGATAGATTTTCTCGGCCTGGACATAGCGGACGCGGAAAAACCGGACACGAGCCGGCTGGCGGCCTTCATTGCCACCGTCGTCCATCCCGACGATGCCGCCAGCCTGAGGGAAGCACTCAACAGCTGCTTCGCCACCGGCGAGCGCTTCTTCATGAAGTATCGCCTGCGGCGTGCCGACGGCGTTTATCGCTGGATGGAGGGCCGCGCGGAGCCGCTGCGGGACCAAGGTGGACGCATCGTCCAATGGTACGGCCTTACGCACGACATCGACGACCAGCTGCGCGTCGAAGAGGCGCTGCGCGAGAGAGAACGTGCGCTCTGGCAGCTCGTTGAAACGCTGCCGGCAATGATCGATTGCGCCGCTCCGGATGGCGAACCGATATATCGCAGCCAGCAGCTCCGCGAATTCCTCGGATACAATCTTGAGGAATTGGACGAAGCGGGAAAGTCCCGGCTGGCCGGCACACTCGACGCCGGTGTTCATCCCGACGACCTGACAGGTGTCAAAGAGAGATATGCCCATTGTTTGTCCACCGGCGAGCCGTATGCGCGACGGCACCGTCTGCGGCGCTTCGATGGTGAATATCGCTGGGTCGAGACGCGCGCCGCGCCGATGCGCAACGCTGAAGGTGCCATCGTGCAGTGGAACGTTATCTGCCTCGACATCGAAAATGAGGTGCGAACACAAGAGGAGCTTCGACTGGCACAAGAGAGACTTGCGCGTGCGAGCCAGGCGGCGAGCCTTGCCGAACTCTCCGCATCCATCGCTCATGAGGTGAACCAGCCGTTGGCCGCCATCGTCGCCAACTCCAACGCATGCCACCGTTGGCTGTCCGCCGTGCCCCCGAACGTCGAGCGCGCGAAAATCACGGCCGAGCGCATCATCCGCGATGCCAACTCGGCGGCGGATGTCGTCAGCCGCATCCGTGCCTTGTTCAGACCTTCGCTTGAAATGAGAACCAGCACGCCGATCCCCAGCGTTATTGCCGAAGCGCGTGACCTCATGGCCGAGGAAGCCATACGGCGTCGCGTTCGCATGGACATCGATGTCGAAAGCAATCTTCCGCTCGTCGCCTTCGATCGCGTCCAGATCCAGCAGGTCCTGGTCAACCTCATTCGCAACGGCATGGAGGCGATGGACTCCACCACGGACAGGGTTCTCGGGCTGCGTGTGCGCCGGATAGAGGACACGATCCAGACCGAGGTCAGCGACCGCGGCCCGGGTATCGAACGTCCTAACAAGATATTCGAGCCGTTCTTTACGACGAAAGGGAATGGGATGGGCATGGGGCTGGCGATCTCCCGTTCGATCGTCGAGTCTCACGGCGGACACCTATGGGCGGAGAACAGTGTGCCGCATGGAGCGACATTCATCTTCACTCTCCCGGTTGAAGCGAAAGCTGTGCAATGATGCCGGACGACGACAATCGTCCTCATCTTGGACGATGCTGAACGTATCCGGCGGCGCTCAGCAAACGCTTGGTTTATTCTCCTTTCGGTGAAGGGCGTCGCTGCCCCCGCGCAATGCATGGATTTCCATGAGGTGCGGTTGGGGCGTGGCGGGATTAGGGTGACGGTGTGAGTCCGTCAGCCCAGATCCAGCTACCAAGAGCAAGTGCTATACGAAGCGCCGACAATCTCCAGAGTTTGTTTGTCCGTCAGGGGCACCCGATGACGACAGCGCCCAACTCACTTGGCGAGACCGATTCCAACGCAACGGGCGCGTTAAAGCATGACTTCGACCGATCCGGACCGGGATTGCAAGGAAGTGGCCGATCTTTGGCGACGAGTGAACCAGGCCTGATTCGCGGCAACATGATCAGCGATCTTGAAAGAGGCAGGTTATCGCGCGTCTGGTCGCACCGTCCCCAATTCTTGCATCTGGGGCTTTTTATTACGGTCTATGTCCTGGGCTGCGGCTTCGCCCAGTCGCTCGCAATCATACCTGGAACAGGGATTTCCATTTGGCCTCCGAGCGGACTGTTCATCGCTACGCTTGTCTTCGCCTCCAGGTATAGCTGGCCGTGGTGGGTGCTGGGGGCCTGTCTGGCCGAACTGTTCAGCAACTTCTTGTGGTTCCACACTCCGCTGCCCGCGGCCTTCCTGATCTTTGCCGGCAACGCTCTTGAAGCGGTGGCCGGCGCATGGCTCGTGAACCAGACCTGCAAGCGCCCAGTTCGGCTGGAAACCTTGCGCGACGTTCTCGCATTCGTCGTACTGGCCGCTGGAATTGCGCCAGTTGCAAGCGCGACGGTGGGAAGTGCGGCGCTTGCGTGGTTTGGCATACAATCGCAAACCTTTGCGACGGCTTGGCCGCTGTGGTGGATCGGAGACGCGACGGGAGTCCTGATCGTAGCGCCACTGGCGCTGGTCGTGTTCCAGAACTGGCGCGGCAAGGCGCAGCTCTCAGCAGCGCGGTGGATGGAAGCTTGCGTCCTGGGGCTGATCTTTCTTGGTATCGCCGCCCCTTCCTTGAGCGGCTATCTGCCCTTCGCCTACATCATCATGCCGCCTCTTCTTTGGGCCGCAGTGCGCTTTGAGTTCAGAGGCGCCGCCGTAGCATTGACCGTTCTCGCTCTGATCACGGCGGTATTCACGATATCCGGCGCCAGCCAATTTGCCGGCGATCCCGAGTCCCAGAAGCACAACCAGATCATGCTGCAGCTTTTTCTGGCCATCTCGGCATTTTCGGCGCTCGTCGTGGCCGCCATATCCCGGCAGCATCAGGCGGCGGTGCTCACTTTGCGTGAAAGCCTTGAGGCATTGGGCGACCGGGAGCGGGAGCTCTCGCAGCTTGTCGACATGGTTCCGAGCCACGTTTGGCGCCTGAGGCCCGATGGCGATCCGACCTTTTTCAACAAGCGCATGGTCGACTTTCTCGGCCTGGACGTAACGGATTTGGACAAACCGGGCATCAGCCGGCTGGCGGCGATGATAAAGGCCGGCGTCCATCCGGACGACGCAGCAGCATTCGGCGATACGCTCAGTCACTGCCTCGCCACCGGCGAGCGCTTCTCCATGAGGTATCGCTTGCGCCGCGCCGATGGCGTCTATCATTGGATGTCGAGCCGGGCGGAGCCGATGCGCGATCACACTGGCCGCATCGTCCAGTGGTACGGCCTCTGTCACGACATAGACGATCAAATGCAAGCTGAAGAGGCCCTGCGGCGGAGCGAATTGCAGCTTCAGCAGATGATCGACGCTGTGCCGGTCCGCATCTGGAGCGCGGTGCCGACCGGCGGGCCGGTCTACTTCAACAAGCGGTACCAGGACCATTTCCGCTCCGTGATCGCTGATTTCGAAGCACTCGGAGAGCCGCGCATCGAGGAATTGCTGCAAGAACTGGTTCATCCCGAAGATGCTCCCGAGGTGCTGAGCACGTTGCTGAATTGTTTCGAAACAGGCGGCGGTTCCGCGATGCGGTTTCGCTGGCGCGAAACAGATGGCTATCGCTGGGCGGAGTGCAGGGTGGAGCCGCGGCGTGATGAGGACGGGGCGGTTGTGCAATGGTACGGGGTTTCCCTCGACATCGACGAAGAGGTGCGCGCCCAGGAAGCGCTGCGACAAGCGTCCGACAAACTCGCGCAAGCGGCTCAGGCTGCAAGTCTCGCCGAGCTTTCGGCTTCGATCGCCCACGAGGTGAATCAGCCGCTGGCTGCGATCGTCGCCAACTCCCATGCATGCCACCGTTGGCTGTCCGCAGCACCGCCGAACGTCGAACGCGCGAAGATTACGGCCGAGCGCATTATCCGGGACGCCAACTCGGCGGCGGACGTCGTCGGCCGCATTCGCGCGCTGTTCAAGCAATCCACCGAGACGAGAACCAATGCGACGCTCAGCAGTGTCATCGCAGAGGCACGCGACCTCGTGACCGAGGAAGCGATGCGGCGGGGCGTTCGCATCAGCGTTGATATCGGAAGCGACATTCCGCTAGTCGCGTTCGATCGCGTCCAAATCCAGCAGGTTCTGGTCAATCTCATCCGCAACGGCATGGAGGCGATGGACTCTGGTGCGGACGACGGAGTTATCAAAATCCGCGTGCGCCATATCGGGGATGTTGTCCAGACCGAAGTCAGCGATCACGGCCGGGGCGTCGAGTTTCCCGACCGGATATTCGAACCGTTCTTTACCACGAAAGAGCAAGGGATGGGCATGGGACTGGCGATCTGCCGTTCGATCATCGAGTCGCACAGCGGGCGTTTATGGGTCGAGAAGAACGAACCACGTGGAGCGACGTTTATCTTCACGTTGCCGATTGAAGCGAAAGCGGCGTCATGACGACGGACGGCCAAATTGTCTTCATCGTAGATGACGATGAACGCATCCGGGAGGCGCTCAGTGAGCTGCTGGCTGCGCACGGCATGCATGCCGTAGCGTTCGGATCGGCGGGCGATTATATCCGCGCTGACAAGCCGGACGTCCCTGCCTGCCTCATCCTCGATATCGAGTTGCCGGATATCAACGGCCTCGATCTGCAGCGGCAGATTGCCGAGGGCGATCATCCGCCGATCGTTTTCCTGACAGGACATGGCGATATCCCGTCCTCCGTGCGTGCGATCAAGCACGGCGCCGTGGATTTCCTGACTAAGCCCTTCAGCGATGCAGACCTCATGGCCGCAATCCATGCAGCGATTGCCCAGGATCGGGCACAGCGATCGGAGCGCGCCGAGCTGGGCGTGTTGAAGCAACGTTATCTCGAACTGACGCCGCGCGAACGTGAGGTGCTGCCGCTGGTGGTCAGCGGCCTGCTCAACAAGCAGGCGGCCGCTGAGCTGGGGATCAGCGAAGTTACGCTGGAAATTCATAGAAGGAACGTCATGCAGAAGATGGTCGCGGCGTCGCTCGCCGACCTCGTGCGCATCGCCGAGCGATTGGGAATACCGATCACGCACTCGCGCCGGGCAGGGGGGAGCTGAGGGTGAGCAAGCGGAGGCCTGTCGTGGCGATCGTCGACGATGACCCAAGACTGCTCGAGTCGCTGGAGGACCTCTTGGAGTCCGCCGGCTATGTGGCCCGCAGCTTCTCGTCGGCGAGGTCGTTGCTGGTCAGCGGCCTGTCTGGATTGGACATGCTTATCACCGACATCGGGATGCCCGGCATGGACGGCTTTGAACTTCGCGACTTGGTCAAGAAGGCGCGTCCGGATCTGCCCGTGTTCCTGATCACCGGCCGCCACGAGATAGTGGATCAGCACCGCGCCAAGGGCATTGGCAGGCTTTTCCGCAAGCCGTTCGATGGCCAGGCACTGCTTGCGGCGATCGGCGACGCCTTACGCAACCCAGAAACGGAGGCTAAACATGAGAGTTGACCAATTGCCCTTACGGAGATCGACGCCGTCATCACAGCAGCGGAGGGCTGAAGCCGAGCAGCCGCTGGTCATTATTGTCGATGATGATGCCTCTGTTCGGGAGGCGCTGTCTGAATTGATCCTGTCGGCGGGTTTTCTGCCGGTGTGCTTTACCTCGACCCGTGGATTGCTTGACGCCGACGTGTTGGAGAGCCCCGGCTGTTTGATCCTCGACGTGCGCATGCCAGGGACGAGCGGTCTCGATCTGCAGCACCATCTTGCGAAAAACGGCAACCCCAAACCAATCATCTTCCTGACCGGGCATGGCGACATCCCGATGACTGTCCAGGCGATGAAGGCCGGCGCCGTGGACTTTCTGACGAAACCGGTGCGGGATCAGACGCTGCTTGACGCCGTGATCGCGGGCATTGCGGTGGACGCCAAACGGCGGGCGGATGCCGTGATCGTCAAGCGCAACATCGAGCGCGTCGAGACGCTGACGCCGCGCGAGCGCGAGGTCCTGCGTGAAGTGGCGCGCGGGCGCCTCAACAAGCAGGTCGCCTTCGACCTCGGCATCAGTGAAGTGACCGTCAAGCTTCACCGCGGCAATGTCATGCGCAAGATGGAAGCCGCTTCCATCGGTGAACTGATCCGGGCGTGGGAAACGCTGCCCGCGCCGATGCGCGAGGTCTAGAATTGGCACAAGCCGATCCATGCCCCATCCAATAGGATTGCCCAGCGCGCCCGGCCATTTCAGGCTGTGGGAAATTTGCTTCTTCAGCGCGCGAAGGCCTTCCTGCCCGTCGGCACGCTCCTGCTGCTGCGGGTGGTCCTGATGTACATCGGTGGTCCTATTGGGTGTTTTGCGGCCAGGCCCGCGCCAACATCGCTACCTCTGAGCGGCGCTCTTTTGCGGCGCCGGTCTGACCGACAAACTCGCAACATTTCATGCACAGCAACTGACGCCGGCCATGCCGCGTCGGTCCCGCGCCGCTACCCAAGCCTAAATTGACGTATGTCTATAAGAGCTTGCCTCGGCCCGTCCCCAATCCTCGGCGTGCCTGCCCTGCACCTTGGCATCGTATGACAGATGCTTCCGTAGAATAGGTTCGCGGCCCGGATCGGTGCATCCTGTTCCTCGCAAGCCATCACGACCGTCGCGTTTCTACCGCTCCTCGCTCGTTCCTCCCCGACCGCGACCGCACGGGCCGATTCGACGGTCGTGATGGTGAGCAGGATGTTCAAAGCACATGGATGGACATGATGAACAACGACGGACTTTTCTCCGTCGGCGGATCTCGCCGCGATGTCTTGTTGGCCGGCCTGATCGCCACCGTTGCCGCCGGACTGCCCCGCGCTGCTTCGGCCGCGAGCCGAAAACAAAACCTTCCCTCTTCCCCCTCAACCAAAGGAACTAAGACGATGAGCACCATCACGACCAAGGACGGCACCGAAATCTACTACAAGGACTGGGGTAAGGGTCCTGTCGTCACATTTTCGCACGGATGGCCGCTGAATTCCGACGCCTGGGACAGCCAGATGCTCTTTCTTGCCCATAACGGCTTCCGCGTGGTTGCGCATGACCGGCGCGGCCATGGGCGATCGAGCCAGGCCACGTCCGGCAACGACATGAATGGCTATGCGGACGATCTTGCAGCCGTGATCGAGGCGCTGGATCTCCGGGACGCCACGCTGGTCGGACATTCCACCGGAGGAGGCGAGGTTGCTCGCTATATCGGACGGCACGGGACGAAGCGGGTGGCCAAGGCTGTTCTTATCGCCGCTGTTCCGCCGATCATGGTGAAGACGCCGGCCAATCCGGAAGGCCTGCCGATCGAGGTATTCGACGGCATAAGGGCTGGCCTCGTCAAGGATCGTTCGCAGTACTACCGGGACCTCGCACCGTTGTTTTACGGCGCGAACAGGCCAGGCGCCAAGGTTTCCCAGGGGATTCTGGATCAGTTCTGGCTCTGGAGCATGCAGGCGGGTCTCGTGAACGCGTACGAAAGCGTCAAGGCGTTCTCCGAGACCGACTTCACCGAGGATCTCAAGAAGTTCGATGTGCCAACCTTGGTCCTGCATGGCAAGGACGACCAGATCGTCCCCGTCAAGGACTCGGCAGTCAAGTCGGCCCGACTGATCAAAGGCGCAAAGGATATCTATTACCCCGGCGCACCCCACGGGATTACGGCCACGCACCAGGATCAGGTCAATGCTGACCTGCTCGCCTTCATCAAAGGATAGCAAGCCTCAGTCACGACCGCATGTTTTCCGCAATTCCTTGGAGCCGCCGATGACCACCTTTGGCAATATTTCGCGCGCCCTGAACCGCATTTCGGGTGGCGCGCCAGGTCAAACCTTGTGCGCTCGCATAGCCGAGCGGTGGCCTGAATGCTGGTTCTGCCGGCTCATGTCCCGGATTGTGGAACCGAACCACTGCGCCATCGAGTTGGAGCGCTGGCAAAGGCGCGAAACATGTGCTGCGACACGGCTGCCATTCGGGCAACCGCGCCTGTGCAGCGCGGAGGCGATCGCCGGTGTTCGACACTACGTCGCGCTGTCGGGGGTCGCCGCCGCGCGCTTGTTCTGCCTTGAAGGCCAATGCGCTCTCCAAGACGTCAAACTGGCTAAGCGCCGCGAGTTTATCAATCGGTAGCCGTTTGCGATTGCCGCTCATTTTGGCGGTCTCAATTCGGCGTGAAATTTTCTTGGCCAGCGGTTGCGACTATCGCAGCAGCACCGGCACAATTTTTCGAAGGCAGGAACGACATGGGCGCACTCTCAGGCAAGATCGCGGTGGTCACCGGCGGAAACAGCGGGATCGGACTATCGGCTGCAAAAATCTTTGCCGCCGAGGGCGCGCAAGTCGTCATTACCGGCCGCCGTCGGCAGGCGGTCGAGGAAGCGGTCGCGCAGATCGGGGCAGGCGCGCTGGGCATTCAGGGAAATGTGGCCGACGTGGCGCACCATGATGAGGTGGCGCAGCAGATCCTCCAGAGGTTCGGGGCGCTCGACATCTATGTGGCGAACGCCGGCGTAAACACCATCACCCACTCGGCCGACGTCTCCGAGGCAGAATATGATGCGCAATTTGCCGTCAACACGCGAGGCGTCTTCTTCGGCGTCCAGAAGCTGATTCCGATCATGCGGAACGGCGGCGCAATCATCCTCACAGGCTCGCTGGCCAGCGAGAAGGTTCTGGACGGTCATGCTGTTTACGCGGGCTCCAAGGCGGCCATAAATGCCTTTGCGCGCGCTTGGGCGATCGAACTGAAGTCTCGCGGTATCCGGGTCAACGTGCTTAGCCCAGGTCCGGTGGATACGGCTATTCTCGATAAGCTAGGCATACCGTTTGAGCAGCGCGGGCTGTTTGAAAAGGCGATGGCTGAGGCAATACCCTTGGGCCGGATGGGGCAGCCGGAAGAGCTGGCAAAAGCCGCCCTGTTCCTTGCCTCGGACGCGAGCAGTTTCGTCACGGGCATCAATCTGCGGGTCGACGGCGGGATGGCAGTGCTCTGAGCCACGACTGCGAAGTCGTCGCGCCAATAGACGGCCGAATAATGCCTGAGCAATCGGTCTTCCTCACGACGATTTTCCGGGAAGCTGCCGCACGAATCCCTCCAAATAGGTCGGAGGCGAGACGTTTCGCCGACGTGGTGCAAATTGTAAGCGGCAAGTCGCATTGCAGGGATCGACGCGCAAGAGAGAAGTCGGCTCGCCGATACGGCTGAAGGACCGAGGTCTCGCCCCGGTCCTTCAATTTTCTGTAGGTCGGGATCAGTGACCCCAGATGCCCTGGCCATATTCATCGTTGGGAACAGTCGGCTTGCGTACGGTTTTCGGCACCCCGGTATCGCTGTTCATTTTTCTGATCGAGGATGTATACATGTTGTCAGACGCAGTCGCAGGCTGCTGGGCTCCGTTTGATCCATAGTGGTCGCTTCCGGCAATGGCGCTTCCTGCTGTAATAACAAGCGCGACGGCAGCAAGGACTGTCATTTTCATTTCAGTAACTCCATTAATAGCTTGGATGGTATTCACCCATACAAATATAAATGTCGTGACCCAGCGACACGATCAGACGGTCCGGCGGTTTGACCCATACCAAGGCATTGGGCGATGCGGGCCGAAGGCCAGGAACTATGTCGTTGACGAGAGGAGGCTTTGCCGCCGTGTTCGATCCGGCCGGCTCACCAGCGCTCAACGGATCGACCGCGCCAGGTTCTCGCCACGGCGGCAGCGGCGTCTTGCAAACACTCTCCGGCCGCGCGCGCCCTCAGTGTCTGCTCAGACGGCTGCCGACAGTGCACACTCGGCATAAATACCTCAATCATGCTGCAAGGCACCTGATCTCCCTGGTGACCTACCCTGCACCTTGGCATTGTATGACAGACCCTTCCGCACAATAGGTTGGCGGGCCGCATCGGCGCATTCTCCTGAGCATTGGTCACCACAGGCCACACGGGAGAAAGCAAATGCGAAACATAACTCGAGTCCTGGCGCTCACTGCGGCGCTTGCCGCGTCGGGCGGCGGGATGGCGCAGGCCGCGAATTCTCAGCCCAAGCCGACGATCGTACTGGTGCACGGCGCCTTCGCGGAATCGTCGAGTTGGGACGCAGTCATCACGAAACTCAGCAAAGACGGTTATGTAGCGATAGCCGCAGCCAATCCGCTCCGCAGCGTTGCCAGCGATGCGAAAGCAGTCTCAGCCATCGTCCGGTCGGTTTCCGGGCCGGTCGTGCTGGTGGGGCATTCCTACGGCGGGCCTGTCATCACCGAGGCCGCCAATGGCAATCCTAATGTGAAGGCCTTGGTCTACGTGGCGGGATTCGCGCCGGATACCGGCGAATCGAGCCTTACATTGTCCAGCATGTTTCCCGGCAGCACCTTGGGTAGCGCGCTTGCTCCAGTCGCGTTGCCGGACGGCGGACAAGACCTCTTCATCCAGCCGGCCAAGTTCCGCGCCCAGTTCGCCGCCGACGTTCCGGAAGAGCAGACCTTGCTGATGGCTGCCACTCAACGCCCTGTTGCGCAGGCAGCTCTGGCTGAAGCCTCGGGCGTCGCCTCATGGAAGACGCTGCCGTCCTACATGATCTACGGCTCAGATGACCGGAACATCCCGGCAGCCGTCATGAGTTTCATGGCCAAGCGTGCGCACGCGGTAAAGACCGTCGTCATCGAGGGCGCGTCCCACGCGCTCATGGTCTCGCATCCCGACGAGGTCACGTCACTCATCGAGGATGCTGCTGCATCGGTCAGTCAGTAGCAGGCCGGAAACGCCCAGCATCCGATCGAGCAACGAAAATAGACACGCAACACCAGGAGACTAGACATGAAGATCGTCGTCATAGGCGGAACCGGGCTGATCGGTTCAAAGACCGTGGAGAGACTGCGAAACAAAGGACACGACGTGCTTGCGGCGTCGCCGAATTCGGGCGTCAACACCGTTACGGGAGAGGGTCTGGCCGCCGCGCTTTCCGGTGCGCAGGTCGTCGTCGACCTCGCGAACTCGCCGTCGTTCGAGGAAAAGGTTGCCCTGGAGTTCTTCGAGGCATCCGGGCGTAATCTCTTTGCCGCCGAAACGGCTGCCGGTGTCCGTCATCACGTGGCGCTGTCGGTCGTCGGTACCGACCGGCTGCAGGGCATGGGCTATTTCCGCGGCAAATTGCTTCAGGAAAAGCTGATCAGGGAGTCCGGAATTCCCTACACGATCGTTCACGCCACGCAGTTCTTCGAATTCACCGCCGCCATCGCAAACACGGGCGCCGTCGGAGATACCATTCATATGTCACCGGCCTACTTCCAACCCATGGCGGCTGATAATGTTGCCGATGCGATGGCGGACGTCGCGCTTGCCGCGCCGTTGAACGGCATGATCGAAATTGCCGGCCCGGAGCGCGTTCGCATGAGCGAACTTGTCGAGCGCTTCCTGAAGGCCACCAACGACCCGCGCAAAGTCGTCCCGGATCCCGGCGCGCTCTACTACGGCCAGGTGGCAATCGACGATCGAACGCTGGTGCCCGGCGAGAATGCGCGCATCGGCGCCGTGCGTTTCGATGATTGGCTCAGCCGATACACACCACCGAAGTAAGCAATCATCGGATAGGCCCACCATTCGCATTACAACAAGGAGACCAGACATGATCAAAACACTTCTCTGCGCCGCGCTCACCGCCGCTTCCGTCACCGCAGCAATGGCCAAAGACGCCGCCAGCGTGAAGCTTGTCTACGACCAGACTCTTCCAAACGTGCCTGGCAAGAGCATGAAAGCCGTGCTCGTCGAGTACGCGCCGGGGGGTACGTCGCCGGCCCATACCCATCCCAAATCCGCGTTCATCTATGCCACGGTCCTGGAGGGGACGATCCGAAGCCAGGTCAACGATGGGCCGGTGAAGACTTATCGCGCCGGCGAGAGTTTCTCGGAATTCCCGGGCGACCGTCATGCCGTCAGCGAAAACGCCAGCAACACGGAAGGCGCTCGTCTGCTTGCTATTTTCGTCGTCGACACCAGCGAAAAGGAACTGACGACGAACGCGAAATGAAATCGTGGCCCCCCGGACCATCGGGGCGTATGCGAAGGGACGGTCAGTGACATGAATTCGATCGCCAGCCGCACACTTGCGGGGATTTCGGTCCCCGATACACCGCTTGTCGGCCGAGCGATCGAACATGCTCGCGAGCGATGTGAACCTTACTTGTTCAACCACGTGGTCCGATCCTGGCTTTTCGCGGCCCGGATCGGACAGATTCAGAATATCCAGCACGACGCGGAGGTTGTTGCCGTTGCAACTCTGTTGCATGACGTCACCCTCAATGAGGACTTCGCCGGGCCGCGCCGTTTCGAAGTGGAAGGCGCCGATCTCGCCCGCACCTTCGTTCGGGAAGGCGGCTTCGACGAGCGGCGCGCCCAATTGATCTGGGACAGCATCGCCCTCAACTCGACGCCGTCGATCGGCCTCTACAAGGAGGCTGAGGTGGCGCTTTGCACAGCCGGCATCTGCCTCGATGTCGTCGGCTTGCAATACAGCCTCGTTTCGTCAGCCGAGATTGCAAAGATCATCGGTGAGTTTCCACGCCTCCAAATGAAGCGACGGATGACTCGATGCTTTTGCCATATCGCCGAGGTCAGGCCGGAAACCACCTACGACAACTTTGCCCGGGACTTCGGCGAGCGCTTTGTTTCAGGCTACAAGGCGACTTCGGCAGTTGATCTTGTGATGAACGCTCCCTTCGAAGAGTGAACGCAGTTTCGATCCAGGTCTCTCGATCGACGCTGGCCAGCTCAGCCGAGCCCTTCATATGACCCAAACGCTGTGCGCCTGTCGCATGCCTGCGGCAAAGCGAATTGCCGATGGCAGCGTTCAGGGTACCAATTTCCACCTCCTATACTTCGGTTTAGGCGCCCAAAACCAATCGAGTGGCAATACATATCATCGGCACGATAGCAACAGTTTGGCTCACCGGTCATCCTTACGCTGCAATGGATTGCAAACACCTCAAGGAGATAAGTAATGAATATTGCAGCGTCACCGGTCGCTCCGAAAGGAAAAGCCGTCGCCCAACGCGCGAGTTATGCGGAGCAGTCGCCGGAACTTCTGAAGAAATTTATTGAATTTCTTGGTGCGACGCGAGAGGGGTCAATCGAAGAACCAATCCGCGACCTTGTTGCAGTCCGAGCCGCGCAGCTGAATGGGTGCACCTTCTGCCTCGATATGCACGTCAAACAGGCGAAGATACATGGCGAGCGCGAACTGCGCCTTTACCACCTGGCAGCCTGGCGGGATTCGACCTTGTTCGTTCCTCGCGAGCGTGCAGCCTTGGCATGGACGGAAGTCTTGACCAAGCTGCCCGAGCAGGGTGTCCCGGACGAGGTCTACGATCGGGTCAGGTCGCAGCTTTCCGAGAAGGAAATCTCCGATCTGACCTTCGTCGTCATGGCGGTCAATTCTTGGAACCGTCTGAACATCGGCTTCAAACCGGTCCCGGGCTCGGGGGATGCGAAGTTTGGCCTGAGCAAAGCAGCGCTAAGCTAATCTTTGGAATGGGTCAGAATGGCGCTTGTTTTCGCGCCATTCTGACCGGCCAGGCAAAGGCGCCGACCTCGGCGACCAAACCCTGGAACCGATCCCAGCCTCCCGGCCGCGGCCGCGAGGCGCTCTCAGGAGGGCGTCATGCGCATTGACAGTCTGCATCCAGTAATATCGGCCCGTCTCATGGTGATCGACGTCGACGCTCCACTCCGCAGTGCAGCACTCTCACTTTCCAGGCCCGCAATAGGCCTGGTCGTGGTGTGCCACGGCAGTGGGGAGGCGGCAGGCGTGCTGAGCAAGTCCGACCTTGTCCGCCATCTAGCGAATTCAGGGCCAACAGAAGCGCCGATTGCGGCATTGATGAGCCGGTCCATCGTGTCTTGTGGTCCCGATGATGATCTTCATTCAGTCTGGCAGACCATGGCCGCGCAAGGCCTGCAGAATGTGCCGGTGCTCGGGGCTGACTCGAAACCGCTAGGCGTCCTCGATATCCGTGATGCGATGAAGGCGCTCTTCAAACAAGAGGAACTGCAGGAACGGCTGCTTGCCAACTACATCAGCGGGATCGGCTATCAATAGATCATGGTCTCGCGTTTGGATATACAGAAGTATGTATCGGAGTCTTCTTAGACATAATGGATAATAAATACCATAAATTATAGTGTATTGAAGCAAATAGGTGTCGGCTGAGCCAACGGGGTAATGAAATGTTTCGTCCGGACATAAAAGAAGATGTCTTCGACAGCCCATCCGATGGTCCTGGAAGTGGTATGTCCGTGCAAATGTCGACGGCCGGCATCGTCCATGACCTGGGCAATCTCATTCAGGTCGCCTCGTCGGCGTTGAACCACCTGGCCCGCGATCCGAGCATCCAAGCGGCTCCGGCGCTTGGGCCTGTAGTTGCCGGCGCCAAAACGGCTTTGGAACGGGCTGGTGGCCTTGTCCGGCAAACCATCAGCCTGGCCCGAGAGAGCCCCGCGGAAATCGAATACACAAACGTAGGTGCTTGCCTGGCTGAGATCGAAACCCTCGTGCGGAGCGCCTTGGATGCCAATTTCGGTCTTGAGCTTCGGGTTGGATCGGACCTGCCTTTGGTGAGATGCGATCGCCTTGGATTGCAAAATGCGGTTCTGAATCTTCTGTTCAACGCGCGCGATGCAATGCCTGACGGCGGCTTCATCTCGATCGATGCCGGCTTGGCCTCTGAAAGCTCTACCGCCGGTCAGGTAGATATCCGTGTCGCGGACAGCGGTATCGGGATGACCAGCGAGACGATGGTCTGCGCCTTCGATCCGTTCTTCACCACCAAAAGCGAAGGCCTCGGCGGCGTCGGTTTGCCGATGGTGAAGCGCTTTGCCGAGCAGTCAGGCGGAAGCATCGATATTCAGAGCACACTTGGGGCAGGCACGACCGTCACTCTGCGGTTGCCTGCGGTGCGATAGCGGCCGGCCAATCTCCCTCCGGTGACAAACGTGACATACAATCGAGAGATAAAGATGGATGCACAAGTCGTTGAAAACGTCGAACAGGACCGTTTCGAGCTGCCGATCGCCGGCGATATGTTTGCGGCGGCCTACTATCGGCTCGAGGGCGGGAAGGTCGCGCTGATACACACCGAAGTCCCGTCGGAATTTTCCGGACAAGGGATCGCGTCGCGATTGGCGCAGGGCACCTTCGAGCTGCTCCGCAAAACCGGCCGTAAAGCGATCTTGAAATGTCCCTTCATGAGCCGCTTTTTCGCCAAGCACCCGGACTATGCAGATGTCGTCGACGGCTAGTCAGGGCACGAATGTTGAGGGTTTCCCAGGGATCTATCCTAATGCACGACGAGTATGATTTGCAGAGGTTCGTCAGCGCACAGGATCCGGTCTACGACGACGCGCTGGCTATTCTCCGTCAAGGAATGATGTGCACTCCCTATATGGAGTTCATCTTCCCAAGGTTGGCCACCAGGCGAAGCGGTACTGCGCCTGAGCCATATTCAATCACATCGCTCGACGAAGCCAGCGCTTATCTCTCATTTCCGATCCTAGGAGGCCGTTATCGGGAATGTGTTGGCACACTGCAGCGGCTCTCCGGCCTAAGCGCTCGCGCTGTCTTCGGTGGGGTTGATGCGAAGAAGTTGCACGCGTCCCTCACGCTGTTTTCCGAAGCAAGCAACGACGAGTTCCTGCTCGAGACAATCTTCGACGTCTGGTTCGACGGTTTGCTCGACGAGGAAACGATGAACGATCTCTACTTGATATCGTAGTGGTCTGCCTACGCCACCGGCGTAAAGCTGTCGCGGCGCTGAGGTCACCATCCGCTGCCTTATCCCTCACACGCTGCGATCTGGCAGAGGCATGAACTCGTGGTCTCCCGGCACGCCGGAGAAGCGGCGTTCGCGCCAATCCGCCTTTGCCTGCTCGATCCGTTCGGCTGAAGAGGAGACGAAGTTCCAATAGATATGACGTGGCTCGGAAAAGGGCTCGCCTCCTATCAGCATCAGCCTCGCCGCATGGAAGGCAGGCGCCTGGAGCACAATCTCAGCGCCGGGCGCCAGAGCTATCAATTCGGCCTCATGAAACGTCCCGAACTGGCCGACAATTCCAACCTCACCGGCGACGATGTAGATTGCACGCTCACGGTGTTCGGGTTTCACCTGGTATCGCGCACCGCTCGTGAGCACAATTTCGGCATAGACCATGTCGGAGAACGTCCTTACCGGCGAGACCAACCCGTCGGACGCGCCGGCGATCAACGTAAGCTCGACGCCGTCGGCACAGATCCTGGGTATTTCGGGAGCGCCAAAATGTGCGACGTCGGCGGCAATTTCTTCATAGCGGGAGGGGAGGGCGATCCAAGCCTGAGCGCCGAAGAGATTGCTTCCCGACGCCCGGACTTCCGGTGGCGTGCGCTCGGAATGGACGATGCCCGACCCGGCCGTCATCCAGTTGACCTCGCCAGGACGGATGGTCTGCACTTTACCGAAATTGTCGCGGTGGACGATCTCGCCGTCGATCAGGTAGGTCACGGCCGCAACGCCGATATGCGGATGCGGTCCCATATCGAAACCGTGACCTGCGTCGAATATAGCGGGGCCGAAATGGTCGAACAGGATGAAGGGCCCGATCATCAGGCGATTCGAGGAGGGCAATACGCGCCTTATCTTCAGTCCGTCGGCAAAATCACGGATAGCCGGCTGGATGATTGTATCGATGCCTGTGATATCGCTTTGGCGGATGGTCATGGATCTCTGTCCTTCTGCATGCCTTGTCAGCCAGGTGCTCGAACGCGCTTGAACGGAGCGGCGCGAAAGACTGTCTGAATGGCTTTGAGGAGCGCGAATTTGGAGCTCGCGTGGTTCTGTCCGGCGATGCCGCTTTCATTAAGAGCCGACACCCTCTTCGACAGGATCGCCGCAAGATCTTCAGCCATTTCGGGCCTTTCGTGCAGCAGCGGCGCAAAGCTTTCCTGGTCTATCTCGTAAACCTCGACGGGGGTCATTGCCCGCAAACTCGACATCTCGCCAATGCCGGCGAGCAAGCCGGTCTCGCCGAAGAAATCGCCGGGTGCAAGCCGGCCGATCTCCTGCAGGTGAGCATCGTCCTCGCCAATTTGCCGGACGATAACTCCCGTCCGTACGATCATGAGCGACGGCAGCATCTCTCCCCGTCGTGCGATGATCTCGCCCTTATGGTAGGTGCGAACCGAGGCCGCTGCGGCGAGCGACTCCTGCTCGGTATCCGTTAGCGCCGAGAATACCGGTATGGACCTGATGAGTTCGATCGGGGTGAAGCTTTGGGAGGCTGCCTTCTCGTCGCTCAGCCGGTTGGTCATGGCAATCGAAGCCGAAAGTGGCTCCGCCAGCAGCATGCCGGTCGACTTTGAATGGCGATAAATGAGATCGAAGATTTCGTTCCGAGCGGCACTTCGCTGGTCAAGATTTGCGACGCGAAAAAACAACTCGATCTCGATAGCTGCCGCATCCAGGCTTCTGATTGTGACCAAAGGCGAAGGGTCCTGGAGGATTGAATTGCAGCTCAGCAAGACGGTGCGCATGAGGTCTACGATGATCGCCGGCGTCTTCGTTGGCGCCATCTTGACGGTTACGGCAAGTCCATGGCTCTCGTCCGGACCGCTTAGATTTGTTACCCCGATCTTGGCGAGAAGGCTGTTCGGAAGCGCGACGACATTGTGGGTCGGGGTCAGGAGTTGGGTCGACCGCCAGTTGGTCTCGACAACGCGGCCTTCGGTTCCGTCGCTCAGAATGATCCAGTTTCCAAGTACGTAAGGGCGGCCGAGGTTAAGCGCGATCCCCGAAAATACGTCACCGAGCGTATTCTGGAGCGCCAGTCCCAGGATGACGGCAAACACGCCGGACGTGGCAATGAGCGTTCCGACCGGCACCGCAAAGACGAACGCCAGGATCGACAGGAACATTCCAGCATAGACGATACCGACCACGACGTCCTGCAGGAGACGTGCCTCGCGCGGCTTTCGCTCAAAAACGAGATAGATACGGACAAATCCGATTAGCGCCCAGGCAAGGTGAACCCACCAGAGCAGCTTGACCGAGCCCATGAGGATCGCTCCTCCGGTTGTCTCGTTGTCCCCTGCGGCCTCGTATGGCACGACGCGCAGGTCGAGAACCATGGCCGACATCGCGAGGAAAAAGCTGAGTTGGACGACCAGCTTCGCATTGGCGAAGCGTCTGGGGATGAGGGTCCAAACGACGATCCCGGCGAGGCCGAGCAACACGATGTAGACCAGAGGAGAGTTCCACCAGTTCATGAACGATCACCGCCATTCACAGTTCAATGTTTGGCCTCCGGCCCGGCGATCGGGCCTCGGCCGCTGGCCTTGTCTTTTTCGAGAACTGCTTCGGTGATCGAATTCGGCAGCCGTCGCGGCTTTTCGATCAGCCCGAGCACCGGCATGGCGATGACGAAGAACGCAAAATAGTAAAGCGTCGCCAGTTGGGACATGACGACGTAGGCGCCTTCCGCCGGTCGGGAGCCGAGCCAGCCGAGAAAGAGGGCATTGGCAACGAACAGCCAGAAGAGCACCCTGTACCAGGGGCGGTAGACCGCCGAGCGCACCTTCGAGGTGTCGAGCCACGGCACCAGGAACAGCACCGCGATCGAGCCGAACATCGCGAGCACGCCGCCGAGCTTGGAATCGATCGGCCCGATATTGAAGGTGATGGCCCGCAGGATCGCGTAAAACGGCAAGAAATACCATTCCGGCACGATGTGGGCCGGCGTCTTCAGCGGATTGGCGATCGTGTTGTTGTCGGGATGGCCGAGATAGTTCGGCAGGTAGAAGACGAAATAGGCGAAGAAGAACAGGAACACGAGGATGCCGAAGGCATCTTTGACGGTGGCATAGGGCGTGAAGTCCACGACATCGGTTTTCGATTTGACCTCGATGCCGGTCGGATTGTTCTGGCCGACGACGTGAAGCGCCCAGATATGCAAGGTCACCACGCCCGCAAGCACAAATGGCAGCAGGTAATGCAGCGCAAAGAAGCGGTTCAGCGTCGGATTGTCGACCGCGAACCCGCCGAGCAAAAGCTGCTGGAGCCAGTCGCCGATCAGTGGGACGGCCGTGAAGAAGTTGGTGATGACAGTAGCGCCCCAGAACGACATCTGTCCCCAAGGCAGCACGTAGCCCATGAAGGCCGTCGCCATCATCAGCAGGAGATTGGTGCAACCGAGCACCCACAGCAGCTCACGCGGCGCCTTGTAGGAACCATAGTAGAGCCCGCGGCAGATGTGGATGTAGACGGCAATGAAGAAGAACGACGCGCCGTTGGAATGGAGATAGCGCAGCAACCAGCCCGAATTCACGTCGCGCATGATCTCCTCGACTGAATTGAAGGCCAGTCCCGTATCAGGAGCGTAATGCATGGCCAGCACGATGCCGGTCAGGATCTGTGAAACCAGCATGATCGTGAGAATGCCGCCGAACGTATAGGCATAGTTCAGGTTGCGCGGCACCGGATAGACGATGAAGCTGTCGTGCACCAGCCGCGGCAGCGGCAGGCGGGCATCGAACCAACGTGCGATTCTGGTTTTGGGCGTATAGGTCGAGTGTTTGTCGCCGCTCATCGAAATGCCCCCTGCCTCAACCAATGCGGATCTTGGTGTCGGAAACGAACTGGAACACCGGTACCGCCATGTTCTCGGGTGCCGGACCTTTGCGGATGCGGCCGGCGGTGTCGTATTGTGAACCGTGGCACGGACAGAACCAGCCATCGAAGTCGCCTTCCTGACCATGCGGGATGCAGCCGAGATGGGTGCAGACCTGGACCATCACCACCCAGGCTTCCTTGCCCGGCATAGTTCGGTTAGCGTCGGTTGCCGGCGCGTCGACCGGCAGGTTGGCGTTGCGGGCGATTGGATCCTTGAGCTCGGCGAGACTGACTGACTGGCCGTCCTTCATCTCTTGCTCAGTGCGGTTGCGCACGACCACCGGATTGCCGTGCCAGTCGACGATCAGCGACGTTCCTGGCCTCAGCGAGGAGACGTCGACCTCGATCGCGTCGGGCGCTTCGACGTGCAATGTGTGCTCGGCTGTGGAGGTTTCGGAAAGGTCGGCCATGATGGCGACTCCTATGTTGGAAGCTGCGTCATCGCGTTGGTGGCAATCGAGCAAAAGCAGGCCACAGCTTTCGCCTTCCAGTCTGCTCATGCCGCGCGGAATATGCCGGCCGTGGCCGGGTGTGAGCCATCGTGCCAACGGCGCGTGCGTCCAATACTTTCGTTTATGATTTCCTGAGCGAAGGACTGGCCGGGCTGGCGATGACGCCGTCATGGAAGGTTCTGAATTCCTCCAGGTAACCGTTGGCCACTGAGCTGAGATACCGTCCGGCATTGCGCACGGCGATCCCGAACTTCAGCCCGATCATACCTCGGCACAGGCATGCCTAGCTGTCGGTGTCGTAGTCGTCGTCCCCGCCAAGTGCGAGTTTTTGGAGCAGTTGTCTCGCGTGGCGCTGGGCAGGTTTTCGCCCGGCGACGACCAATTGCGGAACTCAATCGGGGTCAGAAAGGGAAAACGGTGAAACTCTACTACAGCCCTCTCGCCTGTAGCCTGGCGGATCACATCGCATTGGAAGAGGCCGGTGTTTCCTTCGAGCGCGAAAGCGTGAACCTCAAAACCAAACGAACGAGCTCCGGGGATGATTTCACCACCGTCACGCGCAAGGGCTATGTTCCAGCCCTCGTGCTGGATAGCGGCGAAGCGCTGACGGAAAATATCGCAGTCCTCGACTGGATTGCGTCACAATACCCGGCACTGGGAGTGGCGGGGCCGTTGGGCCGTACCCGCGTTCTCGAAGCGCTGGCCTACGTCTCAACTGAAATACACCGAAGCTTCAAGCCGATGTGGCACCAAAGCAGCGATGCCGAAAAGGCCAAGGCGAGCGCGGCGATTACGAGCCAACTCGAGTTCGTCGCTGACGGGCTCGAGACCGACTATCTGTTCGGCGACAAACCCAGCGTGGCGGATTTTTATCTTTTCGTGATGCTGCTTTGGGCGGCCCGCTTCCACGTCCCTGTTCCCGCGCCTTTGCAAGCGCTTCGCGCCCGAATGGCTGCGCGACCGGCCGTGCGCATCGCAATGGATCGTGAGGGCCTCGTCTAAAAGCCGAGGGTGGCTCCGAGCATAAGATCAGACGCAATATATCCTCTCACCCCAACAAAGATCAGGAGTCATTCTCATGCTGCCGTTTCTGCGGATGCTACATCCAGCCGCTTCCAAGCGCGGGGACGGCCTACGTCTCGAATTTCTCAGGAGGGAAATCGAGGAAACGCTGGACCTTACCGGCATCCGGTCAGAATTCGCCGCACTGCCTCCTGGCCGAGCGGTTACAATCCTGGATTCGTCGCAGTCACCGTCGGAATAGGCGCAATATTTCCTGTCGGCCGATACGGCGGCGGGTTCTGGTCGCTCCCGCTTGTTGGTCATCATAGAGGCTTCATCATGAATGCGAATAAAGCTCCCGAGACGGTCGATCATCGCCGCCGACGCATTGTTGGTGCAACGGCAATGACGTTCGCCGCCACCGAACTCGGCTTGAACGCACCGGCAGCCACTTGGACGGTCGAGGCGAAGGCATCCGCGATGCAACCCAGGCAGAAATCATTCGGCTCGCTCAGCCAGGTCAATGCCGGAAAGCTGAGCGTCGGATATGCGGAGCTAGGGCCCGCCGAAGGTGCCCCAGTGATCCTGCTTCATGGCTGGCCTTATGACATTCACACTTACACCGACGTCGCTCGCCTGCTTGCCGCAAAGGGGTACCGCGTGATTGTGCCCTACCTGCGCGGCTACGGCACTACGCGATTTTTGTCGGACGAGACGATGCGCAATGGCCAGCAGTCGGCGCTCGCCGCGGATGCGATCGCGCTGATGGATGCGCTGGGGATCGAAAAGGCCACGATCGCCGGCTGCGACTGGGGCGCCCGAACGGCCAATGTCGTTGCCGCGCTCTGGCCGGAGCGTTGCAAGGCGATCGTCTCGGTGAGCGGCTATCTAATCGGAAATCAGCAGGTCGGCGTGGTGCCGCTGCCACCGGAGGTGGAGCTTCAATGGTGGTATCAGTATTACTTCGCCACGGATCGCGGCCGCGCCGGCTACGAGAAATACACGCGCGATTTCGCCAAACTCATCTGGAAACTCGCTTCGCCGCAGTGGAATTTCGACGATGACACCTTCCAGCGCAGCGCCGCAGCCCTGGACAACCCGGATCACGTCAGCATCGTCATTCACAATTACCGCTGGAGGCTCGGCCTGGCACATGGCGAGCCGGAATATGACGTTCTGGAAAACCGGCTGGCCGAAGCTCCCGTGATCACAGTGCCGACCATTACCCTTGAGGGTGATGCCAATGGTGCACCCCATCCCGACAGCAGTTCCTACGCCAAGAAATTCTCGGGCAGATACACGCACCGGATCATCATCGGCGGTATCGGCCACAACTTGCCTCAAGAAGCCCCGCAAGCCTTTGCCCAGGCTGTCATCGACGTCAGCGAATACTGATCAGGCAAGCTGAGTGAGCTGCTGATGCCTGCGCTGGATGGGTGGCGAGGACATGATGGTTGCGCATTTGCGCTGAACGTCGAGGCGAGGCGCTGGTCCACATCGATGTTGCGCTTGACTCGTTCATATTATCCGTAATAAATCATACATATTGCCTCTAAAAAAGACGGCAGGTCTGGGAGGACCAATGAAAATCACGGCCATCAAGGCGCGCGTCTGCAATGCGGAAATGCGCAACTGGGTCTTCGTTCGCGTCGAAACCGACGAGCCCGGGCTGTTTGGCTGGGGTGAGGCAACGCTGGAATGGAAGACCCGAGCCGTCGTTGGGGCGCTTCAGGACCTTGAGGCCCTGCTCATCGGGCAAGATCCGCGCAATGTGGAGCAGTGCTACCAGATACTTACGCGGCACGGCTTTTGGCGTCTTGGCGTCGAGGGAATGTCCGCCGTCAGCGGCATCGAGATCGCGCTCTGGGACATATTGGGCAAGTCGTTGGGCGTCCCCGTCTGGCGCCTTTTGGGCGGTCGGGTCCGCGACTATCTGCGCACCTATACGCATCTCGGCCTCGGGGACATGAAGGCGGTCTATGAGACCGGATCCGCGGATGCCATCGTGGAACGCGGACGCATCGTGACGCAAGCAGGCTACGATGCGGTCAAGGTCGTCTGCATTCCCTACACCCACTACGTGTCTCCTGCGAAGGCAGTCGATTCTGTTGCCAACATGGTTGGCTCACTTCGCGAGGCGGTAGGCCCGGATATCGACATCATGGTTGATTTCCACGGACGCCCTGCATCGGTTAACGCGGCGATGGATTACCTCAAGGCAATCGAGCCGGCCCGCATCATGTTCGCGGAAGAGCCCGTGCCGCCCGAAGATGTTGCCGGACTGGCGCATATCACGGCGCGATCGGCCGTGCCGATCGCGTCCGGCGAACGGCTGATCGGGCGCCGCGAATTCACGCACTCGATCGCAGCCCGCGCCTTCAACATTGCCCAGCCGGATATTTGCCACACTGGCGGTCTGCTCGAGACAAAGAAGATCGCGGCCATGGCGGAAACCGCAGGCATCGGCCTTGCGCCGCACAACCCGCTCGGTCCGATCGCCGGTGTGGCTGCTCTTCATTTCGGCATATCGACCCCAAACGTTGTCATTCAGGAGGAGATGTCCGGTGCCGTCGCCTGGTACGACGATGTCGTTACCTGGCCAATTCGGCGCAAGCCAGGCCGCTGGGATCTGCCCGAACTGCCGGGCCTTGGCGTCACCGTCAAGGAGGACGTTATCGCGCGCCACCCCTTCAAGCAGGAAGTGCTGCATGCCCGCAACGCCGTCATGCCGGACGGCACCGTGGTCGACTGGTGAATGCAATGGCAGGCCGGCTGCAAGGAAAGATCGCAATCGTCACAGGCGCCGGCCAAGGCATCGGTGCCGCCACCGCCCGGGCTTTTGCGATGCATGGGGCAAAGACCGTCATTGCCGAACTGAATGCGGCAAGCGGCAAAGCGATCGCCGACGAACTGCGTGTCGGAGGCGCCGACGTAACGTTCGTCGAGACGGATGTCACGGACGCATCCGCGGTCGCGGACATGGTCGCCCGCACGATCACGAGCTATGGCGGCGTCGACGTTCTCGTCAACAATGCCGGTGCCAACGTCTTCTACGAACCACTGGCGATGCCGGATGAGGAATGGGACCGCTGTCTCAAGCTAGACCTCCAGGCCGCATGGTTCTGCGCCAAGGCAGTCTTGCCGACGATGCTGGCGAAGGGCTCGGGGTCTATCGTCAACATAGCGAGCTGTCACGCGTTCCAGATCATTCCCCGTACATTCCCGTATCCGGTCGCCAAGCATGCACTTTTGGGCCTGACCCGTTCGCTGGCCATCGAATATGCCGCGCGCGGTATCCGGGTGAACGCGATCGCCCCCGGCTATATCGAGACGCCGATCGCGGAAGCCTACTGGAACACATTCCCGAACCCCGCCGAGGAGAAGCGGCGAGCCTACGACCTTCATCCGCCCAAGCGCATTGGCCGGCCGGACGAGGTTGCAATGACGGCGGTTTTCCTCGCTTCGGACGAAGCGCCGTTCATAAATGCCGAGACGATCACCATCGATGGTGGGCGCTCGGTTCTCTACCACGACTAGCAACGACCATCGAGCTCTCAGGGAGGATCTTCATGAAAACCACAACAAAGGCTTTGGCGACATTTGCGGTACTGGCTGCCGGACTGATGAGTGGCGCAGCAAGCGCAGACGACATCAAGATCGGCTACATCAACAAGATGGGAGACCATCCATGGTTTGTCGCCGAAGTCGGCGGCGCCAAGAAAGCGGCCGAGGCGGCAGGGGCTGCGTTCGTGTCGCAGGACGTTCAGTTCGACGCCAATTTGACGATCACGACCTTCGATACGATGGTCGGCGATGGCGTAAAAGGCATCGCCATTGTCGTCCCCGACAAGGCGCTGGGACCGGTCATCGCCGAGAAAGCAAAGGCCGCAAAAATTCCCTTGGTGGCGGTCGACGACGACATCTACTACGAGGACGGCACTCAGGTCCCCTATGTCGGCATGAATGCCTACAACATCGGTGCGCGGGTGGGCGAAGAGCTTGCCAAGCTCTACAAGGCCGACGGCTGGGCGGGTAAAGAGGTGCGCATCGCGTCGATCGAGGACCGCAAAGCGGATACCTGCATGCAGCGCAACAAGGGCGCGGAAGAAGCATTCCTGAAGGCGGTGTCCGATTTCAAGCCGGGCAATATCGTTCGCGTCCCCTACGACAATACGATGGTCAACGCCATCGACGTGATGACCACCACATTGACGGCCAATCCCAGCGTCACGAACTGGATATTCTATTCATGCAACGATGATGGCGTGCTGGGTGGTGCGCGAGCCCTGGAAAACGCCGGCTATACCGCAGACCAGGGCATGGGGATCGGCATCGACGGGAGCCGCGCTTGTGACGCTTTCGGATCCGGAAAGCCCTCGGCGTTCCGTGGTACGATGTGGCTCAATTCGGAAAATCATGGCGCGCTGGCGGTGAAGATTCTCTTGGCCTCCATCAAGGACGGAACGAAGCTTCCCGTTCAGTCCTTCACGGACCCGGAATACATCACCGCCGAAAATTTTGCGTCGGACTACAAAGCCAAGCTCTGCCACTGAACCAGATATGCGTCATGCCGCAGGGCGCATGACGCGCTTTGGGCCGGCAGTTCGTCGGCAGGCACACGGGATCGATCCTCGGGAGTGAGCTTTGATGCAATCGGATTTCTTCTCGCTCGACAGGATATCGAAGCGCTTCGGCGTCGTGCAGGCGCTCGACAATGTCTCGATTGCCTTTCGGCCAGGAGAGGTGCTCGCTCTGGTTGGCGAGAATGGCGCCGGCAAATCGACAATGATGCGAATTCTCGAGGGCGTGTTCGCACCGGACACCGGCACCGTGCTGTATGGCTCCACGCCGATCGTTTTCAGCGAACCGCGCGACAGCCACAGAGCCGGAATACGCGTCATCCATCAGGAGCCGGAGATCGTTCCGAACCTGACCGTGGCCGAGAACATTTTCGTCGGCGAACTGCCACGGCTGGCAGGCGTCCTGCTCGACTGGCATAGGCTCGAGGAGCAGACCGACAAGGTGCTTGCGACCTTCGGCATGCAGCAGGATATGCGGGCGCGTCAACTCTGCAGCACGCTCGGCCCGGCACAGCGCCAGATGATCGAAATCATGCGCGCCATACGTGCTGGCGGCCAGCTGATCGCATTCGATGAGCCGACCTCGTCGCTGACCGACGACGAAGCGCGCCGTCTGTTTTCAGTAATTCGGCGGCTGCGCGAAGAGGGCACTTCGATCGTCTACATCTCTCATAGGCTGAACGAGGTCATCGACCTTGCGGATCGCATTGTCGTTTTGCGGGACGGCCGGCTGGTCGACGATTCCCGCGCGGACGGTGCCAGCGAGCAGACCATAGCCAAACTCATGGTCGGCCGTGACATCGCCGATCTGTTTACGCGCGAGACGTGGCAATCGGGGCTACCGTTGCTGGAGGTGGCGGGCTTGACCACCGACCACGTCACCGATGTGAGCCTCAAGGTCCGCCGCGGCGAGGTGCTCGGCATTGCCGGCCTTATGGGTGCGGGTCGATCCGAGCTGGCAAAGGCGATTGTCGGCTATGATCGGCGCCTCGACGGAACCATAACGATGAGCGGCGTGCCCGTTGGCCCCAACAGTCCGCATGCAGCGATCGTGGCAGGCATCGGCTTCGCCCCCGAAGACCGCAAGCACGAGGCCCTGCTGCTGTTCCGAAGCATTCTTGACAACGCCTCGCTTTGCGTGCCCGACAAGACGTCGACCTTCGGCTTCTTCAACCGGCGCAAGGCACTGGAGATCGTCTCACCGCTTGCAGCAAAGATGTCGATCAAGGCGCCCAACCTCGACGAACAGGTTTCGAAATTGTCGGGTGGCAATCAACAGAAGGTCGTTCTCGCGCGCTGGCTTGCCCGGCAGCCGATGCTTCTCATCCTCGACGAGCCGACCCGCGGCATCGACATCGGCGCCAAGGCGGAAATCTATCGCCTGATCGATGAACTCGCCGCAAGCGGTATCGGCATAATCCTGATTTCCTCGGAAATGCCCGAACTGATCGGGCTCGCCGACAGGGTGCTTGTCATGGCTGGAGGCCGGATCACGGCCGAACTTTCCCGCCCAGACATCGATGAGGCCACGATCCTGAAGCACGCCATGCCGCAATCTGTAGCATCGCTCGGAGGACAAATTCAGTGAACAGCCTTGAGCTCAGGACAGCAACAACACAAACCGGCAAAAGACGCCCTTCCTTGCGCATGGCAGAGCGCATCGGCATTCACAACATAAGCCTCCTGGTTGCTCTCGCCATTCTCGTGCTCATTTTCGGCACTCTGAGAGGCGACGTGTTCTTCTCGAGCCGAAACCTGCTGAACATCGGTCTGGGCATTACCATCCTGGGCGTCCTGGCGATGAGCCAGACCGTGGTCATCGTCGCCGGCGGGCTTGATATTGCCGTCGGCGCAATCGTCGGTCTGACCACAGTATCGACGGCAATGGCCATCCAGGCGACCGGATCGCCGGCAGCGGGCATTCTTGCCGGCCTGGTCCTGGGTGGTCTTGCCGGCCTCGTGAACGGCATCATCATCACCTACGGGCGGGTCAACGCTGTCATCGCGACTCTCGGTACGATGGCGATCTTCCGCGGCATCGCGTTCATCATATCCGATGGGCAATCGATCGCGATTTTCAGCGACACTTTCCGCTTCATTGGGATCGGACGAATCCTCGGCCTGCCTCTGCTGATCTGGATTCTTTTGCTGACCGCGATCGTGTTCCATCTCTTCCTTGCCCGCTCGATCGTTGGCCGCAACATCTATGCCCTGGGCGGCAATCCCGTTGTTGCACGCTTCTCCGGCATCAACATCAACCGCTACCGTGTCGGCATCTACATCATGAGTGGAGTGGCGGCCGGATTGGCCGGGATTCTGTTGGCTGCCCGTACCGGCTCGGGGCAGCCCGTATCCGGATCCCAAGGCCTGGAACTCGAGGCCATCACAGCGGCCGTTCTGGGTGGCTGCGCCTTGCAGGGCGGTAAGGGCACGATCGTCGGCGCACTACTGGGCGTCGCCATCATTGGTGTCCTCAACAACGGAATGATACTGACGTCCGTGCCAACCTTCTATCAGTTGCTTGCCAAGGGCTCGCTGCTGATACTTGCTGTGGTAATTGCCGAGTACCACTTGAACAGGACATGACGATGGACACGGCGATCGCTTCGACTGGCCAAGGCAAGCAGGACATTCCTGCCGCAGATGGCGCCACGTCATCGCTCAAGGATCGCATCGCACGCGATCTCGGACAGCGAATCCTCGCCGGCTCCTACGCGCAGCACTCCGTCTTGCCGACGGAAGCTGAACTTTGCGTTATCTACGGGGCGAGCCGCACGGCGCTTCGCGATGCTCTTCTGACGCTTTCGGCGAAAGGATTGATCGAGGCACGCAAGCGGGCCGGGACGCGTGTGCGCGTGTCGAGCGAATGGAACAGGCTGGATGCACAGGTTCTGGAATGGATGCGCGATATCGAGCCCGATCTCGATTTCGTCCGCGGATTGATCGAGGCGCGGCTGATCATTGAACCCGCGGCCGCCCACCTTGCGGCCAAGATGGCGACGTCAGGCGATCTCGCAGTCATCGAAGCCGCCTATGAGGCCATGCGCATTGCTCCGCAGGACGACCTTGCTGCGTGTCTCGATGCCGACGTCAGGTTTCATACCGCCATCCTTCGTGCCAGCCGCAACCCGGTGTTCGCCAATCTCGGCAATATGCTTGCTGCCGCCCTCAGCTTCTCCTTCCGATTGACCACATCGGCCACCGCTAATTACCAGCAGACGCTGAGCGCGCATGGCGACGTGCTGGAGGCAATCCGGATGCGCAGGGCCGACGACGCTCACGATCAGATGAAGGCGCTCATCGGGATCGCGTCGAACGACCTCCTTGCAGTGGCTCGCAAAGGCCGCCATCCACAGCCGATCGCCGCTGCCAAGGCCGATACCGTCTGAAACTGATGGTCCGAACGATCAAAATCGGAAGCGGAGACCTGTCCGCTGAAATCGTCCCGTCGCTTGGGGCAGGTCTTGCGAGACTGGACCATGGGCGCGTGCCGATCTTCAGGCCTTGGCCAAACGGCGGGAGCAGCAACCCATTCGACCTTGCCTGCAACCTGCTTTTGCCGTGGTCGAATCGCATCTCGGGCGGCGGATTCACATTCGACTCCAAATTCCACGAACTGCCTGCCAATGTTGCAGGCGAGCCATTTCCCGTTCACGGCAATGGATTTTCGAGCGAGTGGGACGTCGACAGCGTAGCGCAAGATAACGCAAAGCTATCCCTTATCAGCAAAGGACCCGGCCCATACCGATATCGCGCCGATGTGAGCTACGCGCTAGCCAGACAAGGGCTCGAGCTGAAGCTTCGCATCGTCAATCGGGCCTCGGTCAGGCTGCCGTTCGGGCTTGGTATCCATCCATGGTTCCCGAGAACGGCACGGACCGCGCTTCATGCGCCGGCCTCGCAGGTTTGTCTCGAACTGCCCAGCCATCTCCCCGAACGGTTTGTGGATGTCAAAACCCGTCCCGATTGGGATTTCGGCGCCCCGGCCGTATTGCCGAGCGGATGGATAAACAATCTGTTTGCCGGCTGGGACGGCGTCGCTACCATATCGTGGCCGGAGCACAGTTGCAGCCTGCGGATTGAAGCTTCGTCGCCCTTGAACTTCTACCTGGTCTATTCGCCATCGGACGAGAGCGACTTCTTCTGTTTTGAACCGGTCAGTCATGCGGTCGATGCTCACAATCGTGGTTCGATCGACAAATGGAATGGACTGTCGGTGCTTGGCCCTGGCGAGAGTCTGGCAGCCCGTTGCAGCTTCGCCGTCAATTAGACGGACCTCTGCGGCGCCCTCGAGTTGGCGTATGTCGGTGTCGGCCAGCATGTCCGGTTAGCCGGCTTTTCGTCCAAAGTGAGCTTGGGAAGAGGGAACTCCGGCGACCGGGAACCCGTGAGCCCGTTCGACGTTTGCCGGATGTCGCTGCGCAGTTTGTCTGCTTGACGGCACGGTACGGGCCTACTCCGAATGTACCTGGCAGATTGGATCAATGACAGATGTTGACCCAAAGGAATTCGTGCTCGCAGGCATCGTCACGAAGCGACTGGTCTCCGGCGAACAGACGGGAGGCTTGTTGAGTCTCTTCGAAAACCGAAGCGACGGGCAGACGAAAACACCAATCCATGTTCACGCGAATGACGACGAGACAGTCTACGTCATCGAAGGGCAGCTGACTGCAATTGTGGCCGGCGAGGTCCGAACGCTCTCGCCCGGTGAGAGCATGTTTTTGAAGCGCGGCATCCCGCACCAGCTCATGAATCCCGGCAACCAGCCCGTTCGCTACATCCTGATAGACACGCCAAGTGTGTTCGAGCAGTTCCTCGCCGAAGGTGGCCATGAACTCGGCAAGGGAGAGGTGGTCGGGCCGCCGACGCCTGCCGATATCGAGCGGCTCAAAGCAGCCGCGCCGAAATTTGGGATTACGCTTCTGCAAGACTGGCCAGCAAGAGAGTAAACGGGGTTTCGTGATAGCGGCTTGGATCGGCCGCTAAAGCCGATCCTTGCCCGAGAAACCACCATTGGCTAGCCATCCGCAATCCAATCCGAGAGGCTGCGGGCAAAACTTCGCGGCACGATGAGTTCGCACGCGGCCTCGCCGGTGCGGAGGAAGAGCACGGAGACATGATGGAAGGATGTCTGCACGGCGCGGCGCGGAGCGGCGGCCGGCGCGTGCCAGTCGACGGGAATGCAGCCGGACAGAAGCCTTGCGATGTCAGGGCCGGCCATTTTCAAACGAACACGACCTTCGCCGAGGGGAACAGAACAGCCGAGATCGGGGTCGACGGAAAGTGCGGGCGCTTGCGTGCCTTCGTCGAGAACCAGCCAGAGGCGGCGAGGTGCAATGCGGATGATTAGAAGCCCCTTGTGGCGAACCGTCTCTCCGACCGAAGCGGGAAGTTTCGTGCCGAGCGACGCCGAGACGCTCTTTTCGAATTGTCTCAGTGTCCCGTCCCAGCCCTCGATCTGGATAAGCGGACAATCGGCCACGGATAGGCTGAAATCCCGAGAAGAGGTCAAGCTAGCCATGCAGCCGTTCTCCCTGTGGATCGAGGAATACTGGCGAGACAATGCGGGCGCGAACTGTTTCGGCCTTCATCGGATAGACCGCCACGACCTCGCTTCCTTCTGCCGCGACATCGCCGGCAAGCAGGGCCAGCCCGACATAATGGCCGCGCTCGGGGCTGAAAGTGACGGAGGTGATGCGACCGCGCCCATGGCCATAGGGTTTCTCATCCGGCAGGAACAGGATGGCGCCGCCGCGCAGGCGTTTTCCGTCCTCGATGCATTCCAGTCCGACCAGGCGCTGCCGGTTGGGCGCGTGGAGGGCAGGGCGCCGTCGCAGGACGTCGCCGACGAAGCCGCTGCGCTTGCCGGCCATGCGGCCGAGGCCGAGATCGTCGAGCGTCGTGCGTCCATCGATTTCAGGTCCGGCGACATGGCTCTTTTCGACGCGCAGCGCACCTAGCGCCTCGACGCCGTAAGGCTTCAGGTCGAATGGTCTGCCGGCTTCGAGCAGACGGCTCCAGAGCTGTTCACCGGCAGTGGCGCCGGTATAGACTTCGTAAGCGCGCTCGCCGGAATAACTGAGACGTAGGATGCGGAGCGCACGGCCCCCCCATTCGCTTTCGAGTAGTCCCCTATGCGAAAGCGCCGCGTCGGAAACGTCGAGAGCGGGAAACGCTGCATTCAGGATCGCGCGGCTGTTAGGCCCGGCAACCGACATCGCCGCCCATTCGTCGCTGACCGAAGTGACGGCCACGCGCAAATCCGGCCAGGCCGTGTCGAGCAGGAATTCGAGACGCGACAGCACATCGGCGGCCTTGGCGGTCGAAGTGGTCATGAAGAACCGGTTTTCCGCCAGCCGCGTCGTGGTCCCGTCGTCGAAGACGATGCCGTCGTCGCGCAGCATGACGCCGTAGCGGGCGCGGCCGACCGCCAGCTTGGCAAAGCCGTTGGCGTAGACGCGGTCGAGGAAGATTGCCGCATCCGGGCCCTGGACGTCGATCTTGCCGAGCGTGGAGATGTCCATCAGCCCCGCGGCCTGACGTACATTCCGCATTTCGGCGACATAGGCTTCATTCACGTCATGTCCGGACTGCCGGTAGAAATAGGGCCGCATCCAGAGCCCGACCTCGAGCATCTCGGCGCCGTTGGCCATGTGCCAGTCGTGCATTGGCGTGCGGCGGATCGGCTTGAAATGATGGCCGATGGCGCGCCCGGCAAGCGCCCCGATGGCAACCGGCGTATAGGGCGGGCGGAAGGTCGTGACGCCGGTCTCGGGAATCGTTGCGTTGCGCAGCGCCGCCATCGCGGCAAGCGCCGGAAAATTGCTGGTCTTGCCTTGATCGGTACCCATGCCGAGCGTGGTGTAGCGCTTCAGATGCTCGACCGATTCATAGCCCTCGCGATGGGCGAGTTCGATATCCCTCGTCGTCACATCCATCTGAAAATCGACGAAGGCTTTTCCATGTCCGACGGAAGGCGCTTCGCGAAGTAGCGTCGTGGCGGTGTCGCCGAGATCGAGTTTGGCCGGAGCGGGAACCGGCGCCGACTTGCCGCCGGAGGCTGCCGCGTCGCTACCGGCGCGATGACCGTCCTCGATGGCATCGGCAGTTGCATAGGCCCCAATCATCGCGCCGGCACCTAGCCGGCCGGCCGGAAACGCGCCCGGCACGAAGCCGCCGATATCGTCGCGATAGACAGGTTTGACACCGAGGTGCGAGGTGAGATGCACGGTTGGCGACCAGCCGCCGGACACGCAGACCAGGTCGCAGGCGGCCGAGGACTGGCCCTCCGGCCCGTTGAGCGTTACGTGCCTGACGGCATGGCCGCCGTGCAGGTCGACGATCCGCGTCCCGGCCCGTATCATTACGCCGAGCCGTGCGGCTTCCGCGGCAAGTGCTGCGGGCGGGACTGCGCGCAGATCCGCAACCGTCACCTCCGCGCCGGCTGCGGCATAGTCGAAGGCGGTGCGCCAGGCACCGTCATTGGTGGTGGCGACAATGATTTTCTTGCCCGGCAGGACAGCGAAACGGTTGAGATAGGTCCGGGCGGCTGAGGCAAGCAGGACGCCGGGCCGGTCATTGTTCGAGAACACCATCGGTCGCTCGATGGCGCCAGTGGCGAAAACGATCGAGCGGGCGCGCAGCATGGTGACCGTTTGCCGCGCCTCGCCGTTCGGCTTCGGACCGGTTGGATCGCGCTGTTCGACCAGCCCGATGACATTGCCGTCATAGCTGCCGAAAGCGGTTGTCCGCTTCATCAGCACGACGGTTTCGAAGCCCTTCAACTCGGCCTCGGCCTGCCTCAACCATGCGGCCGCTGCGCTGTCGGACGGTTCCGCCAGAAGCTGGCCGCCAAGCAGGAAATCCTGCTCGATCAGCGCGACCCGGGCCCCGGCCGCGGCGGCTGCCCGCGCTGCTGACAATCCCGCCGGGCCGCCGCCGACAATTGCGACATCGGCGAAAGCATGACGAACCTCGTAGCGGTCGGGATCCGGGCCGGTGCCGGCTCTGCCCAGACCGGCCGCCTTGCGGATAAAGTGCTCGTAGAACATCCAGGCGCGGCGCGTCGGGCCCATGAAGGTCTTGTAGTAGAAGCCGGCGGACAGAAACGGCGCCAACAGCCCGTTGACGCTTTGTACGTCGAAGGCCAGCGATGGCCAGCGATTCTGGCTTTCCACGTCCATGCTGTTGGCGAGTTCCAGTGTCGTCGCCGGCAGGTTCGGCTCGCGCCTGCCTGCGATCCCGAGCGTAACCAGCGCATTCGGTTCCTCCGGCCCGGCGGAAAAGATGCCGCGCGGGCGATGATATTTGAAGCTGCGCCCGACGAGAGTGACGCCGTTGGCGAGCAGCGCGGAGGCAAGGGTGTCGCCGCGGTATCCAATCAGCTTGCGGCCGTCGAAGGTGAAATCGAGCGGCACCTCGCGACTGATACGGCCACCCACCGGCAGGCGTTTGCGGTTCGAACTCATGCCGGTGATTTCCTGAGAGTTGATTTCCTGGCGAAGTCGACTGATGCGACGGCATGGTTGCGGGTGTCGCGTTCGACCACCAGCCATTGCCGGCAACCGGTCACGTGCTGCCAGTATTCACGGTGCGGGCCGGCCGGGTTTGTCCTGATATAGACGTAACGGTACCAGGCCTCCGGATCGCGATCGTCATGGGCCGGACGCGTGACCGAGGCATCGCCGCCGTAGCGGAACTCGTCATGGTCGCGCGGGCCGCAGCAGGGGCATTCGATGCGCAGCATTTTGTTCCGCCTCCTATTGCAGCCAAGCGGAAGGGCCGACGCCGGCCTCATCGAGCGTGTGGCCGGTGCGGAAACGATCGAGCCCGTAGGCCGCGATCAAGGGATGCGGCTTGCCGGTGGCGATCGTGTGGGCGAAGCACCAGCCGGAAGCTGGCGTTGCCTTGAAGCCGCCATAGCACCAGCCGCCGTTGAGATAGAGGCCGTCGATCGGCGTCGGGCAGATGATCGGGCTGGCATCGGGGGTCATGTCCATGACGCCGCCCCAGTGGCGCAGCAGGCGGACGCGCGAAATACACGGCATCAATGCAATCGCCGCCTCCGCCACCTCGCGCACGACGCCGAGATTGCCGCGCTGGGCGTAGGAATTGTAGCCGTCGAGATTGCCGCCGAAGACCAACCCGCCCTTGTCGGACTGGCTGACATAGAAGTGGTCGGCGCCATAGGCGACGACGTGATCTACCAGCGGCTTCAGCGGTTCGGTGACAAAGGCTTGCAGGACGTGGCTTTCGATCGGCAGTTCAAGGCCGGCCTTGGCACCGAGCACGGATGTATGCCCGGCAACAGCGAGGCCGACCTTGCCGGCGCCGATCCGGCCTTTCGTCGTTTCGACGCCGACGATACTGTCGCCGTCGCGGAGGAAGCCTGTCACCTCGCAGTTCTGGATGATGTCGACGCCATGGCTATCGGCGGCGCGCGCATAGCCCCAGGCGACGGCGTCGTGGCGTGCCGTGCCCGCCCGGCCCTGGAAGATGGCGCCATGGATCGGGAAGCGGGCAGTGTCGGCAAAATCGAGATAGGGCACCAGCCGGCGCACCTCTTCGCGGTCGAGGATATCGGCATCGATGCCGTTCAGCCGCATGACGTTGGCGCGGTGGCTGAAACCGTCGAGCTGATCGGCCGAATGCGCTGTGACGAGCTGGCCGCGCTGGGAGAACATGACGTTGAAATTCAGCACCCGCGACATGGTCTCCCAGAGCTTCATCGAGAATTCGTAGAACTGGGTGTTGCCGTCGAGCAGGTAGTTGGAGCGGATGACGGTGGTGTTGCGGCCGACATTGCCGCCGCCGACATAGCCCTTTTCGAGCACCGCGACGTTGCGGATACCGTGGTTATCGGCAAGGTAGAAGGCGGTGGCGAGGCCGTGTCCACCGCCGCCGATGACGATCACGTCATAGGACGGTTTTGGCTCCGCCGCCCGCCAGGCGCGCTGCCAATTCTTCTGGCCAGACAGCGCGTTGCGGAAAATCGAGAGTGCCGAGTAGCGCGCCATACGTGCGGGCCTATCGAACGATCGGGCCGGCCGGCGTGCGGGTGAGCACTTCAGCACCCGCGTCGGTCAAAAGCACCGTGTTGGAGACGAAGTCATCGCCGCGACCGGTTCCCATCAGCCACGACAGGATGTGGAAGCTCATCCCGGTCTCGATCTCAAGGTCGGAATCGTGCCTCAAGCCGGTCACCGAATTGCCGCCGGTCCATGATGGCGGCTGGCCAGCGCCAACCAGGTAACCGCAGTGATGGCGGCGATAGTGGGAAAGACCGGCCTCGTCGGCTACGGCCTGCCAGGCGGCGTAGACATCGCGCGCCTTGGCGCCCGGCCGCAGCGCCTCGACGACAGCGTTGAACGCCTTGGCGGTCACCGCCGCCATTGTGGCGTCTTCGTCGCTGATGTGGCCGATGCGAACGAGCCGGCCGAGCGGCGCGTGGTAGCGTGAGATGCAGCCGGACAGTTCGACGAAGACCGGCTCGCCCTTGCGGTAGATACCGTCGCCCCAGGTCGTGTGCTCTTCACCGAGGCGCGCGGCCGGGCGGATGAACGGTCCGAAGCCCGGCGCATGACCGCCGGCGCGGATCATTGCCGCAACACATTGGGCGGCGACCTCCTGTTCGGAAGCGCCATCCGAGATCGCGGCGATCGCGGCACCGGCGGCGGCGTCCGTCACCTTTGCGGCGCGCCGCATCAGCACCTGTTCCTCGGCGCTCTTCACCCGCCGCATCTTGTCGATCAGACCGGAGACGTCGCTCCACTTGGCATCCGCTTGCATCTGGAGTGCTACGGCAAGTCCATGGCTAAGGCCGGCCGTCCAGTATTCGAGGCCGATCCGGTTGCTGGACAGGCCGAGCTCCGCAAGTACCCGCGCCGCAAGGTCGGCCGCGGTTTCGCTGTCGGAGTGGCCACGGAATTCCGCTGCCTTCACCTGCTTCTCGATCGTTACCTTTTCCATCGAGCGGGTGACCAGGACAGGTTTTCCCTGGAGCGGGACGATCAGCAGGTGAGGGGCAAAATACCCCCAGTGATCGAGCCCGATGAGATAGAAGACGTTCTCCGGCGAGGCGAAGACCGCCGCGTCGAGCTCACGCTCGGCCAGTGTAGTACGGACCTTGGCCAGGCGGCCGGCGATTTCGGCTTCGGAAAAGGGATTACGGTCCATCGGGCGTCCTCGTGCTTGTTGCCGGCTTGGTGGCAGGCATGGTCTTTTCGGCAGCCGGCTTCCCGGCCGCCATGTCAATCGATAACGATGAGTTCGCGCGCCACATCGCAGAGGCGTTCGCCGCCGCGTTCCGTGACGACGAACGATTCCGAGATGGCGATGCCGAAATCGTCGAGCCAAACGCCGGCCATGAAATGGAAGCACATCCCAGGCTGCATCTCGGTGGTGTCGCCGGGACGAAGGCTTGCGGTGCGTTCACCCCAATCGGGCGGGTATGCGAGCCCGACCGGATAGCCGACGCGGCTTTCCTTCTTCAGTCCGTTCCTCCGCAGGACTGCCTGCCAGACGGCTTCCACCTCTTCGGCGGTGTTGCCGGGGCGCGCCTTCTCGAGGCCAGCGTCGACGCCCTCGACGATCGCCTTGGCCATGTCGAGGATGGCTTGCCGCGGCTTGCCGAAATGTACCGTCCGGGTCAGGGCTGCATGATAGCGGCGGCGCACGCCGGCGATCTCCAGAATGGCGAGGCCGCTGTCCGGCAGCGGCGCGTCGGACCACGTCAGATGCGGCGTGCTGGTGCCTTCGCCAACGGGCATCAGCGGACAGATCGCGGCATAGTCGCCGCCCGCTCCGGGCACGCCCATGATCTGTGCGTGATAGATTTCCGCAATGACATGGTTCTGAGGCACACCGGGTCGCATTTTCTCGATGGCGCGGTTCATTGCATGCGTGCAGATCGCACCCGCCTCGCGGATCAGCACCAGCTCGGCTTCGGATTTCACCAGCCGCGCCCAATTGACGAGATCGTGGTTGTTGGCGAAGTGCGCGTCGGGCAGCCCCTCGACAAGGTGGGCGTGGCAGCGCGCAGTGTAATAATGCGCGTCCATCTCGACGCCGATGCGGGCCTTTCCCCAGCCGCGCGACCGGATCAGTTGCGCGAGTTCGTCATAAGGGTGTTCGACCGGCTGCTGCACCAGCCGTTCCGAGAACGGCACGATGTTTGTCTCGGGCAGGCCGGTGGTTAGGCGTGCGCTCTTGGCATCCTGCGCCCTGCCGAACCAGATCGGCCGGTCCTCCTCCAGATGGACGAGCACGCACTGCGGAACGTAGAACGACCATCCGTCATAGCCGGTCAGCCAGCACATGTTGGCTGGATCCTGACAGACGACGAGATCGAAGCCGGCTTTTTGCATGCGTGTCTTCACGCCGGCCAGGCGCTGCCCATACTCCGCTTGCGTGAATGTCCCGAACTCGTTCGCGGTCGCCACCGAAGTCCTGCCTTCTGGGTACGCTGTTGCCCTCTTGTAAATGGGCAAACCAGGCGAAATTGTGCACAACTCGACGTCAAGTTTGTTGGATAACTACGAATTAGCGCCGAATTTACATGGTTTCTATATCTCTGCTTGCGAAATGTCTAGGGCAGTTGTATACGTCTGATCAGCAGGCGTCGACCTCGAAGAAGGCCGCGCCCTGGGAACCATCCACAGTTGTTCAATGGGAGAAAAGCATGCTCAAATCATCGATATCGCGCCGCATGGTCGTGAAAGCGGCTGCCTGCATCGCGCTCGCCGCGACGTCATTGACGTCGCTGTCCGCTCACGCGGAAACCACCCTCGAACGGGCCAAGAAGGACGGCTACATCCGCGTCGGTTTCGCCAACGAGGCGCCGTTCGGTTACGCCACGCCAGACGGCAAGCTGACCGGCGAAGCGCCGGAAGTCGCCAAGGCGGTGCTCGCCAAGATGGGCATACCGCAGGTCGACGGTGTTTTGACCGAATTCGGCTCGCTCATTCCGGGTCTCAAGGCCGGCCGCTTCGACATCATCGCCGCCGGCATGTTCATCACTCCGAAGCGCTGCGCTGAGATCAACTACTCCGAGCCGTCCTACGGCATCGGCGAGGCTATGCTGGTGGCAAAAGGCAATCCGAAAGGCATCAAGGATTTTTCCAGCATCAAGGACAATCCGGATCTCAAGCTTGCCGTGATGGCCGGCGCCGTCGAAGGCGGCTTCGCCAAGGAAGCGGGCGTTGCCGGTGGGCAGATCGTCTCCTTGCCCGACCAGTCCAGCCTGGTCGCCGCCGTCCAGTCGGGCCGCGCCGACGCTGCCGCACTGACCGCTCTTTCGATCGCGGACATGGCCAAGAAAGCCGACGGCGTCGAATCGACCAAGCCCTTCGGCGAGGTCGCCGGCAAGTCGGTGAAAGGTCATGGCGGCTTCGGCTTCCGCAAGGAAGACACCGACCTGCAGGAGGCGTTCAACGCCGAGCTGAAGAAGTTCCTCGGTTCGCCGGAGCATATCGCGCTGGTCGAGCCACTCGGCTTCGGCAAGGACTATCTCCCCAACAAGACCACCGCAGAGCTCTGCGTTGGCAAATAGGTTCCCAACTGCTGGCGGCGCGAAAGCGCCGCCCTTTTTCCCCGGGGGAATCGCATGGGTATCCGTACGCTCGTTGCCATGCTGGTCATCGCGCTCGTCGTGATCGGTGCCTTGGCAACACAGGAAAGCTACCGAGTGTTCATGCCGGGGCTGCTGCAAGGCGCGGTCCTGACAGTCGAGATCGCCGTCCTCGGCAGCCTGCTCGCAATTATCATGGGCGTGCTTGCAGCACTTGCAAGGATGTACGGCCCGACGCCGCTCAGATGGCTGGCCACGGTTTACGTCGAGATCTTCCGCGGAACGTCGGCACTGGTGCAATTGTTCTGGCTGTTTTTCGTGCTCCCGCAATTCGGCGTCACGATCAACGCGTTCGTTGTGGCGGTGCTCGCACTCGGCCTGAATGTCGGCGCCTACGGATCGGAGTGCGTGCGCGGCGCGATCCTGTCCGTCGCCCGCGGGCAGTGGGAAGCATGTACGGCATTGAACATGAGCCGCCCACAGATGTTGCGCCGGATCATCCTGCCGCAGGCCTTTGTCGCGATGATCCCGCCCTGGGGCAATCTGTTCATCGAGCTTCTGAAATCGACAGCGCTGGTTTCGCTGATCACGCTTTCGGACCTCGCCTTCAAGGCGCAGCAAATGAACCAGAACACGTTCAAGACCATTCCGATCTTCACCCTCGTCCTTTTGATGTACCTGGCAATGTCGCTGGTTGTGACCATCGGCATGCGGCTTCTCGAAAGGCGGGCGTCGCTCGGACTGGCGCGGGGGAAGGCGGCATGATCTGGGATTGGGGATTTGCCCTGGAAATCCTGCCGGTGCTCGCCCGCGCCGCCATCATTTCCATCGAGGCGACGCTGATCGGTTTTGCGCTTGCGGCCTCGCTCGGCCTGGTGCTGGCGGTCGTCCGCATCGCCGTGCCATGGACCAGCTGGACGATTTCGGTGCTGGTCGAGCTGATCCGCTCGACCCCGCTGCTCATCCAGATATTCTTTCTCTATTTCGTCTTTCCGAAATTCGGTGTCGTGCTCGACGCCTTCACCGCCGGGGTGCTGGCCATCGGTATCCACTACGCCGCCTATTGCTCCGAGGTTTATCGCGCCGGTTTCGACAACATCCATCGCGGCCAGTGGGAAGCCTCGATCGCGCTCAATCTCTCGTCCTGGACGACGTTTCGCGACATCATCATCCCGCAGGCGATCCCGCCGATCGTTCCGGCGCTCGGCAATTATCTGGTGGCCTTGTTCAAGGAGACGCCGTTGCTTTCCGCAATCGCCGTGATGGAACTGATGCAGACTGCCAAGATCATCGGCTCCGAAACGTTCCGCTACACCGAGCCGATCACGCTGGTCGGCCTGTTTTTCCTTGCCATGAGCCTGGTTTCGGCGGCGCTCATCCGCTCCCTCGAAGGGCTGCTCAACCGGAGGACCACGCGATGACGGAACAACCGATGGTCCGCTTCGACAATGTATCGAAACGCTACGGCACGTTAACCGTTCTCGACGGGCTCAATCTCGAAATAGCGCGCGGCGAAAAAGTCTCCGTCATCGGTCCGTCGGGTTCGGGCAAGACGACGGTGTTGCGCATGCTGATGACGCTGGAAACGATCAATGACGGCGTCATCTGGGTCGAAGGCGAGCCGCTGACCCATATGGAGAGGAACGGCAAGCTTGTTCCCGCCGATCTCGCCCATATCCGTAAGATCCGCGCCAAGATCGGCATGGTGTTCCAGTCGTTCAACCTGTTTCCGCATATGACGGCGATGCAGAACTGCATCGAGGCGCCGATAACGGTGCTCGGCATGAAGCGGGCGGACGCCGAGGCAAGAGCGGCGGAGCTGCTGGAGCTGGTCGGTCTGGCCCAGAAGAAGGACCACTATCCGTCACAGCTTTCCGGCGGCCAGCAGCAGCGTGTCGCCATCGCCAGGGCGCTTGCCATGCGGCCCAAGATCATGCTGTTCGACGAGGTGACGTCTGCGCTCGACCCGGAGCTTGTCGGCGAAGTGCTGCAGGTGATAAGGCAGATCGGCCGCGAGCATGATCTAACCATGCTGATGGTCACCCACCAGATGGGCTTCGCCAAGGAGTTTTCCGACCGCGTTTGCTTCTTCTATCAAGGCAAGATCTGCGAGCAGGGGCCGCCAAGCGAACTGTTTGGTGCTCCCAAGAACGAGCGGACACGGCAATTCCTGCACGCTGTCCTGGAGGCTGGGTGACGATCGAGACAAAGGCCAAGCCGCCCACGACGGTGACCGCCGCGCCGCCGCGCCCGCTCTCCGCGCGAGAGCGGTTCGAGCGCATCTACCGGATATTGCGCGACCGCATCTGTCTGCTCGTCTATGCGCCGGGAAGCCGTCTGTCCGAGGAAGAACTTGCCCAGGAATTCGAGATCAGCCGCACGCCGGTCCGGCGTGTCCTGGCGCGCCTTGAATCCGAGGGTCTGGTTCAATCCGTCCACGGCGTCGGCACGATCGTCACCGACGTCGATATCGAGGAATTGCAGCAGGTCTATCATTTGCGCCTGGAGCTGGCGCTCCTCGTCGGCAAGCTTTCACCGATCCCGCGCACGGCGGACGACCTCGACCGGATACGGGCGCTCATCGCGCGCTGCGATGCCGATATACTCAATCCCGACCAGCGCGCTTTCCTGCGCCTCAACATGGACTTTTTTTACGAGCTCACGGCGATGACCGGCAACCAGCCACTGCGCGAGATCAGCGAGCGCCTGTATTTTCAGGTTGCGCGCGTCGTCCTGAAGCTGATGCCGCAATTGGGCCTTGTCGAGGAATTCACCGCGTTCCGCCGCGAAATGGAAGAGGTCCTTGCCGCCGCCGAGATCGGCGACTGGGAGTCCATAGGGCACATAAGGCGGGCGCATATCTCAATGAGCTTCCGCCGCATGATGCGCCATGCAGGCGAGGCGAATCTGGATAAAGCTACACAATCAGCCCCTTAAGACTGGTGGACTGCCGTCGAGCTGGCTTCGTTTGCCAGGGAAAGCATGGCCGCCCGCCCCGATGCCGACAGAATTTGCCAGCACTGGGGATGACTAACGCCGTTCGATACTGCAGGTCCGCGCCGCCCTAAAGAGAATCCTCACTCGGTATGTTGGCGGGGTTCCAGACGACCTCCCACAGGTGTCCGTTCGGGTCGCGGAAGTATCCGGCATACCCGCCAAAGAACGTGTCCCGGGCAGGCCTGATGATCTCGGCTCCGGCACGGGCGGCCTCATCCATCACTTGATCGACTTCCTCGCGGCGCACAACGTGTGGCCGATTGTGAACGAGGTCGAACTGATCGGCGCTTTGGGCAGGCCGGTGTCGTAGGCGAGGTCGTCCTGAGCCCAGATCGCGAGCTTCAACCCGCCGGACAGCGTGAAGAACGCGACGGCGCCATGCTCGAATTCGCGGCCGATGATCCCTTCCGTCGGCAAGCCGAGGCCGTCGCGGTAGAACACGAGGCAACTCTCGAGGTTGGCGACAGCGATCGTCAAAACCGAAATGCGCGGTTTCATGGCAGTCTCCTCTGGTTGTCGGAGACACCAGGATAAAGTCGGGCGACAGTGAAGACTTGAACAAAACGGCCAAAAGCGTGCCGCCAAGTCGAAGAACGCGCCGAGGTTTCACTCGCCGTGCAGCAGGTGATGAATCTGTCGCGGGGTGCTTCCTGTCAGGCGTCGGCTCTCGCGAACAAGATGCGCCTGGTCGGAATAGCCCGCCTCGGCTGCCAGGATGGCCGTAGCGCTGTTCGATTGGTTCGAAAGCCGCAGAAAGCGCTGGTAGCGGAGGATACGTTCAAGCGTCTTGGGGCCATAGCCGAAGCTCTCGTTGAAGCGCCGGCGCAACGTCCTTTCGCTCATTTCGAGGGCGCGCATCAACCAAGGGACGAGAGGCGCGTCGGGTGGCGAACCGCGCTCGATCAAGCGATATGCCGCCTGCATGGGAACGTCTGGGGCGTCGGAGGCCATCTCCTCGGCGACGACCTGTTGGAGCGAGCAGGCCAGATCTTCGAGATTGTCGCTGGCGCGCACGCGGCTGGCGAGGCGCCGGGCTCGCGCTCCCCACAAAACGTCGAGCGACAGCCGCTGACCGACCAGCTCGATTTGCGGCACGCCGAGCCATGCCGCCGCCGTGGCAGGATGGAAGCGCAAGCCGATCACGACCTCGTCCGCCGCTAGAACCTCGGTCTGCGGCTCCTTGTCAGGTCCGGCAATTCGGAAGCTGCCTCCGATCCATTGCAGATCGATCGTTGCGTCGGGCATGACGGCGATTGGCGGTGAGCCCGCCGGGTCCATTCGATGCACCCACACCGAAGCGAAGGTCGCGCGAAGCCGCGCCGACACTGGACGTTGCTGAAATGTACCCGTTGCCTGCGCTGGGACGGGATCGCTCATCTCGCTCCCCTTCGGATTAGCGGCGGTGAACCTACGGCGCAGCGGCTGCGCCCGGCCGTCGCTCGAGACAACAATCTGCACGACCGACAACGTCTGCCAATCGAGAACGGTTGCAAGAATCGGTTGTTTTCTTCCGGCCGGAACGAAGAGGGCAGATGAGGGGTGATGTCACGTGCATCGCCATCGGCGGCGCCGTTTGCGGCTCATACGTCGATGGCCGTTTTGTTCAATCCGGCAAGCGAGATGCGTGCTTATCTTTCGGCGTCGTACATCACACGAGAGGTATGCGTCATGAGCAACAACAACGACCAACGGATCGACTACGTCGAATTCAACGTGAAAGACATTCAGCGGTCACGCGACTTCTACGGAAAGGCATTCGGCTGGACCTTCATCGACTACGGCCCGCAATATTGCGAGTTCAACGACGGGCGCTTGTCAGGTGGCTTCGCCGCTGGCCCAGCGAGATCGGGAGGAGGCCCGCTCGTCATTCTCTATGCCGATGATCTGCCGGCAACGGTCAAGCGTGTCGAGCAAGCGGGAGGCAAGATCGTCAGGCCGATCTATGGCTTCCCCGGCGGCCGGCGCTTCCATTTCGCTGACCCGGATGGTTACGAGCTTGCGGTTTACACCGAAGACGGCAGCAAGGAATGATCGCGGTCCTCCACCACCTCGGACTGGTTTTGCTCGGCGGCGTCTTTATCTGGGCAGGCGCCGAGCATTTCCTCAGATTCCGGGCGATTGCAGCGTCCCTGGCCGAACGGGGCTTTCCTGCTCCCAAGCCTCTTCTCGCGGCCGGATCGGTGCTTGAGATCGGCGGCGGCTTTTGCCTCGCAACGGGCCTTGGTGGACCCTTTCCCGCCGCGGCCTTGGCCGTGTTCACCATTGCGGCGTCTTTCATGGCGCTCAACTTCTGGCGCTACAGCGGCGATGAACGCGAAGTGCTTCGTACCGGCTTCACCATCAATGTTGCCGTCTTGGGCGGGTTGATTGTCGCCGCGACCACTAGCCTGTGATCATCGTTTCGAGGCGGCGGCTTCGTCTTCACCTGCCACTGCTCGTTGGTGATCCGGTGTCTTTGCAACTCGCCTTATCGTTGCCAGAAGGGCAGCTTGGCGATCTCTTCCTCGGCCTGCCTTTTCGTCAGGCCGATATCGTCGATCAGATGGGGATTGGTCTCCGCCAATAGCTTGAGGTCCCAGCGAAAGCGTGTCTGCTCGCGCCAGGTCGCGACAATGCTTTGCAGCGTCGCCAGGCTGTAGTGCCGACGCGACACTTCCGCCAGCCGAGCTGCCTTATGCTGGCCCGAGGCAAAGGTGGGAATATCGTTCATGGCAAACCTCCATATGGTTTGAGGTCCAATACGATTTGGGAGGACCCTCGACCTGAAAGAGGAGGAATTCTGCAGGATACGAACAGCGCCGTAATTAAGCTCTCCCAAATAGTTCTCAAAACTTCCAAACGGGCTATAGATGCGCCGTATGCAGGGATCGCGCTTTGCCTTTGGACCGTTCGCGCTTGATCCGGGCGCGGGAACGCTCCTCCGGAACGGTGTCCCCGTTGCCGTTGGCTACCGCGGGCTAAAGCTGCTTGCGGCGCTCGTCGGACGGTCCGGCGAAATCCTGAGCAAGGCTGAGTTGATGGACGCGGCGTGGCCGGGCACCGCCGTCGAGGAGGGCAACCTTACCGTCCAGATAGCGCTGCTGCGGAAGCTGCTTGGTCCGGCCGCCGACGGCGGTGAATGGATCGTCACGGTTCCGCGCATCGGCTACCGCTTCACGGGCGCCGTCGAACAGCTCGGCGGCGCCAAGCGAAGACCTTTGCCGCTACCCGGCAAACCATCGATAGCCGTTCTGCCTTTCGTTAATGTCAGCAGCGATCCCGAGCAGGAATCCTTCGCCGATGGGCTGACCGAAGACCTGATCACGGATCTGTCGAGGATCTCCGGCCTGTTCGTTATCGCACGCAACTCGGCCTTCGCCTACAAAGGAAAGGCGATGGACGTGCGCGGGATCGCTGGGGAGCTTGGCGTGCGCTACCTGCTGGAGGGAAGCGCAAGACGCGCCGCCGGGCAGGTGCGCATCAATGCACAACTGGTCGACGCGACGAGCGGCGATCATCTATGGGCGGAACGCTTCGATCGCAGCCTGGAAGATATTTTTGCCGTTCAGGACGAGGTCACCGGCAAGATCGTCGAGGCGCTGCTCGGCCGGCTACGCGCACCAGCGCCGCGCAATCGGCCCAAAAATCTCGAGGCCTACGATCTCTGCGTGCGGGCGCGCAAGCTGATGGATGATTCGCCGCAGACGGCGCGGGAAGCGCATCTGATGCTCACCCGCGCGGTTTCGCTCGATCCGGAATACGCCGAGGCCTATCGCTGGCTTGCCATGAACCACTGGATGGGATGGGTGCATTCCGGCGGACCAACCGAAACGTCCCGTAGCGTTGCTTTGGAGCTGGCGCGCAAAGCCGTGGCGATCGATCCCAACGATGCCGGCTGCCGCTGGGTCTTGGCTTACCTGCTTGCCTATGAGCGCAGCTTCGCCGAGGCGGATGCGGAATTCGCCAAGGCCATCGAGCTCGACCCGAACGAGGCCGATGCCTGGGCGGCACTGTCCGACATCGCGATCTTGGCGGGGCAGGTCGAGGAGGGCCTTGAGCACATCCGCAAGGCCTTCCGGCTGAACCCGTTTCCGGCAAGTTGGTATTATCTGACGCTCGGGCAGGCGCAATACGCGGCCCGCGAATACGAGGCTGCTGTCGAGACACTGCGCAGGGACGAGACTTATCGTACAAGCTCACGCCGTTTCCTGGCGGCAAGCCTTGCCCAACTCGGCCGGCTCGACGAGGCGCGTGCAGAGGTCGAACTGTTCCTCGTCGGCAACCCGCATTTCACAACCCGGCACTGGGCGACGACGGAGCCATTCCGCGACGCTGCGACGCTTGAGCATTTCGTTGACGGCTTCCGCAAGGCCGGCCTTCCGGAGTGACGCGCCGGCGCCGTCGCACCGTTCGTGCGACCTATTCCTCAAAGCAACCCGTGGCGTCACGATCGCGCTCGTATCGTCTGGTGAGCGGAAACGGCGGCAACCAGGACTCGCGACGGACGATCCAGCTTTCGTAGGTCGGCATCAGTTGGTCAGGCGCATCCAGGGATCCCAGGTTCACTTCGATTTCGTCGGCGGTGCGTCCGAAAATCGACGAGCCGCAGCGCGGACAGAAAAACCGCCCGGCATAGTCGCGTGTTTCGCCGTCGATCGTCACCGCATCCTCAGGAAATATCGCGGAAGCGTGAAAAAGGGCGCCATGATGCTTGCGGCAGTCGAGACAGTGGCAAAGGCCGACCCGGTATGGGCGCCCCGACGCGACAATTCGGACGTTGCCACACAGGCACCCGCCGGTGAATCGGTCCATGCTGCGTCTCCTCCAAAATCAAGCGGCCGGAATGGTTACAACGACCGGCACTGTTGTTGCAATCGCCGCGCCGTAGGCGGGGACACGTCGTTCTTCCGTGGCGATGACATTGCAGCCGCCTCTCTATGCCTTACGCGAGCTTGCCGCCGAAAATAGGCTTTGGTTTGTCATATGGAACGAAACGGCGCGTTCCATTGAGCCGCCAACTCGGCGGCCGAGGCGATCTTGACGCCGCAGTCGGCGAGTATGCGTGCGACCGTCGCTACGGGTTCGGCGTTGGACGAAGCTATTCTGCCGTCCGGAAGGAAGAGATTGTTTTCGAAGCCGACCCGGATATGGCCGCCAAGCAACGCGGCGGCGATCACGCACGCCGCTTCGTTGCGGCCGAAGGCGCAGACGCTCCAATGGTCGAAGCGCGGCGTGTTCGCCGCGAGGAATGGCAGGAGATCGGCAGGAACGGACGTCTGTCCCGGCGTGTAGCGGCCCAGCACGTAGAGAACCGGTATGCTTGCCCAGGGGATCAGTCCGCGCTGCTGCATGTCCGAAAGCCTGACGGCCTCCTCGGGCGAATAGAGGATGATCTGCGGCGCTACTCCCTCGGTGCGCAGCCAGGCCATGAAGCGCGCGAATGCGAGCTCCGATCCGGCATCAGGAACGATTTCGCGAAGCGCCAGGGAGACAGCTTGCGGCTTCACATCTTGTACGACGGCCATCTGCTGGGCCGGCGAATAGATACTGAGTGCTTCGGAAGTGATCTGAACTACCAAGCGGTCGCCGGCGGCACCGCGGATGGCGGCGATCGCCTGGCGGTAGGCGTCGGCGTCGAGCAGATGATTGCCGCTTCTGTCGCGGACATGGACGTGGATCATAGCCGCACCGGCATCGGCGCATTCCGCGGCCGTCCGCGCAAGTTCGGCTGGTGTCAGCGGAATCGCCGGATGGTCGGCCTTGCTGCGACGTCCCCCGTTCGGCGCGACAGCTATGGCGACGCGATCGAGACCATGGGCCGGCTTCATGGAGACGCTCTGTGAGTGACAAGATTCATATGAATCAATCTTTGACCACACTGAAACAAACGTTGCAATCGCTGGTCTGGCGAGCTAGCAATATCCATGGATCAGGGAGAGCTTGCTGGACAGATCGTCAGTGCCTTCGACGGCATGTCGGCGCAGCTTCGGTCCGCCGCGCGCTATGTCCTTGATAAGCCGTATGATGTCGCGTTGTTGTCCATGCGGGAGCAGGCCCGGCACGCGGGAGTGCAGCCGGCCACGATGACGCGGCTGGCCCAGCATCTCGGCCTTGATGGCTACGAGACCGTACGCGATATCTACGCCGCCGCGATCCGGGACGGCGAAATCGGTTTTGCCGGCAAGGCGGGCCTCCAGGTGGCCAGCCAAAAGCTCAAGGGCGACCACGCGCTGGCGGCCGATATTCTGGATTCAATTTCCAGCCAGCTTGCCCATCTCGCCGAAAGCAGGTCGATCGACCGTCTGGTCGGCACGGCCAGGGCGCTGAGTGCGGCAAGGCGCGTCTATTGCCTCGGCCTGCGCTCGAGCCACGCAGTGGCCTGGCATCTGCATTACATCCTGTCGCTGATCGGCGAGAAGTCGGTGCTGCTGCACGGCATCGGCGGAACCGACGGCGACGCTCTGGCCCACGCGACCAAGGACGACGTGCTTGTCGCCGCCAGCGTCCTGCCCTACACGCGCTTCACCATCGAGCTTGTCGAGTATGCTGCCGGCCGCGGCGTACCGGTCATTGCGATCACCGACAGCGGGGTAGCGCCCTTGGCGCTGCTTGCCGATCACCTGGTCATCGTGCCGACGGGCAGCCCGTCCTTTTTCCACACCATGACGCCAGCTTTCATCGTTGCGGAGGTCCTCGGTGCTCTTGTCGCAGGGCAGGCAGGCGAGGGCGCTGTTGAGTCGCTGCGACGTTTCGATGAGCAGGGCGCCGCCCTCAAGACCCATCTGAACCAACGTCCGCCGAAGAAAATGCCCATGAGGGACCGTCGATGACACACATTCTTCATCGAACCATCCACTCGACGCTGCCGATCGCCATTCGCGGCCAAGGCATCGAACTGTTCGATGCCGAGGGCAAGTCCTATATCGACGCGTCGGGCGGCGCCGCCGTGTCCTGTCTCGGCCACGGTCATCCCGACGTGATCGCTGCACTGCACACCCAGCTTGACCGCATCGCCTACGCTCACACCAGCTTCTTCACCACCGAGGTGGCGGAGCGCTTGGCAGATCGGCTGGTCGAGGACGCGCCGGAAGGGTTGGACCATGTCTATCTGGTCAGCGGCGGCTCGGAGGCGGTCGAGGCCGCGCTCAAGATGGCCAGGCAATATTTTGTCGAGAAAGGCGAACCGCAACGGCGCCATCTCATCGCACGCCGGCAGAGTTATCACGGCAATACGCTCGGTGCTCTCGCCACCGGCGGCAATGAATGGCGGCGCGCCCAATTCAGGCCGTTGCTGATCGAGACCCATCACATCGACCCCTGTTACGCCTATCGCTATCAAAAGCATGGCGAAAGCGACGAAGCCTATGCGGCGCGCGCCGCCCAGCAGCTCGAAGACAAGATCCTCGAACTCGGCCCGGACGAGGTCATCGCCTTTGTCGCCGAGCCGGTGGTGGGTGCCACACTCGGCGCCGTGCCGCCGGTTGCCAATTATTTCAAGCACATTCGCGCGATCTGCGACCGCTACGGCGTGCTGCTCATCCTCGACGAAGTGATGTGCGGCATGGGCCGTACCGGCACGCTGCATGCGTGCGAACAGGACGGCATCACTCCCGACCTGCTGACCGTCGCCAAGGGGCTCGGCGGCGGCTACCAGCCGATTGGCGCGGTGCTGCTTGGCAGGCATATCTTCGACGCCTTTGCCCAAGGCTCGGGCTTCTTCCAGCATGGGCATACCTATATGGGGCATCCAATGGCGGCCGCGGCCGGCCTTGCCGTGCAGGAGGTCATCCGACGTGACCGTCTGCTCGACAACGTCAGCGCAATGGGCGCGCAGCTGGACGAACGCCTGCACCAACGCTTCGATAACCACCATCACGTCGGCAACATTCGCGGGCGGGGTCTGTTTAGGGGAATCGAGCTGGTGGTTGATCGCGCCACCAAGGAGCCGTTCGACCAGAGGCTTGAACTCAACGCCCGCATCAAGCGCGAAGCAATGGCCCGCGGCCTGATGATTTACCCGATGGCCGGGACGATTGACGGTGTGCGCGGCGTTCATGTGCTTGTGGCGCCGCCTTTCATCATCTCCAAACAGGATATCGATCGGATAGTCGAACGGCTCGGTGAGGCGATCGACGCTGCGATCGCTTCAGCGGCCTGACCCGCACGACGCGGATCGTCTCAACCCAATTCCAACGCGTCATCGGCGACGGGCCGGGACAACCACCAGAGAGGTAGCAACCATGTATAGTTCGATGAAAACCCTGATCGGCGCGGCGGCCTGCATGCTGCTGGCGCTGCCATCCGTCGGAGCCGAGCAGCGCTTCGTCACGGTCGGCACCGGCGGGGTCACCGGCGTCTACTACGCTGTGGGCGGCGCCATTTGCCGACTGATGAACAAGGACCGGCAGAAAACCGGCATCCGATGCTCGACCGAGTCGACCGGCGGTTCCGTCTTCAACGTCAACTCCATCCAGACCGGCGACCTCGATTTCGGCTTGACCCAATCGGACGTCCAGTACCAGGCCTATGAGGGGACTGGAAATTTCGACGGCAAGCCGTTCAAGGATCTGCGGGCCGTGTTCTCCGTCCATCCCGAGCCGTTTACCGTGCTGGCGCGGCCGGACGCCCGCGTCACCAAATTCGAGGACTTCAAAGGCAAACGCTTCAACGTCGGCAATCCCGGATCAGGCACCCGCTCGTCGATGGAGGAATTGCTCAAGCAGATTGGCTGGACGCTCGGCGATTTCTCGCTTGCCGCTGAGCTGAAGGCGGACGAGCAGGGCAGCGCGCTGTGCGACAACAAGATCGATGGTTTCTTCTATGGCGTCGGTCATCCTTCCGCCGCGATCCAGGATCCGACCACGGCCTGTGGCGCCAAACTCATCCCACTGACCGGTCCGGCAGTGGACGCGCTGTTAGCAGCCCATCCCTACTTTTCAGTCGCCACCATCAAGGGCGGCATGTACGCCAACAATCCGGACGACGTGAAGACATTCGGCGTCCGCGCCACTGTCGTGGCGAACGCCAGCACGCCCGATGAGGTGGTCTACGAACTGGTGAAGTCGGTCTTCGAAAATTTCGACGACTTCAAGAAACTGCATCCGGCCTTCGCCAATCTCGATCCCAAGGAGATGATCAAGACCGGTCTGTCGGCGCCGGTACATCCGGGCGCGGAGCGCTACTACAAGGAAAAGGGCTGGCTCTGAGGCCTCCGATGCGAGGCGCAACGGGCACCTCGCATCGCAAATAATTGTGGGGAACGATGACAGATCAAAGCCAGCGGGCGGCAGCGCCTGACCAACCCGTTATCGACATTGACAAGCTCAGCGAGATCGTCGCCGAGGCCGACACCGGTGGGCGCAAGCCGACCGGCCGCACCGCGAAGCTGATCCTCGGCGTATCGCTGGCATGGTCGCTGTTCCAGCTCTGGTATGCCTCGCCCCTTCCGTTCATGCTCAATTTTGGAGTTGTCAGCGACGGCATCGCCCGCTCCATTCATCTGGCCTTCGCCCTGTTTCTGGCGATGCTGACGTTTCCGGCCTTCAAGACCTCGTCGCGCAGCCGGGTGCCGCCGCCCGACTGGGTGCTAGGCATCGCCGGGGCGGCGTCCGCCCTCTATCTGTTGGTTTTTTACAGCGATATCGCCCATCGGCCGGGTCTTCCGACTACGGCTGACCTGGTCGTCTCGATCGCCGGCGTCCTCATCCTGCTCGAGGCCGCGCGTCGCGCCGTCGGGCCTGCTATCACCGTCATCGCGGCGATCATGCTGATCTATATCTTCGCCGGGCCTCACCTACCTGGCCTGCTCGGCCACAAGGGCGCGACGTTATCGCGCGCAGCCTCGCAGATGTGGCTGACGTCGGAGGGGGTCTTCGGTGTTGCCCTCGGTGTGTCCACCAATGTCGTCTTCATGTTCGTTCTGTTCGGAACATTGCTGGAGCGCGCCGGCGCCGGCGGCTTTTTCATCCAGCTTGCCTTCTCGCTGCTCGGCAAATACCGCGGCGGTCCGGCCAAGGCCGGTGTCGTGGCTTCCGGCCTGACCGGCATGATTTCTGGGTCGTCGATCGCCAATGTCGTGACCACCGGAACCTTCACCATCCCGCTGATGCGCCGGGTCGGATATTCTGCGGTGAAGGCGGGCGCCATCGAATGCGCGGCCGGCGTCAATGGTCAGCTGATGCCTCCGGTGATGGGCGCCGCCGCGTTCCTGATCGCGGAATATGTCGGCATCTCCTATGCCGAGGTGGTCAAGCATGCCTTCTATCCAGCGCTGCTGACCTACGGCTCGTTGTTCTACATCGTCGATATCGAGGCGATGAAGACGGGGATGAAGGGCCTGCCGTCACGCAGCACGCACTCCGCATTTCAGGGTGCGCTGCGTGGGCTGATGGGCATATGCGGCTTCATCGTCCTCGCAGGGCTTGTCTATTACGGCATTGGCTGGACGAAGATCGTTTTCGGCGCGGCCGCGACCTGGATGATCACTGCCGCGCTGATCGCCGTCTACATCGGCCTTGTCGCCTACCGTGCGCGCTATCCCGACCTGCCGCTGGAGGATCTGGAGGGCGAGATCGTAAGGATTCCGCATTTCGGCGAGACGGCGCGCACCGGCCTGCATTTTCTGCTGCCGGTGATCCTGCTGATCTGGTGCCTGATGGTGGAGGAGCTGTCGCCCGGCCTGTCGGCATTCTGGGGCGCTGTCGCCCTGATGGCGCTGATCGTGACGCAACGGCCGCTCACCGCCTTTTTCCGCAAGGACCGTGCGCTGGCACGGCATTGGCTTCGCGGTTTCGACGATCTGGTCGGTGGCCTGTCCGCCGCTGCACGGAACATGACGACGGTCGGCATTGCCACTGCGACGGCCGGCATCATCGTCGGCACGGTTCTGCTCACGGGCATCGGGCTGGTGATGACCGAGCTGGTCGAATTCATCTCGGGCGGCAGCTTCATCGTCATGCTCTTGTTCACCGCGGTGATCTGCATCATTCTCGGCATGGGCATGCCGACCACTGCAAGCTATGTCGTCGTCGCCACCTTGATGGCGCCGGTCATCGTCGATTTGGCGGCGCAGAACGATCTTGCCGTGCCGCTGGTCGCCGTCCACATGTTCGTTTTCTATTTCGGGCTGATGGCAGACGTGACGCCGCCAGTGGGGCTGGCGGCTTATGCTGCTGCGGCAATTTCCGGCGCCGATCCGGTGAAGACCGGGATTCAGGGTTTCAAATACGAGATCCGTACCGGCCTGCTGCCGTTCATCTTCATCTTCAACACCGGACTGCTGATGATCGATCTCGAAGGTCCGTTCGACTTCGTCGCGATGGTGGTGACGTCGACGCTGGCCATGGTCTCGTTTGTAGCAGCGACGCAGAATTGGATGCTCGTGCGCAACCGCTGGTACGAGACGATTGCGTTGCTGCTGGCCTGTTTCATCTTGTTCAGGCCGGGACTCTTGCTCGATCAGGTGAGCGAACCCTATCGGGCAGTGCCTGCCTCCGAACTCGGCCGTATCGTCGACGAGACAGCCGAGGGGGGCGCAGTTCGCTTGCGCCTGACGACACTGAACCTCAACGGCGATGAGATATCGAAGCTGGTGCGGCTACAACTCGGGCCTGGAAATTCATCGGCCGAACGCCTGAAGGCCGCGGGCTTGGACGTCAGTGCGCTTGGCGATAACGTGACGGTCGGCGTGGTGCGACTGGGCAGCCAGGCGGCCAAATTCGGCCTGCAGCCGGGCGACGAAATCAATCAGGTGCTAGTCCCTGCGGAACGGCCGTCGCGCTATTGGTTCGCCATCCCGGCACTGCTGTTGCTCGGTCTCGTCGTCTGGGGTCAGAAGCGGCGAAGGCGGACGGTTGGTCTATAAGCGCCTTATGAGCGGAAGAGTCTTGGCCAGCATGTCGGTAACAAGAGAACCAAACGGCGCCCCGGAGCCGGCTACCGCGGAAAAGCGCACGACGACGCGCGACCGCCCCTTCGAACCCGTCGACTACGGGCTTTACGCGCTGACGGTCATCGCCTGGAGCGCATCGTGGTTCGCGATCGAACTTCAGGTCGGCAGCGGCGTATCGAACGAGGTCAATCTGGTCTGGCGCTTCGCCATCGCCACGCTGCTGATGTTTGCCTGGGCGGGTTTTTCCGGCGGGCGGCTCCGCTTTCCGATCACCGATCATCTGCGCTTTGCTGTGCTCGGCATCCTCATCTTCTCATCGAACTTCCTGTTTTTCTATTACGGCGCCGGCTATCTCGTCAGCGGATTGCTCTCGGTCGTCTTCTCGCTCGCCTCGGTCATCAACATGCTGCTCGGTGCCTTGGTCATCGGCGAGCGCCCGGCGCCGCGCATTCTCGCCGGCGGCGTTATTGGCTTCGCCGGCATAGCGCTGATGTTCTTTCCCGAAATTGCCGCGAACGGGCTTTCAGGCAGGACGTTGGTGGGCCTTCTGCTGTGCCTCTGTGGCACGCTGAGCTTCTGCGCCGGTAATCTCGTCTCCGTCGCAAACCAGCGCCGCGGCCTGCCGCTCGTTTCAACCAGCGCCTGGGGCATGCTCTATGGCACTCTGTGGTCGGCGTTCCTGGCCTTCATCCTCGGCGAGCCGTTCGTGTTCGCGACGACCGCTTCCTATATCGGCTCGCTGGTCTTCCTCGCCGTCATATCAACGGTCATGGCTTTCGCCGCCTACCTGACGTTGCTCGGACGCATTGGCGGCGCCCGCGCCGGTTATGCGACCGTCATATTTCCCGTCTTTGCGCTTTTGATCTCCACGGCGCTGGAAGGCTATGCCTGGACCGCTTACGCGATCATCGGGCTCGTCCTCGTCGCCGCCGGGAACGTCCTGGTCATTCGCGGAGGACGGCGCTGACGCATGGAATGCCTGCGCAATGCCGCCGCCTTCCGCTGCGCGGGCCGCGGTTCTGTCGAGCTTGACTCTCTGCATCGTCCGTCTAAGCTTGCGGTCAATGGGTCAGACCAATGTACCAGGGGCGAGCCGGGGAGGGAATTAGACGCGCATGCCGATCCAGGCCGTTGAACCACGCCGGCTATACCGACAGGTCGCCGATCAGCTCAGGCAGGTGATCGATGCCGGCGAGTTTTCCGTCGGCGACCGTCTGCCGACCGAGCGGGATCTGGCCGACCAGCTCGGAATTTCCCGCCCGACGGTCCGTGAAGCGCTGATAGCGCTGGAGGTCGAAGGCCGCATACGCATCCGCGTCGGCTCGGGCATCTACGTCACCGATCCGCCGACCGCCGCCGCCTCCGAACCCGAAATCGAGGAAGGCCCGTTCGAGCTGTTGCGCGCGCGCGAATTCGTCGAAGGCGCGATCGCCGCCGAAGCGGCCCTCCATGTCCGGCCTGCAGATATCGAACGGCTCGACGACGTGCTGCGCCGGATGGAGGCCATGCGTCACCCCAACAAGATGACCATTACGCTCGACCGGGAATTCCATACTGCAGTCGCCGGCATTCTCGAGAACGCGGTGCTGGTGCGCTTCATCGGCGAGCTTTTCGACCAGCGCATGAACCCGTACTTCGAACGCCTGTCGATCTATTTCGAGACCAACGATTCCTGGCAGATCGCGGCAAAGGAGCATCGTGCCGTGCGCGATGCGATTGCCGCGCGCGACCCCGAGCGGGCCAAGGCCGCCATGCAGCAGCATCTGCGCCAGTCGCAAATCAGATTCTCACGCAATTTCGATGAGAGAGCCGCAGCCAAGGAGGTTGCGGAATAGCAGTTGGCCGGGGGGAGATCCGGCCGTCAAATCCAACCAGGGAGGAATTAGATGTTGAGAAAATACGCAGTTCTGCTCGGTGCGATCGCCGCAATTGCCATACCCATGGCGTCGGCCTCGGCGGAAACGGTCCTGAAATGGGCACATGTCTACGAGACGACGGAGCCCTTCCACACCGAATCCGTGTGGGCGGCCGACGAGATCAAGAAGCGCACCCAGGGCCGCTACGCCATCGACGTCTATCCGGCCTCGCAGCTTGGCAAGGAAGCAGACATCAACCAGGGCCTGATGCTCGGCACCGTCGATATCATCATTTCCGGATCGAGCTTCGCAGCGCGCGAATATCCACCGATCGGCGTCACCTATTTCCCATATACTTTCCGCGATGCCGACCATCTGCTGAAATACACCAAGAGCGACGTCTACAAGGCCCTGACCAAGGGCTACGAGGACAAGACCGGCAATCACATCGCCGCCACCACCTATTATGGAACGCGGCAGACCACCTCGAACCGGCCGATCGCCAAGTGCTCCGACATGCGGGGCTTGAAGATGCGCGTCCCCGACGTGCCCGCCTATCTAGCCATGCCGCGTGCCTGCGGCGCCAACACCGCGCCGATTGCCTTCGCCGAGGTCTATCTCGCCCTGCAGAACGGCACGGTCGAGGCCCAGGAGAACCCGCTGACCACCATCGAGGCGAAGAAATTCTACGAGGTGCAGAAGAACATCGTGCTCACCGGCCATATCGTCGATCATCTCAACACCATCGTATCGGCGTCGCGCTGGGCCTCGCTTTCCGACGAGGACAAGAAGATCTTCACCGAGGTGATGCAGGAGGCTGCCGCCCGCGCCACGGCGAAGATCGTCGCCCGCGAAAAGGAACTGGTGCAGGTATTCAAGGACCGCGGCATCACCGTAACCGATGTCGACCGTGCCGACTTCGAGAAGAATGTGCTGGAGAAGGTCACCTTCGAGGAATTCGGCTACAACAAGGCCGATTGGGAAGCGATCCGCGCCATCAAGTAGGGCATCGGGAAATCGAATGCTCAATCAAGAGGATAGGGCGGCAATCGGATTCGCCGCTTTAACCTGCCCATCCGTCCGGCTTCAAAATTACGCCGGACGGCCTTTCCAATCCTTGACGACCCACCAGCTTCGGGAGCCCGCGCCAATGGCCGAGGAACACCACACCGAGATCACCGTCGAAGAAATTGCCCACGCCTTCGAGGAGGTGCCGGTACACGTCGACCTGTCGGACCACGGCATTGAGGACTGGATTACGCTTGCCGTGTTCTGGGGCATGGTCGTGTGTGTCTTCCTGCAGTTCTTCACCCGTTATGCGCTGAACAACAGCTTTGCCTGGACCGAGGAGATCGCCATCAACGCGCTCGTCGTCGTCGTTTTTCTCGGCGCCGCCATGTGCGTGCGCCTTTCGCGCCACATCCATGTCGACGTGCTTTACCACTATCTGCCGGAGCGCGTTGGCCGTTGGCTGGCGCTCGCCGTCGATATTATCCGCATCGCATTCTTCGCCTACGGAACATGGCTGATGTGGCGCTACGTCATGATCGTGGCGCATGAGCGCATGGTCACAGTCAACCTGCCGCGGCGCTGGTTCTTCTACGCCGTCTTGGCTGGCTTCGTGCTGATGCTTCTGCGCTCGATCCAGGTCTTCGTCGGCAATTACAGGCGCGGCTATTCGGTGCTCGAGCGTCCCGGTGCGTTCGAGACGGCGGGGGTCTGAGCGATGCTGCTTCTGGTAGGGGGCTTTCTTGTCCTGATGCTCATCGGCGTGCCGGTCGCTGTTTCGATGGCGGCCGCCTCGATCCTTTACCTCGTCATCTACGGCGTCGCGCCCGATATCATCGCGGCCCAGCGCATGATCGCCGGGGTCGAGAGCTTTCCGCTGCTCGCCGTTCCCTTCTTCATCCTGGCCGGCAACCTCATGAACATTGCCGGCGTCACCGGGCGCATCTATTCTTTCGCCCTTGCCCTGGTCGGCTGGATGAAGGGCGGCCTGGCGCAGGTCAACATCATCGGATCGGTGATCTTTTCCGGCATGTCGGGCACCGCGCTCGCCGACGCCGCCGGCATCGGCACCATCGAGATCAAGGCGATGAAGGACCACGGCTATCCGATCGACGCCGCCGTCGGCGTCACCGCCGCTTCCGCCACGCTCGGGCCGATCTTCCCGCCCTCGCTGCCCTTCGTCATCTACGGCATGATGGCCAATGTCTCGATTGGCGCGCTGTTCATGGCCGGCATCCTGCCCGGCGTGGTCATGACCGTGCTGATGATGATTACGGTTGCCATCTTTGCCTACAGTCGCGGCTGGGGCTCCGACACACCTTTCGAGCTTCGGCGGCTCGCTGAAGCGGCGGGCGAGGTGCTGGTGGTGGCGGCCTTTCCGATTGGCTGTTACGTGCTTGTGCAACTTGGCCTGTCGATCAACATCGCGGTCGGTATCGCGCTGCTGGTGCTGATCGCGGCGGACTGGTATTTCGACTTCTCCGCGGTCATGGCGCTGATGACGCCGGTCATCCTGATCGGCGGCATGACGATGGGCTGGTTCACGCCGACCGAAGCGGCGATGGCGGCTGTGATCTGGTCGCTTTTCCTCGGCCTGGTGCGCTACCGCACGATGACGCTGCGTTTGCTTGCCAAGGCCAGCTTCGACACGATCGAAACGACCGCTTCGGTGCTCTTCATCGTCACCGCCGCATCGATCTTCGCCTGGCTGCTCACCGTCAGCCAGGCGGCACAGTTGTTTTCGACCTTCATCTTCGCGCTCACCGAAAACAAGTGGGTCTTCCTGATTCTGGTCAACATCCTGATGCTGGTGGTCGGCTGCTTCCTCGATACGATCGCCGCGATCACCATTCTGGTGCCGATCCTGCTGCCGGTCGCCGCCGTCTACGGCATCAACCCGGTGCATTTCGGGCTGATCATGACGCTCAACCTGATGATCGGGCTTTTGCACCCACCGCTCGGCATGGTGCTGTTCGTGCTGTCACGTGTCGCCAAGCTTTCGGTCGAGCGCACCACCATGGCGATCCTGCCGTGGTTGGTGCCGCTTATCGTGGCGCTGCTTCTGATCACCTTCATACCCGCCATCACACTCTGGCTGCCGACCGAGATGGGCTTGATCCGGTGAGTGGCCAGGTGATTGCCGCGACGCTGTTCGGCCCGCAGGACCTGCGCGTCGTGGAGCGTCCGCTCGAACCGCTGGCACCAGGCATGGTGCGGGTGCGCTTCGGGGCAGGGGGCATCTGCGGCTCCGACCTGCATTATTTCCGCCATGCCCGCACCGGCGACTTCGTTGTCACCTCGCCACTTGTCCTCGGCCATGAAATCGCCGGCGAAATCGTCGAGATCAATGGCGCCGCGCCCGGCCTTGGCATCGGCGACCACGTCGCGGTCAATCCGTCGCGCTGGTGCGGGCATTGCGCGCGATGTCTGGAAGGCCGCGCCAATCTCTGCGAAAACATCTATTTCATGGGCTCGGCATCGAAGACACCGCATATGCAGGGCGGCTTTGCCAGTCTGTTCGACGCCACGCCCGCGCAATGTTTCAAGGTTCCATCTGACGTGGCCTACCAGGCGGCCGCACTTGCCGAGCCGTTGGCGGTCAGCCTGCACGCCGTCGCGCGGGCCGGCGACATCAGAGGCCGCAACGTCGTCCTGTTCGGTGCCGGTCCCATCGGTCTCTTGACCATGCTCGCGGCCAGGCTTGCCGGCTGCGCTGAACTGACCGTCGCCGACATCGCCGCCGCGCCGCTCGCCTTCGCTCGCCGGCTTGGCGCTGACAGCACGACCGACCTTTCCGGCGGTAGCGCCGAGCTTCACGCGCTCTCGGCCGGCGGTTCGCTCGATGTGGCGTTCGAGATTTCGGGCAGCGCGGCCGGCCTTGCCGCTGCGATCGCCAGCGTCCGGCGCGGCGGTACGGTGGTCCAGGTCGGCAATCTTCCCGGTGGCCAGGTCCCGCTGCCGGCCAATGCGGTGATGGCCAAGGAGATCGACCTCAAAGGCACCTTCCGCTTCGGTACAGAGTTCGGTCGCGCAGTCGACCTCATCGTGTCGCGGGAGGTGGACGTCCTGAAGCTGGTGACAGCGGAGCGCACGCTTTCTTCGGCCCCCGATGCGTTCCGACTTGCCGCCGACCGCACTCAGAGTGTCAAGGTCGTGCTGATTGCGGACTGATTGAGAATTTGCAGGCCTGTTTTGAAAGAGGCCATGGCGGTCGGTTGGGGAGGTACATACAGAATGTGAGACGCCCGGTGCTGGCTTCCTGAGACTAGCATCAGACAGAATCTGCGCGTGTCGTCTCACAACCCGATGCCGCGCTTCTTTCCAAAGCTCCAATCCATGCCCCCTGTATCCGGACACACGACTCCGGAAACCTGATTGCCAAAGCGCTTTTCGAGCGATGACGACCAGGGCACGAGCCTGAAGTCCAGCCCATTGTCGATCATCGCGAACCGGCCGGAAGCCAGCGAGAAACGCTGCCGGTAAATCCCAGCCACATGATCGCCGTTGGCAGCGTTTCTGAATGACATGCCGGTCTCGGCGGCGAGGCGGATACCGAGCGATTCCACCTCATGAACGTGTAGCGTATCGATCAGATTGCGCGCTAGAATTACGCGCTGTCCCTCGCGCCTGGCCAGATCGCGCCTGGCAAGCTCGTCGACCCGATCTTCGAGTGCCTGTCTTACCTCCCTGCCAAAGCCGCCGTCGCGGAGTTCGGCTGGCTTGCACGCAACAAGTTGCCGATCGAGCCAAGTCGCTCCGGAAGCATGGACCTGCTGTTCGATCGAAAGGTCAGAGCGGACGGCGAGACTGACCCTGCAAGAGCCATTTGCACCCGCATCGCGGCACAGCTCCACGACCGAGCCTGGGGCAGAGTCCCCGGCCGCGTCAGGGTCATAGAAGCGAATATGGTGCGGGCGACCGTCGATGCCGTCGACGATGGCGTAGGCCGAGCCGCGCAGTTCGTCCAGGCCGCGTTCGAGCAGTCGGCCGATCACCGGCGCATCAATCTTTTCGGCCGCGAGCACATACTCGGTTGTCCCTCTTTCCAGCCCCCGCGCGGTGAGGCTGCGGTGCATGCGCTTGATGATGTCGCCGCGTTCGCCGAGGGCGCGCAAAGTCGCCTCGGCTTCTTCGGCCACCATCCATTGGCCCCGATGGATCTCATACGCGAGGCCTAGCCGTTCCAACTGCCGGAGCCGGCCGACCTTGAGTCCTATGAACTCGTCTGGCTGGTCACCAGGATGTGGTGCCACTGCAATGATGCCATGACGGTCGATGTCGCGAGCAAGCTGGCGATCGAGCTGCGTCCAGCGCTCAGTGTCGACCTGCCGCTCGATGGCCTGGCGGATGTCGAGGTCGGTGCGGAGCCCCAGCGTCTGGGTGAGAATGTCGCTCGCCCGATCGCGCATGCCCTGGCGGATATAATCGCGAGAGATGACAAGATTCTCGCCATTGTCGGCAACGCCGCGAACGAGGATGTGAACGTGTGGATGTTCGGTGTTCCAGTGATCGACGGCAATCCAGTCGAGCCTCGTGCCGAGGTCGCGTTCCATGTCGACCATCAGTTCACGAGCGAAGTTCTTGAGGTCACCGAGTTCCATTGCATCGTCCGGTGAAACGATGAGACGGAAGTGATGCCGATCGTCCTTGCAGCGGTCGGAGAAGGCATCATCATCTGCCTCTTCGGTGTCGGGACCGAACATCCTCGCCTTCTCGCCATCACGTGTTACACCTTCGCGGCGAAGGTACTTGAGATAGGTGGCGAGTGGTGGAGACCCTCTGAACTGCCGCACCACACGGGTCTTGACGACGGCGCCTCGTGAGCACTCAGACATGAGGTGACTGGCGCGGATGGCCGCCGACCTGCCGCGGCCAAATGTTGAAGCTCGTGGGGAGGTGATCCGGCCCTTGCTTGTAAGATGGCCGCCAGCGCGCTGTGTGGCCGCAAGCGCCTGGAAGATGAAGGGTCGCGCGCGCTGCCCGGCGCGGGAGCGGATGTGACCAGGGCGGACGCGAAAGCTATCGTCACGTTTCATGCTAGGCGCCCACGAGGTGCGGTTTCCGTTGGAAAAACCGAAAAATGGGAATAGCGCACATCGCCGTTTGTGCCAGCACATCGCGAATTGAGCTGAAACTCATAAGGAAAACAATCGGCCGACCGAGCCGCACCTCGCGGCTCTTTATCCTGCCACTCTTTGCGCCCTTATCCGTGGCCAACCCTTCCGCGGCAATGTCCGCGACGGAACAGGCCGGAACGCAATCGAGGAGGAAGCTCCCGGTCATCGCGATATAGTCAAAGACGGCTGAGCGAATAGACCGGGAACAGCGGGGTTCGGCCAGAAACGGGTCTCACCTGGCCATGGCTCGATCGCGGTCAGGTCAGCAACAGAATTGCCCATTAGCGACTGCATTGCGGACGAATGAATCGCCGCAAAGGTCGTGTCTGCATAACCATTGCCATTCAATGCAGCGGCCTTCCGAATGTCATTGGTATGCGCAAAAAGCGCGGTACTGCGTGAGCTGGCTCTGTCTCTTCCTTGCCGTGCACACCTCGGACTGGGAACTGCGTCATTGATCAGCGGCGCGAGTTTCCTGACGTAGTCGACCGTCTCGCGTGGCAGCGGACGGCCGGTGGACAAATGTTCCTTGTACCGTCCAGGGCCGGCATTGTAAGCGGCAAGAAAGCCGCTGCGCCCGAAGCTGTCGAGCATTTCGCGAAGATACGCAGCGCCTGCAAGAATATTGTCACGCGGCTGATAGGGATCGTCGCCTAGTCGATGCTTGATGCGCAATTCTTCCCACGTCGCCGGCATTATCTGCATCAGCCCCATTGCGCCTTTGCTTGAAAGCGCTCGAACATCGCCGACGCTCTCGACATGCATGACGCCGCTAAGCAAACGGTCTGGAATGGCGAACCGTTTAGCCGCTTCCTGGATATGTCGCGTCCACGGGCCAGCCGACAAGGAGTGCGCCGACAGTTCACCATGAGAGCATGCGTCTGCACGAGCTTCGGGCGTCGCGAAGGCGAGCACGACGCATGTGGCAATCCTTGTCATACCTCGATGGACGGCATCCCGCGGACCCCGGAACCGATGCGCCGCCAGTCCGCCACGGTGTTCACTTCCGTTAAGCGCAACGCCTCGTCGGCCGGACAAGCCTTGCCAAAACTGTGATGAAATGGGCCTCTGGAGCGACAAGCAAGCGTCCGGCCGCCCCTGATGTTCGTCGCGCGCGGCTGTCGGACTGGCGATCCTGTCCAAGGGTTTGACCGCCCGATCGATCAAGGGCGTTGACGAAAAAGATTCGTCGAAGGGCTCAAACAGCATCTGTTCAGCCTCGTCCGTCGCGCTTCGATGACCGGTTCCAGTGCAGGCTCCAGATGCTGTTCTCGGCGTCGGACTGGAACAGCTTCGCGCGGATCGGCTGCGTAAAGGATGGGTCGTCAATTGAGACCGAGACATAGTCCCCAGCCTTGTCTCCGGTGTGGTCCCACGCCGCGCCGACCGCCATTCCCTCGCAATAGACGAGGTGGTCGGGCGCGTTTTCGGTCTTGGATTTCTCGGCAGGCAGGATGGCAATCTTCGCCTCGATTGTGAGCGTTGAGAGATTGCCGAAGAAGCCGTCATCATTGCGCGTGAAGGTGCCGATCTGGGGCATTGCAGTGCTCCTTTCATGAGCGTTTAGTGAGCGTTGAGACGAGCCGTGACGGTATCGCCGGGAAACGTCGTTGGTGACATCCAGCACCGGAGCCGCGCGCTCCGTGGTCCAGACGGGCACCGCGCAGCCAACAATCGATGCGAGCGGCAGGGGGCCGAAATAGCGGCCGTCAAAACTTTCGGCTGCGTTCGGGTTCATGAGGAAGACGTCGTCGTCGGCGATCTCGCGACAGCCCCGCCAGCTGGGCAGGGATCGACCGCGGCTGTCACGCTCGCGAGCATGTCCATAGGTCCTGCCGTTGACGATGATCGCTGTACCTTCGCGGCACACGGTTGCGCCCCCGAGTGCCAAAACATGCTTCAGGAGCGGCACGTTTTTCGGCAGATATCCGCGTCTTGCCATGAACGCCACCAATGGCTCGGGCGGCATCACGACGGCGATGCTCCCAGCAAGGATTTTGTCGGCCGGCAGAATGCGATAGAGGCCGATGGGGACGCTTGCGGATGCGTTCCAGATGGCCAGCGGCGGGTGGCTAATCCATGCCGGCGCGGCGGCGAGCACTGAGCCGCCAATCATCGCCGCGATGACCTTTGTGCGCTTGCTCATGACTCGATCCTGGGGCGCAGCAGGCAAACGTTACGACGCTTGCGCCTGTATGGACTCGGCTGCTCGCATACGGCCATCCGGCTGTGGATGTGCCGCCGTTGACCAGGCCAAATGAAGGTCGGCGTTAGGTGCTGTTTCGCCGCTGGCACGCGCGGTCGCAATCTCCTGGCATGGGCGTGGATGCTTTGCGACGCAGCCCAGGCCAGGAAGTCAGCGTTCCAAATCGTTGCCGTGCCATGCACATTCGCCGCCTCAACGCGGAACGTTTCCTTCTCCGCATCAGAGTGGATCGTTGTCAGGCCGCGGGATTTCACCAATAAGGCCGGCAACCACGCCACGAGGTCCCGCGTGCGGTATGGGGCGAAGCCGGATGAGTGGGCATGAGGCAGCGCAAGCTGCTGCTGAACGGTCTCACGGCACTGCATTGTTGTTGCACCACAGATCAGAAGCTGCGGTCGCGCTTGCCGACATAAGCCGGCGCGCGGGCTGCATGTGGTTTTGCCGGCGGAACTTTGGTCGCGTTCGCATCGCTGGTGGAGGTGCGTGCGCCGAGCTCTATCCAGGCATGCAAGTCGTCGATGTCATAGAGGACGCGTCCGCCAATCTTTCGGTATTTTGGCCCGGTGCCGTAGGTCCGGTGCTTTTCGAGTGTACGGGCGCAGAGTCCTACGATCGGTGCTGCCTCCTTCGTGCGCAGGTATTTTCGGGGCGCGTCCGCGGGACCCTTCGACATTGCTCGATCTCCATTCGGTTGTGCTGTCATCCTGGCCTGCCGGGACGCGCAAAGCGGACCATGCTCGAAATGGGGAAAGGGGAGGGAGGGCAAAGATCGGGGGGCGTGTTATTGCTACCCCGAAGAACGACTTCGGCGGCCGGACTTCCCGCTGCGACTGTGGGGGTAGAAGAGAAGATCGCGATAGCCGCCTGCGACCAAAAAAGCCGCACGGCGCAAGATAGCCCGGACCTTGTGCCGGAGGTGATGATCACGCCAATCTCGCGGCACAATCGGCTCGCGCGACAATAACACCTCCGCGATCTGACGATAGGTTGCACCCATGTAGTGACCATCATGCGCGCGCAAATTGAGGATATGCCTGGTCTTGGTCTGTTGCGGTAGCGCGCCGTAGGATGGACCGGCCGCTCGGCCGTTCAGCGCGCGCCAGAGCCGGCGCGCCGCATCGAGCCGCGTCTCAAATGCAGCGTCTAGGGGCAGAAGGATAGCATCGAATTCGCCGGAGTGGTCTTCGCAGACCACATGGCTCTTCCCGGTTGAAGCAGACCAAAGAATGTGAAGTCCTTCCTTCTGCTGCCAAACGCTGGCTCCGATAAGTCTGGAAGGCCGAATTCTCTGATGAGAGGGGCTGATCGACGCAGACATCCGCGTGGCCCGCAGCACGCGCGGCGAGGCCTGTTCTGTCCAGATGATATTCTCAGCCTGCGGAAATCCGGCACCGGCAGTTTTGAAATCGCGCACCCCAACGGGCAGCGAAGTCGCGCTGATCGACAGGATCTCCGGAACCTGAGAGCCGCGAGGCGATCTGGCGGCACTCGGCGATGAATTTATCGTTCCGGATCAGATACTCGGCGGCGAACTCCTCAGCTTGGTAGCTGCACATGTGCACGTAGGCCGCCGGTTCGGTCCAATCGTCCTGCACGGTTCCTGTCCTCTCCGCATAACTGCATCTGAGGCCCCGGCATCAACATTCAGGGTGAAGAGAAATGTGAATAGTTGGAGAGTCGGCAAATCGTTGCGCAGATTCAGCAAAGCATGACAAGGCGCTCAATGGGGAGCGCCGCCTGCGAGAAGATACTGGTAGCCGCTGGTCGTCATCCATCGCGCGCGTGCAAGATGGGTTTCCCAAGAGCGGAACGCCCGCTCCGGCTCCTGTTCTGGGTCAATGTGCAGGACGATCCTGGCTACCTCTCGCCAGTCGGCATCTTCCGCCGCCGCGTCAAGCAGGCGAATGTAGGTAAGTAGCCGCTCCTCATCATAGCCGGTCAGGATCGGGTCATTCGGCGCAGTGTCGGCGACATCAGGATCGAGCAGTGGCTTGAGCAAGCGATTTCCAATCGTCGAAGTCAGTTTGTCGAGAATACTCCGTGGCTGAATACTCGACAAGGCATTGCACTCGCGGACATGGAAATACGCGAGGTATTTGCGCGCAATCTGAGGCGGTACCGAAAGGCGGCGGGGCTTTCGCAAGAAGAACTTGCCCATCGCGCGGACGTTGATCGCACCTATATCAGTGCATTGGAACGCAGCGTCTACGGCGCGACGATAGACGTTGTCGACAAGTTGGCAAACGTTCTCGGCATCGAGGCCGCAGATCTGCTCAGACGTCCTGCACCGATTGTTCAAAGATGATGAGGACGATTCTCGGATTGCGATCTTGATGGCCGCTGTGAACTGCGACTGCACTCCGCTGCAGCTTCACAAGCAAAAGACGGCTCCCGCCCGGTTCGCGGGCGGGAGCTCGCGGCTTCTCAATCGCCGTTGCGGCGGCCGTTGGGCCGGGACCAATGAGGCTGTGGCCTTCTCCGTCCTCATCGTCGAAGAGGTTGGCGTAGATCGGAGCGGTGAAGCTTGGATCGTCCAACTTCAGGCCAAGATAGTCGCGGCCCTCACTGGAGCGCTTGGCCCAGGCGGCGCCGATCTCGACCTGCGCTACGAAGACGCGATGGCTGGGGGCGCTGTCGCCGGAGCGGTTTGCCTCGGGCACGATGCGGACGTTTTTGGCCCGAAGCGAGAGGGTGACGATTTCGCCGCTGAACTCGTTGTTGCCGGTCTTTTTGAACGTTCCGATGGTCGCCATGAGCTTTCTCCTTGAACTCTGTTTCGAGCCCGCACCATTGCGGCCTCGACGGCGATCTGCGGGCCGGAGGCGATCGACGCCGCATCGCTTGCGACCGCAGCGTCAGCGGAGGATGGCAGCCAAGCGACTTTGTTGTTTCGCGAGGAATGACGGCGAAGCCGAAAGGGGAAGAAAGTCGATCGGCGCCATTGCGGCTTAGGCGATTGAGGCGAAGCCGACCTTCGGCCAGATCAGCCCATCGAAGAGGTCGTTTGGAGCGGCCGACCAGATAGAGGGATCAACGGAGGATTTCAGGCGAAACCATCGCACTGGCGAGAGCCCGGTTACCACGATCACCGCTGTCGATGCTTCCCCTGAGCAGGCTTCAGGGAACAGCAAGCTGGTGCTAGCTCCGCGCTTGACACGTGCATGCCGTGGCTCAGCTCCAGCTGACGTGCATCGCCGGATATTCGCCATCTTTGGAACGGGACGGCAGTCGTGGCGAACCCGAAGCGTGCGTCGCGCGATGTCGCGTCAGCGACAACGAAAGCAATGCACAGGCTGGTCAGAAACAGCATCGGATCCGCCTCGGTCCTTCGGTGCGTTCGCCCCGATCCACGCCCCGTCCGGTTGAACGGACGTCACCATCTCGCCTGTGATGCCGGCTGCGAAGCAGCTGAAACGCGGAAGGTAAGCGAGATAGCGTCGCGCACCTGCGCATGGACGTGGATTTGAATACCCCAACAGACGGGGGGCGCCGGGAGCGGAAAATCCGCCATCCCGAACCCACGCAATCCACCGAATTGGAAAGAAGCCGCCCGGCCCGACCGCGGCCGTGTCGTGCAACGGACAAAAAGATAGGAGAGCGGCGCTATGCGCCGCCTCCCTTGGGGCGGAAGTCGAGGACTGGGATGCCGAGCTTCTTGGCCTTGTCGGCAAGATTGTCCTGAATTCCAGTCCCGGGAAAGACGATGACGCCGATCGGCAGCACGTCCAGCATTGCGTCATTGCGCTTGAACGGGGCGGCCTTCCCATGCTTTGTCCAATCGGGGGCAAAGCCGATTTGCGGTACCTTACGATGGTCGGCCCAGCAGGAGGCGATCTTTTCGCCACCTTTCGGCGATTTCCCGTGCATCAAGACCATATCAGGATGCCTGGCGTGGACTTGGTCGAGCTTGGCCCAGATCAACTGCTGATCATTGAAGTCGAGACCGGCGGTGAAGGCGATTTTGGGGCCTGGTGGCAAAAGGACTTCCTGCGAGGCGCGTTTCTTGGCGCTGAGAAAATCGCGGCTGTCGATCACCGCAGAGGTCAGGTTGCGGTGGTTGACCATTGATCCGCTGCGCGGTCGCCAGCTCGATCCGGTGTGGCGCTCATAGTGCTCGGCAGCCTGATCGCGCATCAGTTCCAAGGCGTTCTGGCGTTCGATGAGAGTCTGTCCTTCGGCCGTCAGGCGTTCCAGCTCGACCGATTTCACTTCGCTGCCGTCCTGCTCACGCTGGCTGCGGCGCTGCGCCTGCTCGTTATGGTCAAGTTCACGCTCGATCCGATCTGCGGCGCGGTGAAAGACGTTGACGGTCGACCAAAGGAGATCGTCGAGGTCGGGCTCGAGGCGGGTATCTTGCAGGGTGGCGACGAACGCGTCGAAGATGTCTGCAATCGCGCCGGCGACGCGGTGGCCCTCCGGAAGCGGTCGGGGATCCGGCTCATCCCCGAAGGGCCGGTAGCCATAGAGCTGGAGTTCGGTGAGAGCGTGGTCGATCGGTGAAGACGAATGCTGCGGTTCGTAGTCGTCATGCTCGCTCATTTGGATGCTCCGTCGGTTGGACCGCGACCCTCGCGGCCTTCTTCATGGCGACGAAAGCCGGCGGGCGGGACGGTCCTGCACCCGCAGCGAAGTGGAGGGCCGGAGCGTCAGCGGAGGAGGGCGCAGGCCGGCTATTTTGCCTCGCGATGGAAAGCGCTCCCTTGGGAGCGCGCCGGAAAATAGTCGGCCGAAGACATTGCGAGGCCGGGTCGTTTGCTGGCCGATCGCCCTCTTGAAGGCCGGAGGGGTGGTTTCTCTCCGATCTCAGGAGCACCCGAGCAAATGCCACGACGCGGGGAGCTGCCGGTTCCGGGCTATGCCGCCACTGGCATAAATCTGGCGATGTCCTGTGGGGCGAGTTGGACCCGGGCGCGCGCTCGAAGATCAGTAATGCCGAACTTACAGAGATCTTCGTTGAAATCGCCAAATGCCGGCGAGAGCACGATCGCCTCGATCCCGGCAGCATTTGCTCTTTCGATCAAGACATCGCGCGCGCCGTCACCGGCTGGATCGGGGTCATGGACAATGTAGAGCCGTCTGAGGGTGACCGGGAACAGGATGGCAGCAAGATGCGCGGCCGAGAGTGCTGCGGCCATGGCCATGTCGGGCAAGATACACCGAACCGACAGGACCGTCTCGATGCCCTCGCCGGCCGCCATGACTTCGCCGGGCCGACCAAAGCGAACCGCATGCCCGAGAAGGTCGCCCATAGCGCGCCTCGGGGTATCTACTGGTGCCTTGCCCTTGCCGGAAGGGTCAATCCAGGTGCGATGTGCGCCGGTCAAATGACCGCAGACATCGGTGACGGAAGCGATCATCGCCGGCCAGGTCTCAGTCGGCGAGTGTTGGTCGGACCGATAATAGCAGTGGGGGTGAAAACGCAGGCATTCGGTCCCGTGCAAAGCAGTAATACTGCGGTTGCGCAGATACGTCTCTACGACCGTGCCCGCAATCGGCCGCGACACCGCAAATAGCCGACGCGCCTTCTCCGACGTTTCCGACGGCGCGGCCACCAACTTCGACCGGGTTGATGTCTGCTCTGGTTCGGGATGCGGTAACCCGAGAAACGCTATTGCCTCATGGGCAACGTCCCTGAAGTCGCTCAAGCCGCGGCTTTCGCGGATGATATCGAGAAGATCGCCATGCTCCCCGGTCGCCGCGTCAGTCCACTTGCCGGCTGCGCCCTTTCCGCTCTGCGAGCCGACGAGCCGCACGAACATCGAGCGGCCCGGCGTGTTTCGGACATCGCCGACAAACCAGTAGCGGCCCTCGCGATGTCCGTTAGATAGATAGTGGCGACAAACCGCCTCGGCCTGCCGGCCCAAGCGTTGCGCCAGGTTGGACGCGTCGTGCCGGGGCATCATGCATCCTCCCGCGTCTCGATGCGGCGCACGGGATAGCGCTCCAGCAGCTTGCCCAGAAGTGCGGGTCCGAGCGCCTGCGGCTCAGTGGGAGTGGCCGACCCTGCGCGAATCTCGACGGCAAGGCGCGCGATGCGTCCGCTGGTGGTCTCGCGCACGATGAGGTGCGAGTGGGTCGTCACTTCAGCTATGAGGTCAGGTCGGTCCTCGATCCAGATGTCAGCTTTGACGCGGGCCTGGGACGTGGAGAACGCCACCTTCTTGAAGGCGAAGTCTCGCGAGGACAGAAGGGTAATTTTCTGAACGGTAGTCGCCATGGGGATGTACTCCGAGACGGGCAGTCGAGAGCCTCTCTCTCGATTTTCAAACCCGTCATGGAGATTCCGGCACTCCTCGTCCTCTTGTGCTTGCCAGCCAACCGAGGTTGTCGCGGGATAGCAACTCAGTCACGGCGTTCCTGTTTACAAACGCGGCTGCAACATACAAACGTGCAGCAGTGGCAATTAAGGACCACAGCGCGGCGATGAACGACGAGCGCGGCCGGTCGCCCCCATTGGAAGCATCTCCGTTCTTCATCACGCCTTCGGCGCTGTGGCGTGCGACACCGAGGGCATGCGGCTGAGTTCGATGGCGAACAGAGCGCTTTTTGCGACGGGTAATCGATTTGGACGTGGGTAGTCATCACGCGCGGCCTACCGCTAATCGTCGCCAGCAATGACGTTGCCAGCCAAGAAGCGAAGGAGATACTCCGCTGCCCTGCTCGCCTGAAAGGCGGCGCGAGGCGCGCGGGCGTTGCGACGCAATAGGCCCTGCCGGCAGTATCGATACTGAAACGATGGTCGAATCCCCTTCGGAGTGTGTCTGGCCGGACTGGAAGCAGAGGCCAGCCAAAGACTTGTTGGCGCAACCACTCCGATTGACAGGTCGAAGGCGCCCCTTCGCCGCAGCACCTCCGGCGGGCGGTTTTCGCAGCCGGTTTTTTGGAGAAGAGTTCTCCGGCAGGACCATGTCCAGAACGGCGAGACAGGACGGAGTGCTCAACGAGGTCCGCGAACAGCTCGGACCTAAGAACTGCTGAGGACTTCCTATTGAAAATCCCCGACCAATTCGACGAGACCACGCCACTGCGCGTCGAAATCGCTGCGCGAATTGCCTTTCCCGACGGCTCGATGAGCGCAGCAGGCCTACGCAAGGAACGTGACGCCGGTCGACTTGAAACGGAGCTAATCGCCGGAAAGGAATACGTGAGCTTGATGGCAATCGCGAGGATGAGGGAACTATGCCGCGGACGTCGAAAGGGCCACGCCTGGTATGGCGTGACGAAAGCTGGAAAAAAGATGGAACGCGCCGAAACAAAGCTGGATGGTTTATCCGCGATGGAACCAGCTTCATCAGCGCTGGCGGCGGCGAAAAAGGCCGTCCGGGAACTGAAGCTGAAAAGGCGCTGGCCGCCTACATCGGAAGCAAATACCACCGAGCGCGGGGAGCCGAGGACGTCTTAATTGCCGATGTGGTCAACCTCTACCTTAAAGAGGTTGCACCGAAGCACGCCACACCAGAAGAGACGGCGGCTCGGCTGGACAAGGTCCTTGATTTCTTCGGGGAAAAGACTCTCGCCGCCATCAATGGCAAACTCTGCCGCGAATACGTTGCGTCGCGCCCCACCGAAGCCGCGGCGCGCCGCCAACTCGAGGATCTTCGTGCCGCCATCAACTACTACCGCAAGGAGGGTTATACAACCGCCGCACCGACCATCATCCTGCCTGACAAGGCCGCCGCACGCGAACGCTGGTTGACCCGCAGTGAGGCGGCCGCACTGATCTGGGCCGCTTGGCGTATGAAGCAGACATGGAAGGGCCAAGAGAGTGGCCGGCGAACTGGGCGACATCTCGCGCGCTTCATCCTCGTCGCGCTTTATACAGGAACGCGCTCGGCCGCAATCTGCGGTGCCGCCATGCGTCCAACCAAAGGGCGCGGTCATGTGGACCTAGACCGCGGTATCTTCTATCGCGGTGCCACCGGCGCTAGGAAGACCAAGAAGCGGCAACCCCCCGTACCCTTGCCGGAGCGGCTGCTGGCGCACCTCCGGCGTTGGGCGCGCACTGATCTCCACATCGAGACCAAATCGCGCGGCAAAAGTGCGAACATCGGTCGCAAGATATCGCAGGATTTTGTCGTGGAATGGAATGGAAAGCCGGTGCAGTCGATAGACAAGAGCTTCAAGACGGCGCGCGAAACCGCCGGCCTGAGGCCCGACGTCACTCCGCACGTGTTCCGCCACACCGCGGCGACTTGGTTGATGCAGGCCGGCACCGATATGTGGCAGGCTGCGGGCTTTCTTGGCATTACGGTGGATGTCCTGATCGAAACTTACGGTCATCATCATCCTAATTTCTTGGCAGACGCCGCCGAGAAGATCACGAAGAAGCCGGGTTTCTCCAAGTCGCCGCAAACCGTTCCCAGTATAACTCAAATCGCGAGACACGAACGCGGTGTGCTCATCCCACAGGTTTCCCACAGAGACGGCGAAAGGAAACGTGACCAGTCGTGAGCGAACGTGGCGAAGGAGCCCAAAAACATAGCGGCTTGCTGGTAAATCCACATCGTTCGGGACGATGGGATCGCACGTTCAAAACTGCCATCCGCACCCGCTAAAAGGTCTACTCCGGCTCCCGGAGCGCGTGCTCCCAGCCGTGCCGTGGATCGGTTTGCCGGGTCCCGAAAGCGACATTGAGTGTCGGAGGATTAGAGGCAAAGGTCGTGATGCTTGGCTTGACGGTGGCATGCGGATCCCCGATGTTATCCGAGCGCGTTTGACCTGCCGTCCATCAGAGAGGGCATCACGGCGAGTGATTTCGCCTTGCTGCTGAGCGCTGAACGGCGTGAGGTGCCCCGCTTCGGTGAGACCATCACGCTTCGGTTCCTGCCGGGATGCGCGCGCATCGCCGAGGCGTGAGAATTCGCTGAACCGTCTATCCTCGCCAAAGCTCAAGCTGTCGTCGGTCAAGGCCTGTCGATTTCATTTAGAGCGGTTCATTCAGCAGCTTGTTCGATCCGTCGTCCAGCGTGTACTCGTTTGTTCGAAGGTTCAGGATACAGTCGCAACTGGCTCACAATCTGATCTGGAGCCTCCAACAAGGTCAACTGCTGATCCTCCCGTTCGACCCACTGGAAGAATCATCGGGTGCGGGCGACTGGCGCTCCAGGCGGCTACTTGGGCGACCAAGGGAGGCATTCACTCACGACCGCCGCGGCGGGTTCTTCGACGAGCCGCTGGCGTGAACGCCATACCTTTCGTGGACACATATTGTGAAAACGCGTGATAAGGTCGGCCTGCGCTAGACTCAAAAATGGCAGGGCACCAGAAGATGGCACGCCGAACGCGCAACGCAGTGCTTGGCTTCGCGGCGCTTGCCTTAAGCGCGTGCCAATCGGCTCCTGAAACGCCGCAACCCGCCACTCGCGAACGTGCGTCAGAACCTGGTATCATTCCTCCAGAACCTGCCTTGGTTCCTGCCGCTGTTCCTTCTGGCTCGGCAATCAATGACCAATCCGGAGCGGTCACTCCACCTGGCAAGGGCGTTCCACCGAAGTACGCTGCTTTTTCCGGACTATGGGCCGGTCGATTGGAGGGGATGTATGACGCCAAACTCGCTGTTCAAACGGTTTCTTCCAATGGGAAGGTGACGGTCACCTATGCGTGGGGAAATCTGGGCGACAACTATCCGGGAGAGGCCGCCGGCGCTGGAAGAATTGTAGGGAGCACGTTGAAGCTTGAGCGCCTACCGAATGGCGCGGACGTCAGTTTTGTCATGGCCCCCGACGGAGCACTGGCCGGAACCGTTACGCTTGCCGGCCAGACCTACACGGGCGCGTTCCTCAAGCAATGATCAAAGACGCATCTGAAGGTTATGCAGAGGGCCAGACGACTGTTCCAATATGGCCGTCTACTCGGTTCCGTCCCGACTCTATTAAGGCGGCGAGATCATCACCTTCCGGGAGGAGCGAAGAGCACGGCCAGCCGATTTAGAGCTCAAGCCTTGTCGTTAACGCATTTTGGCGCGATCCCTGGTGAAATTACTGCCACGAGCTCGGGTTGACCTGTCGTGTTGTTGCGATGTTTCATCGGATAGTTTGCGCCAGCGAGCAAGACGCTCAGGATGCAGCGTAACAGCAGCCAAAGCTGCTTGTACCGCTTAACCGGGTTCATTCTGCTCCATTCTTCTGAAATGTATCGAAGACAAGCCGCTTGCCTTCGCGCACGCTGTCTTCGAGCGACTTCGCCTTCGCCAGATGGGCCGCAATCGCGCTGGCCAGAATGCAACCCGTCCCGCGCATTGATCCGGCAAGGCGCGGTGCGTCGAAGCGGATTGGTTCTTGATCGGAATGCAACAGAATATCGGTTGATCGAGGTCCTGATGCGTGGCCTCCCTTGATCAGCAAGGCCTGAGGGCCGGCGGCCAGCAGTCTTTGTCCCTGTAGGAGCGCACCGTCCTCATCCATTGCCAGTTCTGAGCCAATAAGGAGCGCCAATTCAGGAAGGTTAGGCGTGATAAGGCAGCAAAGCGGCATCAGATCGCGCTTCATGACAGCGATAGCGTCTGCTTCTAGGAGCGCCCGGCCTGAGGTGGAGGCCAGCACAGGGTCGAATACTGCCGGCACTTGCGGGCATTTGCGCAGCACAGTGGCAACGGCAACAATGATATCGGCACTCGCCAACATGCCGATCTTGATTGCCGCCACTTCGTTGGCCTGCAGCGCGACGCGCATCTGATCGGCCACCAGGCTTGGTGGCGAACGATGAATTCCCATCACGGCGTCGTGCGTTTGCACCGTTAGCGCTGTCACGGCCAGACAGGTGCGTACCCCAATGGAAGCGATCGTTTCGATATCGCGTGCTATTCCAGCACCCCCGCTGGAATCTGATCCGCCAACGACAAGCACATGCGGTTCTCGTCTCATCGCCATCGGTCCGTCTTTTCGATCCATTCTCGCGTGCGTGCTTCGGGATCGGAGCTCAACGTGATGTCGGTGACCACTGCGGCGCTGTTGGCGCCGGCTTCAAAGACGCCGTCGAGGCGGTCAAGGTTGAGGCCGCCGATAGTGACTAATGGGATCGGCGCCACCCGACGGTTCCACTCGCCGATCCGCTCTAGTCCTTGCGGCGCCCACTTCATCTTCTTCAAGATGGTGGGATAGATCGGACCGAGCGCAACATAGTCGGGCTCGGCAAACATGGCCGTTTCCAGCTCGACATGATCATGCGTGCTCAACCCGAGCCTGACACCGGCTGACCGTATCCTGGAGAGGTCGGCGGTTTGCAGATCCTCCTGGCCGAGATGCACGAAGTCGCAACCCTCCTCGATTGCCAGGCGCCAATGATCGTTGACGATGAGCTGGCTTTTGTGTTGGGCACACAAGGCCTTCGACTTCCGGATCTCGGCGCGCAACCCGGTCTCATTCATGCTTTTGATGCGAAGCTGAACCAGCTTGACGCCGAGCGGCGCCAACCTTTCGATCCAGGCGGCGCTGTCGACGATCAGGTAGAAGGGATCGAGCTTCATGAAAAAACCGCCCTGCCGAATGTCGGCGTCGACGGCACCGCGACCTCGCGCGGTTCGAGCATTCCGGAACGAAAGGCTTCACGGCCGGCTTCGACCGCCTTGCCGAATGCGCGCGCCATGCCGACCGGATCGCCCGCCTTGGCGACTGCGGTATTCAGGAGCACGGCGTCAAAGCCGAGTTCCATGACCGTTGCCGCGTGCGATGGGCGCCCGAGGCCTGCATCCACAATCAGTGGGACTTCGGGGAAATGACTGCGCATCGAGCACAGCGCCGTTATGTTGATCGGTCCGAGGGCGGAACCGATCGGTGCGCACCACGGCATTAGGACCTTGCAGCCCGCCTCCAGCAGCCGCTCGGCGACGACAAGGTCGTCGGTCGTATAGGGGAACACCGAAAAGCCGTCCTCGCACAGGATGCGGGCGGCTTCGACCAGGCCGAACACATCAGGTTGCAGAGTGTCGTCGTTGCCGATCACCTCGAGTTTGATCCAGGTCGTCCCGAACACCTCACGCGCCATTTTCGCGGTTGTGACCGCTTCCTTGACCGAGTGGCAGCCGGCCGTGTTGGGCAGGATTCTTGTGCCATGCGAGCGGATCAGCGACCAGAATTTTTCGCCAGCCCTGCCGCCCGCCATCTCACGCCGCAGGGACACGGTCACCACCGACGTGCCCGATGCCTGGACCGCATCGGCAAGGATGGCGGGCGAAGGATATTGTGCCGTGCCGAGAAGCAGGCGGGAAGGAAGCGTCGTCCCGAGAAAGTCGAACATGCTCTAACCTCCCTGCATAGGCGACAAGATTTCGATTCGGTCGCCGTCGCTTAAACGGAATTCTGCCCGGTTGGCTTTGTGCACGAGGTCGCTGTTGACGGCGGTGGCGAGCCAGTCGCCCTCATAGTCGAGCGCGGCAAGCAGCTCAGCCAGCGTGGTGGCGGCAACCTCATGCGCTTCGCCGTTGACCATCAGTTTCATGAGCAAGCTCCTTGGTTCTGTCCTGATTAAAAAACAGTTCGGCCGCCTGGCGGGCCATGGCTGGGGCGAGCAGAAAGCCATGGCGATAGAGGCCGTTGATCGCGACGGTGTTTCCGCTTGTTTCGATGCGCGGCAGGTTGTCTGGAAAGGCCGGACGAACGCCGACACCAGCCTCAACGATCTCGGCCTCGCCGAATGCCGGATGGAGCGCGCAGGCGGCGCTGAGCAACTCCATCATCGAACGCGCCGTGACCGGTTCTGTGGACTGGCTTTCGATCATCGTCGCGCCAACCATGAAACGGTGATCGGTACGCGGTACCACGTAGAGCGGAAAGCGCGGATGAAGCAGCCGGACCGGGCGTGACAGCGAAATGTCCGGCGTGCGCAGGATCAGCATCTCGCCGCGAACGCCGCGCAGCCCGTCGTCTTCTGCCGCCATCCCCGTGCAATCGATCTGACGATCGAAGCCGGAAATGTGCCGGGCATCGGCGCCGAAGCGGAATTCGACACCCATGGCTGCAAGCTTGTCATGAAGTGCTGCCATCGCCTGACGCGGGTCGAGATGAGCCTCATCGGGGAAGAGCAATCCGCGCCGGAAGCGGCCGACGAGGTCGGGTTCCAGGAGCGCAATTTCGTCTTCATCGACACGCCGATGCCCTGACGTGCGACGGGCGAACCGGTCAAGCTCACCGGCATCACGCGGCGCGGCCACGACCAGTGTTCCGGCCCGTGTCACCTGACCCGGCAGTACCGCATCCCACCAGTCGGCGGCGTCACGTCCGAGATCCAGCACCGGCTGCTCCGCGCTTTCACACTCGCACCATGGCGCCAGCATGCCGCCGGCGAACCACGACGCATTGCCGCCGAGGGCATGTCTTGTCTCGGCGACTGTGACCGTCGCGCCGCGGACGGCGAGTTCGAAGGCCGCGGTGAGGCCGGCGACGCCGGCCCCTTTTACCAGCATCCTCATGGTCGCTCGTGCGCCTCCGGCACGAGCGGTGCGCCGGTCTCGTCAGCTGGCATGTAGAGATCGCCGCCTTCACGGTATTTCGCCGCCATCGCCGCCATGCCTTCTTTCTGTGCCTCGGCGCGGATGTCGTGGGAGATACGCATGGAGCAGAATTTCGGCCCGCACATCGAGCAGAAATGCGCCACCTTATGCGCTTCCTTGGGCAAGGTCTGGTCGTGGAAGGACCGCGCGGTTTCGGGATCGAGCGACAGGTTGAACTGGTCTTCCCAGCGAAACTCGAAGCGCGCGCGGGAAAGGGCATCATCTCTGGCTTTCGCTGCCGGATGGCCCTTCGCCAGGTCGGCGGCATGCGCCGCGATCTTGTAGGTGATCACGCCGGTCTTGACGTCGTTGCGATCGGGAAGGCCGAGATGCTCCTTCGGCGTGACGTAGCAGAGCATGGCCGTGCCGAACCAGCCGATCATGGCGGCGCCGATGCCTGAGGTGATGTGGTCGTAGCCCGGCGCAATGTCGGTGGTCAGCGGTCCAAGCGTATAGAACGGCGCCTCGCCGCAGACAGCGAGCTGCTTGTCCATGTTCTGTTTGATCTTGTGCATCGGCACGTGGCCGGGCCCCTCGATCATCACCTGGCAATCCTTGGCCCAGGCGATCTGCGTCAGCTCGCCCAGCGTTTCCAGTTCGGCGAATTGCGCCGCATCATTGGCATCGGCGATGGAGCCCGGACGAAGCCCGTCACCGAGCGAGAAGGAGACGTCATAGGCCCGGCAGATGTCGCATATCTCCGCGAAATGCTCGTAAAGAAAGCTCTCCCTGTGATGGTGCAGGCACCATTTGGCCATGATCGAGCCACCGCGCGAGACGATGCCCGTGACCCGGTCAACAGTCATCGGAATATAGTGGAGCCGCACGCCGGCGTGGATGGTGAAATAGTCGACGCCTTGTTCGGCCTGTTCGATCAGCGTGTCTCGATAGACCTCCCAGCTCAGATCCTCGGCGATGCCGCCCACCTTCTCCAGCGCCTGATAGAGCGGCACCGTGCCGATCGGCACCGGCGCATTGCGCACGATCCATTCGCGGATGTTGTGGATGTTGCGACCGGTCGACAGGTCCATCACCGTGTCGGCGCCCCAGCGGATCGCCCACACCATCTTTTCCACTTCCTCGGCCATCGAGGAGGTGACCGCTGAATTGCCGATATTGGCGTTGATCTTGACCAGGAAATTGCGGCCGATGATCATCGGCTCGCTCTCGGGATGATTAATGTTGGCGGGAATGATTGCCCGTCCGCGCGCCACCTCGTCCCGCACGAACTCCGGCGTTACGAAATCGGGGATGGCCGCGCCGAAGGCTTCGCCGTCGCGCTGCAGCTTGCCGCGCGACATCTGACGGCCGAGGTTCTCGCGGATGGCGACGAACTCCATCTCGGGGGTGATGATGCCGGCGCGCGCATAGCCAAGCTGGGTCACCGCCTTGCGTGCCTTGGCCCTGAGTGGCCGGTTGCGAATGGGAAATTCCGGTGTCAGGCGCTCGCCCGCCGCAACTCCATTGTCTTCCGGCCGGACATGGCGGCCGTCATAGGCTTCAACGTCGCCGCGTGCTGCAATCCATTCATGGCGAAGCCGGGCTAGGCCTTTTTCGATGCTGGTTTCGACAGTGGGGTCCGTATAGGGGCCGGACGAATCGTAGACGGTGACGGGCGGCTCGCCGGCCGTCGGATGGACGGAGATTTCGCGCATCGGCACCATGAGCTGCGGGTGGATGGTACCGGATTTGTGGATTTTGCGTGAGGCAGGCAACGGTCCCGTCGAGACGGCGGGAGTGAGGGCATTCATCTTGAGGCTCCTTTGCTCGTTGCATTGGAGACCCAGTTCTGTGCCGGAAGGATGAAAAGACGCTTCTGTCGACCTGCCGAAACAGGACCTCGGGCGTAAACTCCCGCAAAGCGCTTGCACCGTCCCTACGCCAGTATGAACTGGATCAGGTTCAACGGGTCACTGCGCCGCGAATGCCAGCAGTATCTCAGCCCCTTGCCGGGACTCCCCTGGTGAATGCGTGAGGTTGGACGGGACGGCTCCGGTTTGTCAAGCGCGTTCTGGCCGCGGCTGATCGGCGGCCGGTCAGACCGTGCGGAAAAAATCGTGCATGTCTCGGCGACAAGTCAAGCCTCGGAGATGAAGGCAGGGACAAGGGAATCCCAAACCGTCGGACTAAAAATCGATCCTGATGATCACACCTTCAATGGGCACCAAAGGTTTGCGCGTAGATCGCCTCGATTCTTCCTGCCTCGTCACTGGTCAGCGTGGCGAATTCCTTTTCGCGCGCGCGGTTCGATAGATGTCCATCATTCTGGTGAAGAAAACGGAAGAGCAGATCGGTCAACCGCTCGGGCATGTCAATAAAGGCGTCCACCTGCTGCCGGAACTGATCGTAGCGCTGCAGAAATGCGGTTTCCTCGGGAAGGTCCCGTTCGATCGTCCGCTGAACGCAGGCATAGAGGAATTCGGCGTGCGGGGTTGCATCGAAGAACCGGTAGAAATCACCGGTGTCATTCAGCACCCGGACGTTGAATTGCGGCGTCGGTTCCCATTCCACCAACGGCAGAAGGCGCTGCGAATAGCTCTCGAGCACGCCCCTGTACTCGTTGATCTGGTCCAGGATCGCGGCCGAGACGGGAAAGACCACTCCCGGCGGATTGAAGCCGCGCATGGCAAGGACGTGGTGGATTAGGTAGCGGTGAATGCGGCCGTTTCCGTCCTCGAACGGGTGAATGTAGACAAAGCCGAAGGCGAGGATTGCGGCGGCTACGACTGCATCAAGGTTTTGCGCGGGGCCCTGATCGAACGCCGCCATTCCATCGATTAGCCGCGGCAGGTCCTCGGGCCGAGCGCTGATGTGATCGGGCAAGGGCGTGCCGTTGTCTCGGTCATGCTCACCGACGAAACCTCCTTCTTTTCGGAAGCCAAGTCTTACGAAACGGGCGTCGCCAAGTACAATTCTTTGCAGACGCAGCAGCTCATCGCGATCGATCGGCCAGCGGCCGGCTTCGCCGATGGCGCGGCCCCAGCGCTGGATGCGATCTTGCGGCGGGTGCTCGCCCTCGATCGCATAGCTTGATCGCGAGTCTTTGAGCAAAAGAAAGGCGGCGGTCCGAGCAAGAAGGTCGCGCGGCACGTCCGCTACGATTGCCTCCGCGCGCCGCGGTAGTTCAAGGCCGATGAATTTTTCGAGAATCTTGGTGCGGAACACCAGAGGGCAGAACTCACGCGTGCCGGGGAGATTGTCCCTTACGCGGTAGCGCGAAGCGGTCTTGTCGGGTCCGGGCCACTGCAGCTCGGGATCGACAACCGGAATGTATCGTCCGGCCGCCGCGTCCGGCAGATCGATACGGGCGCCCCTCAGCCATTCATATAAAAACCAGATGCGGCGGGCATAACTGCCGGTCGGGCTTTCACGGACCAGCGCCTCGATCGGCGCGGGACCGGTCACTTGGAACAGCCGCTTGAGGACGGCAAGGTCCAGTCCCTCGTACTTGAGCGCAAAGGTCAGGTGGCCTTCGAGGGTAGGATTTGGGGCGTGGCGGGGGGTCATGATCCGCCAGCCATCCCGTTCGGTAATGCGATGATGCTCGCCCGTGGCGAACAACCTACGGGGCAAGGGCACGGCGAGCCTGTAGGCTCCGACCAGGGCGCTGTACCCGGCCGGGGTCGCCGTTTCAGGAAGGCGGATTTCCTGAAAAACGGTAACAGGACCTGAAAATTGGTGCTCTTGCACCGCAGGCATGAAAAGCGAATCCTTTCATCGAATTTTGGTCCAGCTGGGCCAACACCTATGAAAAATGATCCTATTCCATGAAAATTGATGCCACAAGACAAATTTTCCGAAAACCGATTCTAAACGGTGCTGGAGTCATGAAGCAAGAACTCCGCCACCGGCTAAAGGAAGCGACTTCAGACAAAAAGGTGAGTCCAGGAACCGCCATTCGCCCGTCTCTTAGTCACGAGGCCGGCACGGATGGCCCGCCTTACGTCGAGCCGGATTGCTCGAGGAGAACCGCGCCGTTCGGGGCTCACTCAGCCATCGAACGCCGCGGCGCCCTCGGGTCGGCGCTATTCATCGGGTGGGCATGTCGGGTACGCAAGGGAGGACGAAATGAGACTGGTTCAGTCATTTGCATTTGCTGCTGTGCTGCTTCTTTCGTCTGCATTGTCTGCGGCCGCCCACTCGGCTCGTGAGGACATCGAAGCGGCGTTGGTAAAATTCATGGACGCCTTCAACAGCGGAAACGCAGCAGCGGTAGGTCAAATGTATACCGACGATGCCGCCCTGCTGCCACCCGACGGCAAACGCGTCGATGACCGCAAGGGCGTGGAAGAATTCTGGCAGGGCGCAATCAAGGCCGGGATGAAGAATCTCACCCTGAAGGCGCTGGAAGTGGAAGGGAGCGGGAATCTCGCCTACGAAGTTGGCGCATTTACGCTCAGTGTGCCGAGCAAAGGCGGTGCCCCTTCCACCGTTGCGGGCAAGTACATTGTCGTTTGGAAAAAAGGGGGCGACGGGACATGGCGCCTGCATCGGGACATCTGGAACTTAGGTGCGGCCCAATAGATTCCGCGATCCGTGAGGCCGGCGCGGCTTGCAACAGTTCCAACGAAAGTCCATGGCAATAGTTGATGTGACTGAATTGATTAACAAAATTGAACAGACTTGATGGGTCTGCTCATCGAGTCGGCTCTGGATCTATCGCGCTACCGATCAGGGAGGCGGTAAGATTCGAGCTCAGCAGAACGGCTGACCACCACTTGCCGGGACTAGAGTGTTCTCCGGCTCGGCGCGCCGCTGAGGACTCTTGTTCATTTGGTCATGCGCAATCCGTGGTTCTCCAAGAACCCGTCCATCTCGTCAAATGCCATCTGAGCCGAGACAACTAACTATCATTGGGCAAGTAGCGGCTCAACGCTCCAGAAGAAAGCAGCCCCCCTATGCTCGTTCAACATTCGAGATCGCATCGGGCAAGTCTTTCCACGTCCGGGTACGCCATGCTGCTTCGACCGCCCCTTTTTTCTTGCGGATTTAGGAATTCGAGCTTTTCGGTTGTTCCGATCATCCATTTGGGAAACGACCGATGCCGGCAAGCAAGGTTTTATGGGGCCAGATCCTCACCGCCTTTCTGATTGTCGTCGCGACAACATGGGGAGCAACACAGTGGACGGCAGGGCGGCTCGGCTTTCAAAGCCAACTCGGTCCGCCGTGGTTCGAATTGGCTGGACACCCCGTTTATCCGCCGCCAGCCTTTTTCTGGTGGTGGTTTTTCTACGACGCCTACGCGCCGAACGTCTTCCTGGAGGGCGCGGCGATTGCGGCGAGCGGAAGCCTCATGGCGATCGTCGCAGCGATCGGGACGTCGCTGTGGCGGGCGCGCGAGGCAAAGGATACCACGACTTACGGCTCGGCGCGCTGGGCGACGCGAGACGAAATCAAGGCCGCTGGGATGATCGGTCAGGATGGGGTGATCCTGGGTATGTTGGGCCGACACTATCTGCGCCACGACGGTCCGGAACACGTGCTATGTTTCGCACCGACCCGAAGCGGCAAAGGCGTCGGCCTGGTCGTGCCGTCACTACTGACCTGGCCGGGTTCGGCAATCGTCCACGACATCAAAGGCGAAAACTGGGAACTGACGGCCGGATGGCGGGCCCGTTTCGGCCAGGTGCTCCTGTTCGACCCGACCAATGCTGGATCCGCAGCCTACAATCCTCTGCTGGAGGTGCGACGGGGCGAGTGGGAAGTTCGAGATGTGCAGAACGTGGCGGATGTCCTGGTCGACCCAGAAGGCACATTGGAACGCCGCAACCACTGGGAGAAGACCAGCCATGCGTTGCTGGTCGGCGCAATACTGCACGTGCTCTATGCGGAGAAAGACAAGACCCTCGCAGGCGTGGCGAACTTCCTTTCCGATCCAGAGCGGCCAATCGAGGCAACGCTGCGCGCCATGATGCTGACGCGGCATTTGGGTGATGCAGGCCCGCATCCCGTCGTGGCGTCGGCTGCTCGGGAACTGCTTAACAAGTCCGAGAACGAGCGTTCCGGCGTGCTCTCGACGGCCATGAGTTTTCTGGGCCTCTACCGCGATCCAGTTGTGGCCAAGGTGACGTCATGCTGTGACTGGCGGATCGCAGACCTTGTCGAGGAGGCACGGCCGACGACGCTCTATCTGGTCGTGCCGCCATCGGACATCAGTCGCACAAAGCCGCTGATGCGACTCGTGCTTAACCAGATCGGCCGCAGGCTCACCGAAGATCTTCACGCGAAGGATCACCGGCAGCGTCTTTTGATGCTGCTGGACGAGTTTCCCGCGCTCGGCAGGCTCGATTTCTTCGAAAGCGTGCTGGCCTTCATGGCCGGGTATGGCATCAAGTCGTTCCTGATTGCACAATCGCTCAATCAGATCGAGAAGGCCTACGGACCGAACAATTCCATCCTCGACAATTGTCATGTGCGGGTGAGCTTCGCCACGAATGACGAGAGGACGGCCAAGCGCGTCTCAGACTCTCTGGGGACCGCGACCGAGTTGCGCGCCATGAAAAACTATGCGGGGCACAGATTGTCGCCCTGGCTCGGGCATCTGATGGTCTCGCGGCAGGAAACGGCGCGTGCACTAATGACGCCGGGCGAGATCATGCAGCTGCCCCCGACCGAGGCGATCATTATGATCTCGGGCCAGTTCCCAATCCGTGCGACGAAGGCACGCTACTTTGCCGACCCGCGTCTTGCCGAGCGTGTCTTGCCGCCGCCAAGGACCGGAGGGACAATGAAGAACGCTCGCTCTGAGGACTGGACCGACACGACACTTCTTGCTGAGCCGGAAGGCAAATCTCGCAAGCTGAGGCTTGCCAGGGATCAGCAGGACGAGGATCCGGCCAATGGCGGCATTCGCCGCCAGCCCGAGCTTCCCGAACACGAAGACATCGCGCCGGAACGAACGCCACGCTGCGACGATGAGTTCGACCTCGACAGGGACGAGCCCGATGATGACGCCGTTCGTCGCCGCAGTGTCGATCAAGCCATGAGACGCGCAGCTCGTCAGGCCGCCCTTGACCCCAATGATGGCATTGAGCTTTGAGCGCATGAAGAACGCCAAGAAAAGACGTCTGTCTGCCTATCTCGACCCTGACGTAATGAGGGCACTGGCAGATTACGCTGGGCGGCGCGAGGTCTCGCTGTCACTGGTCGCCGAGGCTGCGCTCGCGTCGTTCCTGTCGCCGGACGCCGAAGAACGAAAGCAAGCGGCGATCACTCGCCGCCTCGACCAGATCGATCGACGCGTGCAGCGGGTCGAGCGTGACGTCGGAATTGCTATTGAGACGCTAGCATTGTTCGTCCGGTTTTGGCTCAACTCGACTCCAGCCTTGCCGGAATCGGCGCAAGCGGAGGCGCGCGCCAAGGGCTTGCAGCGCTACGACAATTTCGTCGATGCGCTCGGTCGCCGGCTCAGCAAAGGACCAAGGCTCAGGCAGGAGATAGCCGACGATGTTCCGCCAGCGCCGCCGGCAACTGGATGAGCTGCCGGCAAGACAGGCGCTTCAAAAGCCCAACCCCGGTGCCCGATTGCGGAGCTATTTTTCGCAGCTGATACCCATCAGATCACCTTTCATCGGAGCGGCGGACCTCGGCATTCGTCTCCACAGTCGATCTCGGCTAGCAGTGTGCCTTGCCGGATTGGAGTTCTTTCGACCGCGCATGCTTGGTTGAATTCGAGCCTCGCCGCCCCGAGGAACAGGTTCTTGCCCGCGCCGTACCAAAGATTGATAATCACTTTGAAACTGCCCGGTGGCACGGTATCGCTGCCGAACCGGACATCAGGTCTTTCCTTGGCGCAATAACTTTGAAACAAATCCTGCTGGCAGGCGTTCCAGCATAGCGGGCGGGTTTCCGGAGGACCCAATGCCCGACGAATACAATGACATCGTCATCCCCCAAGACCACGACGCATTGCCACTTCGGGAGGAGGAGTATTTCGTCGTCTGCCCGGCGTGCGGCCAGGCGTTCGACATCAGGTGTATGGCAGAGGCGCTTCATCACAACGAGCTGGGCCATCAGCCCTACGACCTCGACTCGTAGTCGCCGGCGTTGCCGTCGGGTCAGCTTACAACGAATCCCTGTCGCGAGGGCGTAGCTTTGCCGGCACGCTGTGTCGTGACAGACACCTTGCAGGCTTTCAGCGACGACTTGATTGCCGTTGCGGTTGTTGTCGATGTGGCCGTGGCTGTCACCGACCGGTTGTTAACCCAGGGGAGGGCGCTTACTCCACCGCAACCATGTCGTCCAGTTCCGTCGCGACGCACCGAAGCAGACTTTTTGCGGGCATCGGTGGCGGGACGAACATGTGATCTCCATAATGGATACGAGCCGGCGCCCATCGCGTCTGACCGGCGACCAAGCGCTCGCTGCAGAGAAAAGTTCCCGTCGAGCGGGATGCCGGGTTGCCTTCACACGGGATGTGCTGGTCGTCTCCTTCCACAGCGCACACGTGCCACGCGTCCTGGACGGGCGCGCCGCCTGTTGCCGAGAGCGACGATCGCGAATGCGAAGATCTGACTTGCTTCACCGGTAATCCGAAAGCGCCAGGAACGCGCTACGCTGGGCGCCTGCCCTAGCGTCGAGCTCCCATTTATCCGTTCGTCCGCTCCATATCCGACTGGACAGCGCGGCACCCTTGGGCTGTTCAAAGGCGCTTGCATCTTCCCCGCGCCGACACCGGCTGTTGTCTCGCCGGAGCGTTAACCCGTTGAAGCCCGGCGGGGCTTTCTCAGCCTAGTGATCGCCGACTTGTCGACAGTAATCACCCCGCCGCAGTCAATGCGCACAGTGAGTTTGTTCCCTCCGCAATCGATGCGGGTGACGTCCCCAACAAGAACCACTCGGTCGCCGGCCCGGACTTTCGGTGGCGGATCAATCGTATAAGGATGGTCATACGAAGGAATGCTCACCCTGGCGCGCCCGCTGGGGAGAATCGCGATGACGATACCTGCTAGCGCAACCTCATCGCCGACCTCAAATTCACCAGGCATGTTAACGTGCAGCATGGTGTTCCTCCCGATGCTTTCCTAATTCACGCTTTGCTAAATTAATGCCCGGCCAACCAGGTTGGTTGCTTGCAATCGACTTCGTACGGTTCCGCACAATTCCAAGCTGGGGTATGCACTCCCAGTTGGCCTCGGATCGGCCTTTGTGTGCGTCAAATTCTGCAGAAATGGTTTAACATTTCAGCGATGACCTTGGCGCGCTTGCCCAACCACGTGTTAGCGGAGCGACGGACTTCCTCTCGGTCCGGCGATGGCCATAAAGGGTGCGTGGAGCGGAGGAACGCCGACGCCGGAAACAGGTATCGCGTGCTGTTCCCAAAGTGACGGCTCCCTCGGAGCGGAAGTTGAACACAGGCCCGCCGTTAGGTCCGGATTCCAAACGTCATAGAAGCCGCTCGACGGCTTTACCTGCCACGCTGGTTATTGGAGCCGAATAGTCGATGCGGGTGTCGTGCGCCTAAGCGCAAGTCAAATTCGTTTTCAGGCTCGGGATATTCAAGGCCAGCGGCGCTATCATCCGGTAATATTCAGCCAGGCCATATGTTGTTCGCTATCGTTGCACATGGGAGGCTCCGATCGGGGGACATTTCAATCACATTGGCAACCGGACAGACGCTGGAAGCGCCGGGCCTGAAAGGCTAGAACGATGACACAAGCTTTGCCCTTCTTCGCGCCAGGCTTCGAGCTTTTTGGCGAGCGATCCTGAGCTCGGGCAGCGTTGGCTGCCACCAGCCTCGTTGCCGTTCCGCTAACTCGGCAGCACGCCGAGCGGGCCATGTTCTAATCAATTCAGCCAACGTCGCCGGACGCCATCTGCCCCAGACATGGTCGACGTCCGCCTCGATCAAATGCGGATAGAACGCTGCTAATTCCGAGGCGTCTACGAGTTCACCCGAAATGTCGGTGAAGACGACGATGCCGTATTGCTCCGTCGCCACGGTAAGGCCAAGCCGGGGTAAATCGTCAGCAGGCAATGGATAGCGACGTCGCCTGCGTTCGGCATACCGCAATCTAGCGGCTTTATATTCCTCGGAGTCTTTGGACGCTTCCCGTCGCCGTTTCCTCTCGTCCGGTTCTGCGCGGCCTGCGGCCCTTTCGATGCTTGGCCAATGGCGCCTCAACTCCTCGTATGAGCGGAAAGGCACCCTCCAGGCCCGCAGTTCGTCGTCCCAGCTCGCCCATGGAACGGCTCGCAGTTCCTCGAGGACCGTCCGCGAATATGGCGTGCGGATGCGCAGGTCGTCCGCGATTTCCAGATACCGGCTCGACAGGGGATCGAAGGCGAAAGCATCCCGTCCCTTGCTGTCATCATGTGCTCCTCGTAGATCCGCCTCTTGCGCAAGCCAGCGCTGGATCCGCCGCGCTGCAGTCTTTCCCGGCACGAACCAGCTTCTGCGCTCGTCGCTCCACCTGGCGCGCGGGAATGTCTGTCGAAACCGCTCAACCGCCGCTCGATCGTACGGAAAGCGCGCTTCGGCACCAGGAGCTGTCTGCGGTGCAGCAGGGGCGTCAGATTTTTCCATCAGATTGCGAAGCACAGCACTGCTCGCAAAGAACGCGGTGCAGGTCATTTGGGTCCAAGACCACCAGAACGTATGGTCTGCCCGCAAGGGGAAGCCAATGAGGCGATCGGTGAACTGCTCAACGCGCCAGCGTGGAGAAACCTTCGCCGCGCCGGACCGTTTATTCTGCTCCAGGAGAGGTCCATTCATGCCCAGACGAGATGCAAAAAACCCAACGGCCAGACAGCCAACGAGCCCTCGTTCGCGTCCCTTGAAAGGCGAGGAGACGGACGTGAACCACATCGTCGAAACGCAAAGTATATCGCCAGTCCAGGCGCGGGAGCTTGTGCGGCGCCACGGAAACGATTGGCGTAAGATCGATGAAGCCGCCAAGTCTTATAAGGACGACAGCTGATGCCGCCATGTCCAGAACTCTGATTGTCATTGGTTTGATCATAGTTGCCATCGGCCTATTGTGGCCCTGGTTGTCGCGGGTCGGTCTGGGCAAATTGCCCGGTGACATCGTGATCCAACGTGAGAACTTCACGTTTTATGCTCCGATCGGCACCGGTATTCTGATCAGCATCGTGCTCTCGTTTGTTCTGTGGCTACTCAACCGATAGCGAGGACGGCGAGCCCGCGTCGCCGGAGGAAAAGAACGACGCGGGCCGATCGGAGCTATCCGATTTGGCAGCAAAAATATGAGGGAAAGAGTTTGCTGCGTGGGCAGAACTTTCCCTGCGCGCCGGTGTTCCATCGCGTGAGGAAAAAAACCCGCCGCACAGTTTGATGCGGCGGGGCCGATCAAGCGCTGTTGCAGGGCGGGGGCTCGGGGTCGGGCATGCCCGGTGCGCGCGGATCAAGGAAACTTTAGATGCATCAGTTGCAATGCGTCCACCAACCGACGGTTGGAGAACACGAAGTTTGATTCCGAGAGCTTTGCCGGGAACTCAGCCTTGGCGCGGCACGTTGCTAAGTCGTTGCCTTCGCAAAGGATGCATGCAATGGCGAAAGACATACTCGCGAGGAAGAGCAACGCGGCGCCGAAAAAGTCCTCATCTGGGGCGCTGCAATCGCCCTTGTCCTTTTTGTGTCGCTGCTGGCCATATCCCTCATCGGGACGTCCTAATCTGTTTCGACTGCAGGATTGGACCGGCGGGCGCGAGGTCTTGGCGAGCGTAGAGGGATGCCGGGCTGCTGCACCCCATAAGCCGCTCCCTTCCGCCGTTTTGTCGTCTCGATCGCAAGTCGAGCAGCAACGCGCTCAATTCAGAAAAACTAATTGCGCGAGTCACAACCTGCAGCAAAACTGTCCCAATCCGACCCGATCGGCTGTCCTTCGCCGGGAGACGAAAAGCCACAAGCGGACGCTACAGGCCTAACTTCTCCCGGAGTACATCAATGCGTTTAGAAGCTTCCGCCTTGCTGAGGCCGTCAGCATAGGCGTCAGGGTCGTCGGCCTGTTCGGCCAGAGTTTTCAAATAGGAGGCTTGTGCGGGAGTCATTGGGTCATCTCCGCTGACCCAATCTTCCGGGTTCTTTTCGACATTTGCCGATGTCTCGATTTTTGGGTTGTGCCGGTCGGCCATGATCAATCTCCCCTGATGATCACCACAATGAGAAATGATCATGATTTGTTCCGCCACTTTGGTAGGCTTTCTCACACCGTTTGCACTGGCCCGGTCTGCGGATCGAATGGAACCAGCGAAGGCCGTGTCCGAGCGGCGCTTTTGCTTCGACTGCGTTGCCGTAGAAAAGCTGCTCTGTCGTCATATTTTTTAATTAATACAGCTACTTCAACAGTCGCAATGGAATCACGTGAGAGCTGTTGCAACTGGCCGCTCCGCCGCCTATTGTGTATTGCAACAGCTCGGAGCTAAATGCAGGGTAACTGTTGAATTGGCTGATTTTGTTGAATTAAATAACGATCAGCGTCGGGAAAAAGTCAATTCCGACCAACGCTTCATTGCGCTCAAGGAGGCCCAAAGGAAGGCGAAGAGCTTTCGGGGATCCCTCGTCTGGCACACCGTGAGCGGCATTGACCACTTGATGCGAAGCTACTACGACGCCGCTGGCGTGCGACACCAAAAGGCAGAGGGTCGGCGCTCGCCGGCGAGCGAAGCTGTCAAGGCGGATTGGGAAACAGCTCGCGCGTCCGCCCAAGAAACGCTCTCTGCGCGACAGGAGCAGATGGAGCGCCAATCTGCTGTCAATCGCGCGCTCCGACTTGGACGTGTTCCCCTGATCGCCGCAAGAATTATCAGGGCAATAGATAACGCCGGTCTTCTCGGGGAAGGCATTCGTATTGCCGGCACGAATGCGATCTACGCCTATGAGGCGGCGGCCGGAGTGTTCGTGGATCCCGGAATCACATCGACCCAAGATATCGATCTCCTCATGGACTCGCGCCAGTCCCTCCGGATCATGTCTGGCGCCAACGTCGAACATGGAGCGCTCATCAACCTTTTGCGCAAGGTCGATCGGTCTTTCGAGCGTTCATCCGCTACGTTCCGCGCGGTGAACCGCGACGGATACCTCGTGGATCTGATCAAACCGCTTGCAAACCCGGCGTGGAAGCCGAGCCGGGAAACTGTCGGGAAGGCCGACGACGAATTGGTGCCCGCCGAGATCGCCGGCCTGGCATGGTTGGAAAATGCCCCTGCTTTCGAAGCAATCGCCATCGATGAAAAAGGCGGACCGTTGCGGCTCGTGGTTCCCGATCCGCGTATTTTTGCCGCTCACAAATTCTGGGTCTCAAAACGAGCTGATCGCGAGCCAATCAAGCGCCGTCGCGACCTGGCCCAAGCGCAAGTGGTTGCCTGGCTGACGACGCAATATCTCGAGCATCTCCCCTACAAAGCAAGCGAGCTTCGGGTCCTACCAAGGGCCGTTTTCGATGAAGCCCATCATTTATTCGCGCGACCAGCGTCGCGGCCGTGAATGTCTGAGCTACATGTTGGCCGGCTGGATTGGCCCTCAACTTCCAACCGATCGAAGACGCGGCCCAGCAGCGCCAGATCGAAGGGACGAAAGACGCCAGCTTGCTCTGCTTTGGGACCAATTGGCATGACACCCCTTGATGCAGGCCCAGCCGACAGAATCGAAACTGATTGGGCGCTATTACAGGGTTCAAGCTGGAGACAGCCGATGATCTTAGAGTCTCGTGCTCATGCCGGTTCGATATCCGTTTGGGAGAAGTCTTTGCCGATGAAAAGCAGCGGTTCGTCTGCACGCTTTGCCAAAGCATAGGAGAGGCAATCGGCAAAATTCAGCGCCGCCGAGTGGTGGCCCTTGCCGTAGGTCAGCCAACCCTGGGTCGCCAGATCAACCAATTCGGAGTCGACAGGAATGATGTCGGCCTCGATTTTGCGCAGCCAAAGATCGATCTCGGCCAACGCGTGTTCGCCGCGCCTGCTGACCAGCACCATGCGTGCCTCGAGCACGCAGGTTGCCGGGACCAGACGGATTGGGTCGGAGACCAGCGCTCGTTCCAGCCGTGCTGCCTCAGGCTCGCTCCGAAGGATCGCTACAACAGCTGAGGTATCGATCACCATCAGTTAGGGATTCCATGCTCGTCGTACCCGATGATCTCCTCGTCGCTGCGACTATCCAGTTCAGGCAATCGTGCCACTCTTTCTCGGATGGCGCGCAATTCTCCCAGCAGACGCTCCTGAGCGGTCTCTCCAAAGCCCAAGCGATGCAAGCGCTCGCTAAGGGCCTGATGAATGGCTGCTGTCTTACTGATACCCTGGCGGCGTGCGAGTTCATCGGCGAGAGCAACGGTGGCCGGATTTTTGATGTTCAGGGACACGAGAAACTCCAAAAATCTACCTTTCTGGCAATTTCTACCATAGTTCTCTAGGCTCTTCAACATACCTGCTAGCCTCGCCTACAGCCGCGCCGCGCCGGGGGCCGACCTCTGTGTGTGGACCTGGCTCGTCGCGCCAACCGGCTGCTCGCGGCGGCGCCGAACTTCGCGGCAGGGACGCCCACGAGATGGTGGCGCTGCTGATGGAAGACATCACCCCTTGAAGTGTCGGGCGGTCGATGACACTGGTCGGTGGGTCTCGATCGGCGAAAGCGATCCTTGTTGGTCGATGCCGGCAGCAGATATGCCTTCTCGTAGATATAGCCGCCTGTTCTTTTTGAGCGGCGATGGCCAGTCGGGCACCGGGTTGCTGAGCTATCGCGGTCGCGGCACCGCATTTCGCAAGTCTCTGCACGTCATGGCACGATCGCCGGCTTTGCTTGTTGCAAGGCCGACGCTCCTGCCTTTTCTAATGATCCCCGACCGCGGCACGAAACAGTTCGTGGCGAGAAACGGGGACCCCGCATGGCGACCAACCATCATGCCAGCAAGAGAGTGGTGTCGCGCGGCGCGCGCATGCTCCGCACCGCCCTCGGCCCGGCCATAGCAGCCTTCCTTGACGATCCAGCCATTGTCGAGGTGATGCTGAATCCCGACGGTCGCCTGTGGGTTGATCGTCTCAGCGAAGGACTCGTTGCAAGCAATGAAATCCTGATCGCGGCCGACGGCGAACGGATCGTCAGGCTGGTGGCGCACCATGTCGGTGCGGAGGTGCATTCGGGCTCGCCGCGCGTTTCGGCTGAACTGCCTGGAACCGGCGACCGGTTCGAGGGTCTGTTGCCGCCTGTTGTCGCGGCACCAACATTCGCCATCCGCAAGCCGGCAGTCGCGGTGTTCACGCTTCAAGACTATGTCGCCGCCGGCATCATGACCGAAGGCCAGGCTGACGTCCTGCAGCTTGCCGTGGAGACACGGAAGAACGTGCTGGTAGCCGGCGGCACATCGACGGGCAAGACCACGCTGGTCAACGCGCTTTTGGCGGAGTTGGCTAAATCCGCCGACCGCGTCGTGCTGATCGAGGATACGCGCGAGTTGCAGTGTGCTGCGCCCAATCTTGTGGCGCTGCGCACCAAGGATGGTGTCGCCTCGCTTTCCGATCTGGTGAAGTCGTCGTTGCGACTTCGGCCCGATCGCATTCCGATCGGCGAGGTACGCGGCGCGGAAGCGCTCGATCTGTTGAAGGCCTGGGGGACCGGCCATCCCGGCGGCATCGGCACCATTCACGCCAATTCTGCCATTGGCGCACTGCGCCGACTGGAGCAGCTCGTGCAGGAGGCCGTCGTTACGGTTCCGCGCGCACTGATTGGCGAAACCATAGATCTCATCGCGGTTCTCGCTGGCCGCGGCTCAGCGCGCCGGCTCGTCGAGATCGCCTTGGTCGACGGGCTCGATCCGGCCACCGGCGACTATCGCACCCTGGAAGCAAATCTCGAGACCACAACGACCTTGAATCACCACTCGCCCTATGGAGCTTCAGAATGACCCAGATCCGCTTCAATTCATCGGCTTTCCGTAAGCCTGCCGTGGAGCTGTCGTATGCGGCGACCGCTGCGATCATGATGATTGCACCCGCCCATGCTGCCGGTTCCTCCATGCCCTGGGAGGAGCCGCTTCAGCAAATCCTCGAATCGATCGAGGGACCAGTCGCCAAGATCGTGGCGGTGATCATCATCATCATCACCGGCCTTTCGCTCGCCTTCGGCGACACCTCAGGCGGATTTCGCCGGCTGATCCAGATCGTCTTCGGGCTGTCGATCGCTTTCGCGGCAAGTTCGTTCTTCCTGTCCTTTTTCTCCTTCGGCGGCGGAGCGCTGATCTGATGGATGAGGAGATCCGTGGCTTTTTCGCGCCGGTTCATCGCGCACTCACCGAACCGATCCTGCTCGGCGGCGCGCCGCGTGCAGTCGCGATTGCCAACGGCACGCTGGCCGGCGCGGTCGGATTGGGACTTCGTTTGTGGATCGCGGGGCTCATCATCTGGGCGGTCGGGCATGTTGTGGCCGTATGGGCGGCAAAGCGCGACGCGCAATTCGTCGATGTGGTTCGCCGGCACCTTCGCTATCCCACGCATTTCGGATGTTGAGGTTTTCGCCATGATGAACCTCGCGGAATACCGAAAGAAGAGTGCCAGCCTCGTCGATTATCTGCCTTGGGCCGCCCTGGTGGCGCCGGGCGTGGTGCTCAACAAGGACGGCAGTTTTCAAAGAACGGCGCGTTTTCGCGGGCCGGATCTGGACTCCGCTACGCCGGCCGAGCTGGTCGGCAAAACCGCGCGGCTCAACGGCGCGCTGCGCCGTCTCGGCTCCGGCTGGGCAATTTTTGTCGAAGCGCAGCGCAATCCCGCCAGCGGCTACCCCGACAGCCGGTTCCCGGATTGTGCATCCGCACTTCTCGACATCGAGCGTCGCGAACAGTTCGAAGACTCCGGTGTGCTGTTTGAAAGCAGCTACTTTCTCACCTTCGTGTGGCTGCCACCGGCCGAGGAGGCGTCGCGAATGGAGAGCTGGCTCTACGAAGGCCGGGAAAAGACCGGTGTCGATCCGTGGGAGCTCCTGAAGAGTTTTGTCGATCGCACCGACCGCGTGCTCAACCTCATCGAAGGCTTCGTTCCGGAATCTGACTGGCTCGACGATGGGGAGACGCTGAGTTACCTGCACTCAACCATTTCGACCAAGCGGCATGGCGTTCGCTTACCAGAAACGCCGATGCATCTCGATGGCCTGCTTGTCGATCAGCCGCTGGCCGGCGGGTTAGAGCCGAGGCTTGGCGAGGCGCATCTGCGCACACTCACCATCACCGGGTTTCCGACGATGACCTTCCCGGGGATTCTCGACGACCTTAATCGCCTTGCCTTCCCCTACCGCTGGTCGACGCGGGCGATCATGCTCGACAAGACCGACGCGACCAAGCTGGTGACGAAGATACGCCGTCAGTGGTTCGCGAAACGGAAATCTGTCGCCGCGATCCTCAAGGAGGTGATGACCAACGAGGCGTCCGTTCTCGTCGACACGGATGCCGCCAACAAGGCGGCCGATGCGGACGCAGCGCTCCAGGATCTGGGCTCTGACCAGATCGGCGAAGCCTATGTCACCGCCACCGTGACTGTCTGGGATGCCGATCCCTCGATTTCCGACGAAAAGCTGCGTCTGGTCGAAAAGATCATTCAGGGCAGGGACTTCACCTGCATCGCCGAAAGCGTCAACGCTGTCGAGGCTTGGCTGGGCAGTATCCCTGGCCATGTCTATGCCAATATTCGCCAGCCGCCGCTTTCCACGCTCAACCTCGCGCACATGATTCCGCTCTCCGCGGTCTGGGCAGGGCCGATCGAGGATGAGCACTTTGGCGCTCCGCCGCTGTTCTTCGCCAGAACGGAAGACGCCACGCCGTTCCGGTTCAGCCTGCATGTTGGAGATGTCGGCCACACTCTCGTCATCGGCCCGACCGGCGCCGGCAAGTCGGTCCTGTTGGCGATGATCGCGCTTCAGTTCCGGCGGTACCAAAACAGCCAGGTCTTTGGCTTCGATTTCGGCGGCTCAATCTGCGCGGCCATGCTCGCCATGAATGGCGATTGGCACAGTCTCGGAAGCAATGCCGCAGGCGGGCAGGGGTCTGACGATCCGTTGTCCTTGCTCACCTTGGCCGATCTGTCGGACGACGTTCACACCGTGTCGCTGCAGCCGCTTGCCCGCATCCATCATACGCCAGAGCGGGCCTGGGCGGCCGACTGGCTTTTCGACATTCTACTGCGCGAAGGCGTGGCCATCACGCCGCAGGTCAAGGAACATCTGTGGTCGGCGCTGACGTCGCTCGCTTCTGCGCCAGTCCAGGAAAGGACGCTGACTGGCCTGTCCGTGCTGCTGCAGTCCTCGCTACTGAAACAGGCGCTTGGTCCCTATTGTATCGGCGGTGCTTATGGCCATCTGCTTGATGCCGAGCATGAGCGTCTCGGCGAAGCCTCCGTCCAGGCGTTCGAAACCGAGGGCCTGATCGGCACAGGTGCTGCTCCCGCGGTGCTTGCCTATCTGTTCCACCGCATCGAGCAGAGGATGGACGGCCGGCCAACACTGCTGCTCATCGACGAGGGCTGGCTGGCGCTCGACGATGGCGGTTTCGCCGACCAGCTGCGCGAATGGCTGAAGACGCTGAGAAAGAAGAACGCCAGCGTGGTCTTCGCCACGCAGTCGCTTTCCGACATCGACGGATCGCCAATCGCGCCGGCAATAGTTGAAAGCTGCCCGACGCGGTTGTTCTTGCCAAACGAGCGCGCCATCGAGCCACAGATCACCGAGATCTACCGACGCTTTGGTCTCAACGATCGCCAGATCGAGATCATCGCCCGGGCGATACCGAAGCGCGACTATTACTGTCAAAGCCGCCGCGGCAACCGCCTGTTCGAACTGGGGCTCGGTCCGATCGCGCTGGCGCTCTGCGCCACGTCGTCCAAATCGGACCAGGCCGCGATCGAACGGATTATCGCCGAGGCCGGCCGAGACCATTTTCTCGAGGCTTGGCTAGCGGAGCGCGGTCTCTCCTGGGCGGCCGACCTCATCCCAAATCTCACCAATGTGATCGACCAGTCCACAGAGGAGATTTCGTCATGAATCCCGTTCTTGCAGGCAGCCTTATCCGTCGCATGGCGGTAGCCGGCGCCATCGCGGTCGCCACGGCGCTTTCATCGGCACCAGCATCGGCGCTGATCGTGTTCGATCCCAGGAACTATGCCGAAAACCTGCTTTCGGCATCGCGCGCCCTGGAGCAGATCCATAACCAGATCACCTCGCTGCAAAACGAAGCGCAGATGCTGATCAACCAGGCGAAGAATCTCACTTCGCTGCCGACCTCGCTGCTTGGCCAGATTGAGGGCAATTTTTCCGAGATGAAGACCCTGCTCGGCGAGGCCGAGAAGCTGGCCTATAGCGTCCAGGACATCGAGAGCCAGTTTACCTCCACTTACAAGAATTTCGGTTCGGATCTCTCCAGCCAGCAGCTTGTTGAGGGTGCGCATCAACGCTGGCAGACCTCGGTGTCTGCCTTCGAGCATTCGCTGAAAACCGGCGCCGTCGCAGTCGACAACATCGCAGGGACACAAGAGCAGACGAGCGCGCTGGTCAGCGCCAGCCAGTCGGCTGTCGGCGTGCTGCAGGCGACGCAGGCCGGCAACCAGCTTCTTGCCGTGCAGGCCAAGCAAGTTGCCGATCTTACCGCGATGCTGGCGGCACAAGGAAGAGCCGAGGCCCTTGAGCAGGCAAGGAGGGCGGCAGCGCAGGAGCAGGCGCGGGAACAGTTCAGCCGTTTCATGACGGGCAGCAGCTACAGCCCGTCATCCGTAAAAATGTTCCACGACTGAGGCGAAGACGCATGGATCTCAAGATCGCCGCTCGGATGACAGCCGTTCTCGCCCTTGGCGCCGCCATGACCGCCGCCTTCATGGCGCTGCGCGGCGACGGCTCACAGGACGCGTCCTCCCCGCGCTCCGCACATCCGGGCGGCGAGCCGGCAAGCGTCGAACTTGCCCGATGCCGGGACATTGGCATGGCGGCGATTGATGACGACGCCTGCAGGAAAGCCTGGGCGGAAAACCGCCGACGCTTCCTGCGGCCATCTCGTCCCGTAGCGCCAAATGCGGCTCCGTCGATCGAAAAAGACCCGAGCCGAATGTTGCCGCTCCAACCGCCAACACCACCTCTCGCGGAAGACCGGCATCATCCGGAAACGGTGGCGCCATGAACGACACCGGCGTGATCGATCGCTTCCTCGAAACTTTCACTCGCTACATCGATTCCGGGTTTGGGCTGCTCGGCGGCGAGGTGGCATTCCTGACCTCCACGCTGATCGTCATCGACATCACGATTGCCGGCCTGTTCTGGGCCTGGGGCGCTGACGAGGACGTGCTGCACCGGCTGGTGAAGAAGACGCTCTATATCGGCTTCTTCGCCTTCATCATCGGCAACTTCAACCGTCTGGCCGGCATCGTCTTCGAGAGTTTTTCCGGGCTCGGCCTGAAGGCTGGAGGCTCGGCACTTTCAGGCTCGGCATTGCTGCAGCCGGGCCGCGTCGCGCAAGTCGGCATCGACGCCGGCAATCCGATCCTCGAGGCCGCCAGCCAGCTGATGGGCTACGTCTCTTTCTTCGAGAATTTCGTCCAGATCGTAGTGCTTATGATCGCCTGGGCCATCGTACTGATTGCGTTCTTTCTTCTGGCCGTCCAGATTTTCGTCACGCTGGTCGAATTCAAGCTGACAACGCTTGCCGGCTTCGTGCTGATCCCCTTCGCGCTGTTCAACCGGACCGCCTTCCTCGCTGAAAAGGTGCTCGGCAACATTGTCGCCTCCGGCGTGAAGATCCTAGTGCTTGCCGTCATCGTCGGCATCGGCTCGGGCCTGTTCGGCGAGTTCACCCACGGCTTTGGCGCCGAACAACCCACGATCACAGATGCGCTGTCGCTTGTCCTGGGTGCTCTGTCGCTGATGGGGCTGTCGATCTTCGGTCCCGGCATTGCGACGGGGCTGGTCTCTGGTGCCCCGCAACTGGGCGCAGGTGCCGCTGTTGGCACGAGCCTCGCGGCTGGCGGCCTTGGCCTTGCCAGCGCTATGGGTGCCCGCGCCGCAATAGGCGGTGCTGCAGGCGCACTCAATGCCGGTGGACGCATATCGGCAGCAGCCGCACGCGGCGGCGCACACCTGGCCGGCAGCACTTCGGCCGCCTGGGAACTTGGCGCAGCCACATCCGGAAGAAGTGGTGCTGGCTCAATCGCCGCCGGCATGGCGGGTGTCGCCAAGGCTGGTGCCAGCGCTGCCGTTCAACCCGTCAAGCAGTCAATGTCGCGCGCCGCGTCAGCCCTGTCCGACAGCTACGAGGCCGGCCGTTTGGCAGCTTGGGCTGCGACGAATGGAGAACAGTCAGTGGGAAGAGCTTCCTCGGGTGACACCGCCGACTCCAGTGCGGACTCGCCGCCAACCTGGGCAAAACGCATGAAGCGCGGCCAGGCCATGAGCCACGGCGCCAGCATCGCCGCGCATTCAGTCCACTCCAGCGATCATGGCGGCGGTTCGATGAATGTTTCCCTCGATCAGGACGACCGCCGATGACCCCCTTTAAACGCCCTTTTGTTCGTTACGGAAAAACGCCTCATCCCGAGACGCCATATCAGCGTGCCGCCCAGATTTGGGACGAACGCATCGGCTCAGCTCGCGCCCAGGCGAAAAACTGGCGGCTGATGGCCTTCGGCTCGCTCGTCCTGGCCGGCGCTTTTGCATCCGCATTGGTCTGGCAGTCGACGCGCGGCTCGGTGGTTCCATGGGTGGTTCAGGTCGACAAGTTTGGCGAGGCGCAGATTGTCGCCCCGGCCGTTGCCGACTATCGGCCGACCGATCCTCAGATCGCCTGGCATCTGGCCCGCCTCATCGAACAGGTCAGAAGCATTCCGGCCGACCCGGTCATCGTCCGCCAAAACTGGCTTCGCGCCTACGATTACACCACAGACCGCGGCGCCATTTCCCTCAATGATTACGCTCGCTTGAACGACCCTTTTGCCAAAGTGGGCAAACTCCAGGTCGCCATCGAGGTTTCCAGCGTCATCCGTGCTTCGCCGGATTCGTTCCGCGTCGCCTGGATCGAGCGCCGCTACGAGAATGGCAATCTGGCCGGCACCGAGCGCTGGACCGCAATCCTCACCATCGTGATTCAACAACCCCGCGACGCCGACCGGCTCAAAGCCAATCCGCTCGGCGTCTATGTCAACGCCATCAACTGGTCGAAGGAGCTTTCATGATGCGTGCGGCACGAACAAGAACATCGGCGAGACCGGCCACGCGCAATGCGCCCAAGGCGCGTATGCTTGTCCTGGCACTGCTGTCAGCAACGGCGCTCGCCGGCTGTGCTTCGAAGAAATATATTCCGCCGGAAATCGCCTATGACGATGCGGTGGCTGCCGTGCGCAAGGTCGACCCGCCTGGTCCGGTGAAGGTGGTGGAAGTGCCGAAACCGCTTCCGCTGCCAGGTCAGTTGAAACCGGTCGAGGCCATGAAGGTGAAGCCGGAACCGACCGATCCGAAGCAGCGGATCAGCCAGGCGAACGAGGCAGCAAGGATGCAGCCGGTTCGCGACGGGTTCGTCAATGCCATCCAGCTTTATCCCTGGAGTGAGGGCGCGCTCTACCAGATCTATGCCGCGCCCGGCCAGGTCACAGACATCGCCTTGCAGCCCGGGGAGCAGCTTGTCGGCTCCGGGCCTGTGGCCGCCGGCGACACGGTGCGCTGGATCATCGGCGATACACAAAGTGGGGCAGGGGAGCGCCAGCAGGTCCATATTCTTGTGAAGCCGACACGGCCAGATCTCCAGACCAATCTCGTCATCAACAGCGACCGCCGCACCTATCATCTCGAGCTGCGCTCGACCGAAAAGACCTACATGGCTTCCGTCTCCTGGCAGTACCCGCAGGACCAGCTGATTGCGCTGCGGCGGCAGAATGCGCAGGCTTCCGCCGCACAGCCGGTCGCGTCCGGCGTCGACATTCAGAAGCTGAATTTCCGCTATCGCATCGAGGGCGACACAGCACCCTGGCGGCCGCTTCGCGCCTTCGACGACGGTGCAAAAGTCTATATCGAGTTCCCGTCAGGCATAGGGCAGGGCGAAATGCCGCCGCTCTTTGTCATCGGCCCATCGGGCGGCTCGGAACTGGTCAACTACCGTGCTCGCCAGAATTACTACGTCGTCGATCGGCTGTTTGCCGCCGCTGAATTGAGGCTCGGCGACAAGACGAGCGAGAAGCGCGTCCGCATCGTACGCACGGACGGGAAACGAACCTCGCCCAGCACCAGGCTGTTCCGATGAGCGACCCTGCAAATGTGCCCAACCAGGACATTCGAGCGGAACTGCGCCTGCGGCCCGAGCCGGCCAGGGTCACGCGATTGTCGCGCAAGACGCTGTTAGGCGTTGGTGGAATTGCCAGCGCTGCGATCCTCGGCACGTTGATTTGGGCGCTCGACACCAGACGGCGCGGGATCGAGCAACCGCCCGAGCTCTTCACCACCGAAAACCGCACGACAGCCGACGGGCTGCAGAACCTGCCTAAGGATTATGCTGGCGTTCCGCAACTCGGCCCCGCGCTGCCTGGCGACCTCGGCCGGCCGATCTTGCGTGCCCAGGAGCGCGGCCAGCCGGTTGTGCCGTCCAACATCAGTGCGCCGCGCGCCGATCCGGAAGAACAACGCCGACTGGCCGAGATCGAGGCCGCACGAGTGGCAAAACTTTTCACCGATACCAATGTGCGGCCAAGTCCGGTGACACAAGGTGCTGGTGCGGGAAATACCGTCGCAAACGCGTTGTCCGGCCCGATATTGCCGATAGAGGAGCCATCGCTCGAGCCTGGTGCCGCGCAAAACATGCAGGACCGCAAGCTCGCCTTCGTCAATGCCGAGCCAGAACGTCGCACCGTCAGTCCCAATCGGCTCGCCGAGAAAGCCTCGCCCTATGTGGTGCAAGCTGGTACCGTTATACCGGCTGCCCTTATCACCGGCATCCGCTCCGACCTGCCCGGCGAGATCACCGCTCAGGTCACGGAAAATGTCTACGACAGCCCGACAGGATCCAATCTTCTGATCCCCCAGGGTGCGAGGCTGATCGGCCAGTACGACAGCCACGTCGCCTTCGGCCAGTCGCGCGTGCTGCTGGTCTGGAACCGGCTGATCATGCCTGACGGCACCTCGATCGTGCTGGAGCGCCAGCAGGGCGCAGACGCTGAAGGATTTTCCGGGCTGGAGGACGAGGTCGACCGTCATTGGGGCCAGATGTTCCGGGCCGCAGCACTCTCGACATTGCTGGGCATTGGGACATCGCTTGGGTCCAGCGACGACGAAAGCGAAATCGCCAAGGCCATCCGCGAAAGCGCGCAGGATTCGGCCGCCAATATTGGCCAGCAGCTCGTACGCAATCAGCTCAATGTCCAGCCTACGCTCACCGTGCGGCCCGGTTTTCCGGTTCGCGTGATTGTCAATCGCGACCTTGTTCTTATACCTCACCGCACGCCGAAGGATCCATCATGACCAAGCTGAAACTTTCCGCCATTCCCGATGACCGTCCGGTCAAGATCACGGCCGAACTGCCTGCCGCCGTTCATCGCGACCTTGTCGCTTATGCCGATGTGCTTGGCCGTGAAAGCGGCCAGACAATCGCAGATCCGGCAAAGCTGATCGCACCGATGCTGGCACGGTTCATGGCAACGGACAGGGCATTCGGCCGAATGCGTTCCAACACGAAGTCAGGGTAATCAACGGCAGCGATCGGCCTGTTGTCTGCTCGGCCTGACGGTTGTCCGCACTGAGAGCCACCCCGCATCTGCTCAAGATCAGCATTGCGGTCCGCCAGCGATCAAGGTCGCACCCTATGAAACCGGCAGACGAACACGAAGGACAGCAGGGCTGACGGACCTGTAGGTGGCCTCATCTCAGACCAAACAAACGAACCGTCGACCTCACCATCGCCTCGAGCCTGGGACGAGTGGGGTCTTTTGAGCCTCCGCTCTGACGGGATGAATACCAAAGCCATTTTATTATGCTTCGCCAAGCAGCGCCTGGCCTAGGTCCTGCAGGGGCATCGCTTCGACGCCATGCCGGAGCGGAAAACGCTCCGATCCCGGGAAAGACGACGATGCGCCGTGCCAGAGCAAGATCCTCGCAGGCCTGATGAAAACCCTTTTCCACCTTCGGCGTCAGGCTGCGCTTGACATGGCCCAGAGGCGTTGGCCCGGCAACGTGAGTAGCAGGTCGATCTCCGCGCCTGCGGTTGTTCGATAGAAATTGCTCAGCGTGCCGGCGGGGGCGGCGGCGGTCAGGGTTTCGATCACAAAGCCTTCCCAGGAGGCGCCGGCCACTGGGTGCCCAAGCACGTCTTCCTGCGTGGCGAGACCAAGCAGTGCATGGGTGATTCCGCTGTCGCGGACATAGACGCGCGGGGATTTCACCAAGCGCTTGCCGACATTGACATGCCAAGGTTCCAGCCGGCGAACCAGCAGGAGATCAACGAGTAGGGCGAGATAGGACGCGGCTGTCTTGGCGTCGACGCCGAGTGCGCGGGCGAACTCGGCAGCGTTGAGCAGGCCGGCTTGGTGGTGCGCCAGCATAGTCCAGAAGCGGCGCAGCGTCTCGGCCGGAATGCGCGGACCGAGGAGGGGGATGTCGCGTTCCAGATAAGTGCGGATGAAATCCAGCCGCCATCGCTGGCTGGCGCGGTCACTCGCGGCCAGAAAGCTGTCGGGGAAGCCGCCGCGTACCCATAGCGGCCCAAGGTGGGCGACGCCGACCTCGAGGCCATCGATCGGATGCATTTCGAGATAGGCAATGCGGCCGGCAAGGGTCTCGCCTGACTGCCTCATAAGATCGATCGACGCCGAACCTAAGAGCAGGAACCGGCCGGCTTTGCGACCGCCATGCCTACCGCGGTCGATCAGCCCGCGTAGGCTCTGGAACAGGTTCGGTAGCCGGTGGACCTCGTCCAGGATAACCAGCTTGTCCTGATGCTCGGCCAGGTAAAGCTCCGGCTCGGCAAGCCGAGCGCGGTCAGCGTCCGATTCGAGGTCGAGATAGATCGAAGGACGCCGTTCGGCTATCTCCAGCGCCAGGGTTGTCTTGCCGACCTGACGCGGCCCGAGCAGCGCCACAGCCGGCATGCTATCCAGCATCTCGGTGAGTTCTGTGCTGATGCGGGGTTCAATCATCCTTGCAAGTATGGTTCCAGTTTTGCAAGGAAGAACCGCGGCCCGGCGGCGCGAGACGGGCGGAAGGGGAAGTGGCTTAAAGCGCGGACGCCTTGGTTAGATTGGCCCCGAACCGCTCAAACCGATGCTGACACGGTTCATGACAACAGACAGAGCGTTGCTAGGCCCCAACGCACTCTGAAACCGGGTGACTGTTCGGGTCATGCCGGTCGGATGACTGTCAGGACGAATACCGATCGCGCAGGAATGAGATGAAGGTCGGCAGGGCAGGATTGGCGTTGTCGGGACGCCAACGGGCTAAACTGGAGATCTGGATTGGTTTGCCCCCGATCCGCAGCTTACGACAGACCGCATCCTGAGGAACTCTGTCGGCATCTTGATCGTGGATCAAGGCGACTCCAAGCCCGTTTCCGACAAGGCGCAAAAGGATGCCCGCACTGACGTGATGTTCGACGATTGGAGGAAGCTGCACGCCGCGTCCAACAACGTCGGCGAGCAGAAATGCTTCGCCCTGGCGCACCAGCAATGTCTCCTGGTGCAACTCGTGCCACTCGATCACGGAACGGGTTGCCAGAGGATGATTTGAGGCAAGAACGATAGCCAAAGTGTCTTTCCATAGCGTCAGTTCGAATGCGCCGCCGCTAAATCGGGACGAGGAGGTCACGACGACGTCGACCTGCGTGGCACCCAGTGTAGCCTCAGGCGAAGGGTAAGGACTCTCTGTCAAGCTGACGGTCACATTGGGATGAGATTGCCCGAACTCGATGATTGCATCCAACGCTCGCCCGGCAAGGATGATCCCGTTGGAGCCGATGGAAAGCTTTTGGTGTTCATCTTTGATGCCGGTCCTGGCCAGGGTGAGAGTATTGTCAAGCTCGAGCAGAACGGAGCGCAGACGCTCCAGGAAGCGCTCGCCTGCCGGGGTTGGGCCGACGCCGCGAGCATGGCGATGAAATATCCTCGTTCCCATCGCATATTCGAGATCGCGTATGCGCCGGCTGAGCGCGGAGTGATCGATCCCTGCGCGTTGCGAGGCGCGAAGAAAGCTGCCCTCCTCCGCGACCACAAGCGCATAATTGAGGGTCGCGAGTTGGATGGAGCTCCGCATCTCTGCCCAAAGTCAAGTTGGCGACAAAACGCGTTTGAGCGTTTTTGGCCGCTGCGGGCTATCGCCAAATCTCAGTATTGACAGGGTGAGCAGTCCAATTCTCCTTACAAGAGCAATAATGAAAACACCGTGCATGACGCACTCGTTTCGGAAACAGTTGTCCGCATGGCCAACCGCGCTCGGCGAGTGCTGCTGTGTCTAGTCCAGTATTGGACGCCCAAACTGGTGGGGCGATCTTATCCGTATCTTTGCATGATGCGCTTGCCAGTGGCACTACCAAGATTTGGCGAGTGACAGCATGGATCAGTCATACGCATCATCTGTCAATTCCAGGTGAGGAGGTGACGTGGTGACAAAGACGGAGATGACGAGATCTGGCCATCGGACAAGCTCGAACAACATCAACAACGAGACTATCAGGCTGCCTCTGGCGGTAGGAGTCGGACGAGCGCACGCCCATCATGGGGAATTCCTCCAAGGCGTCTTTGAAGGGGAAAACGGAAGGCTTTGCCGCGGACTCGTAACCTTGCCGCTCACGTCGCAAGAGTCGCTAGCGACTTTCTGGCCGCATGAACAAAAAGGGATTCGACCGCGGCCCGCAAACCGGACCAAAGCGGCTCGCGCGGCAGCCCTCACGCTCAAGCATATCGGAATGGCTGATGGAGGTGGAGAGCTTACGATCGAAAGCCCTATTCTGATAGGGCATGGCTACGGTTCCTCGACCGCGGACGTCATTGCGGCGATTCGTGCGGTGGCAGCTGCAGCGTGCCTCACGCTGCGCCAGTCAACGATTGCGCGACTGGCGGTGGCCGCAGAAGGCGCAAGCGACGCCATTGCCTACGGCGACCAACCCCTCCTCTTCGCCCACCGGGAAGGCCGTACGATCGAACACTTCGGTGGCGAGTTCCCACCCCTTCTCTTGGTAGGTTTCAGGGACGGCAGTGCCCGGCCGATCGATACCCTAAGTATGCCGCGGGCACGCTACGATGGTGAGGAAATCGGGCTGTTCCGTGTTCTGCGGGGACTGGCGAACCGCTCCGTCCGGCAACAAGATCCCCGCCTGCTTGGACGTGTCGCAACCATCAGCGCCAGTATCAGTCAGAGGCACCTGCCGAAGGCATCCTTCAATACCGTTTTGGATATCGCGCGGGCGCATGACGCGTGCGGTGTGCAGGTGGCCCACAGTGGCACATTGATCGGGATCCTTCTCGATGCCACTGCACCCAGGGCGGCCATGCGCGCTGCTGAACTCGCAAGGCAGGTGAGTGGCGCAGGCCTCCAAGGTGTCCATACGTTTGCCCTCAATGCCGAAACGGGGCTAATCCAGTGAGCGCGGCGCAAGACTATTTGCGCGCCTACGAGACGCCGCGATTTGCCCAACTCGCACCTAACCTCAACGCCGCCTGCTTCTCCCTCATGAAGCTCATTCCCGCCCGCTTCATGGTCGATCAGGCGGAAACGTCAGGGCGCCTCAGGCGGCAAGGGCGTATCATCGAAACGACGTCGGGCACATTCGGCCTCGCAATTGCCATGCTAGCTGCGGTTCGTGGCTATGCGCTTACACTTGTCACGGCCTCCAGCCTCATCGACCTGAAACTCAGGTGGCGACTGGAACAACTTGGTGCCAAAGTCATGGCCATTGACGATCCTCAAGGAGACGGCAATCAGCGCGGTCGGCTTCAGTATCTTCAGCAGACCCTGCAAGATAGCCCGGGCACGTATTGGCCTAGACAATACGACAGTCCGGAAAACCGCCTTGCCTACGCGCGCCTGGCCGACCTCGTAGTCCGCTCATTCGGCCGTATCGATTGCCTCGTCGGCTGCGTGGGCACTGGGGGATCGCTCTGTGGAACCGGAGGCTTTCTTCGTGAGCTCTTTCCTGATCTCAGGATGATTGCTGTCGATACCCACAGAAGCATGCTCTTTGGCCAGCCTGTCGGACGCCGCATGCTGCGCGGACTCGGCAACAGTGTTTTGCCGGACAATGTTCGTCATGAGATGATCGACGATATTCATTGGGTGGGCGCATTGCCGGCTTACGCAATGGCGCATGTGCTGTTTCGCGATCACGGGCTCTTCATGGGTCCGACCAGCGGCGCCGCAGCCTTGGTCGGCGCTTGGTTCGCCAGGCAAAATCCGGAAGCCTCCACCGTCGTGATAATGCCAGATGAAGGGCATCGTCATTCCGACACAGTCTACAACCCCGACTGGCTCGCCGGTTTGAAGGATTGGCCAATCTCAATTCCTCTTGAACCAACTGTTCTCACGCAAATTCGTCCGGCTGAAGAGACGGCATGGACGAGATTCCCTTGGAACCGCAGAACTTTAAACGCCGTCCTCGCAGGGCTGGACGACTTGTCCCCTACGCAGTAACAGGTCCGAATTCAGGCTAGGCGACAAACCAACATCGGCTCGGAGTCAGACAGGGTGCATGACCCGGTGAAGAAAATCCTTAGTGCGTTCGTGTTTCGGATGTCGAAGGAGCTCCTTGGCCGGGCCTTGCTCAACGATCCTGCCGCCGTCGAGAAAGAGGACGCTGTCGGAAACCTCGCGCGCGAACTGAATTTCGTGCGTAACGACGAGCATGGTCATGTTCTCGTTTGCGAGCGCGCGCATGACCTGCAGGACCTCACCGACCGTTTCGGGGTCAAGTGCGGAGGTAGGCTCGTCGAAAAGAATGGCCTGTGGGCGCATCGCCAGGGCGCGGGCGATGGCCACGCGCTGCTGCTGGCCGCCCGACAATGACGCGGGATAGGCATTCGTCTTGTCGGCCAAGCCGACGCGATTGAGCAATGCCACGGCCCGCTCGCGCACCTGGTTCCTATTTTCCTTCAGCACGTAGAGCGGGCCTTCCATGACGTTTTCCAGGGCTGTGCGGTGCGGAAACAGGTTGAAGCGTTGGAAAACCATGGAAACACGGGTGCAGATGGCGTGAACCTGAGGTGAGGCGGCATCCACCACGGTGCCGTCGATGCTGATGCGACCGCGCTGATAGGTCTCAAGCCCGTTCACACATCGTAGAAGCGTCGATTTGCCGGAACCCGAGGGCCCGATCAAACATACGACCTGTCCCTTGACGATCTCGGCGTTGATCCCCTTGAGGACTTCATGGGCGCCGAAGGACTTGTGCACATCGTCGAAGGTGATCATCCCGCCGCCCCAAGATAGCTCTCGACTCTACGCATAAACAGGTTCAGCGGAACGGTCAGGCACAGGTAAAGCAGTGCCACCAAGGTAAAAACTGTCATGTTGTCGAATGTGGACGACGCAAGCATCTTACCCTGCATGGTCAACTCCTGAACCGAAATCACCGACACAAGCGAGGAGTCCTTCAGCAGCATGATCATGTTGTTGGCGTAAGGCGGCAGGATAATCTTGACTGCCTGCGGCAGCACGACGCGGCGCATCATCAACGGACGCTTCATCCCGATCGATTTTGCCGCTTCGACCTGACCCTTATCGACCGCCTCGATGCCCGCCCGGAAGGTTTCCCCGAGATAGCAGGAGTGAGCCAGGCCCAGCCCGATCGTGCCAGCCTGGAGCGCAGTCAGGTTGATGCCGATCTCGGGCGCGACAAAGTAGATATAAAAGAGAACCACCAGCAGTGGTATGCCGCGCACGAAGTCGACAAGGAGCCGCGTCGGCACGGCGAGACAGCGTATCCCCGATGTCCTCAACAGCGCCCAGACAAGGCCGAGCGCCGTCGCCAGACACAGCGCAAGAAGGGTTATCACGATGGTCAGCCAAACGCCTTGAAGAAGAAGCGGTAGATATTCCGTTGCGTGCGCGATGAACTTGGTCATGGCCGGCTTCCTTTTGGCACGTACCCCGGCCGTCACAGCCGGTCATTCCGATGCAATCCTATGGCCCTGCCAGCCGGCGCTTGTTTCGAGGTCATTGCGGGATGGCTTCAGAGGCCATATTTGGCAAATATTCGGGTTAATTCGCCGCTTTCCTTCAGCTTGGCGATGGAGGCATTCACCTTTTCGAGAAGCAGTGGATTTTCTTTGGCAACCGCTAACGCGACTTCGCCTTTTTTCATCGGCCGATAGCCGTCGACGAGGCGAACACCCAGTTCGGGGTTCTTTGAAAGCTGATATGCGACGATCGGGGCGTCACCGAAGCCGGCCTTGATGCGGCCCAGAACCACATCACGCATCATGTCAGCGATTGAGTCGTAGAGCTTGACTTGACCGAAGACGCCGAGCGCTTCCAGAGCGTCAGCGTAGGTCGAGCCGATCTGCGCCCCGACGGTCGCACCTCTCAGCTCTTCGATCGTGTAGTTCTTGCTGTCGCCGGCAGCAACAAACATCGCCTCGCCATAGGCGTAAACCGGCGTGCTGAAATCGATCACCTGCTTTCGTTTGTCCGTTATGAACATGCTGGCGGAAATCAGATTGATCTTGTCGGTCGTCAATGCCGGGATCAGGGCTGGAAAAGCGTTTACCTGGAAGTCGGCGGTCGTACCAAGGTTCGCCGCAATCGCACTTGCCAGATCGACCATCGCGCCAGTTGGCTTTCGGGTTGCCGTGTCCACAAACGTGAACGGCACCCCGGTCGGCGTGACGCCGACCCTGAGGGTTTCCTCAGCCATCGTCTGAGTTGCCATTGCGACACCGAGGGCTGCGAGCCAGCCGATGAGTGTTTTGCAAAGCATGAAAATTCCCCTTTCATGTTTGAATCGAGGTTCCGCTCGCTAAGCGAGTTGAATTTGCCTCTCGTGGATAGTTTTTGGAAGTCGCAATACCGCCCAGTAATGGACGAGATCAGTCGATCAGAAGTCGCATCTGTTCATGATCGTCTCTATCTTCTCTTCAGGACATCTTCGCCGCGCGTTGTTCATGAGAGGGCGTGAAATGGTCACAGTCCCCGGCCAGATGTTGCCACGCGTCGGCAACTGACCGAAACGATTGTGGTGCGTGGTCCGGGCCGGTCGAACGATCCAAATCCTTGAGGCCGCTCGCTGTCACGATGGCAACGACGCTGTCCGAGCGCGCGATCGTGCCCTCCCGTCTCAAGGATTCAATGGCCGCAAATGGCGTCACCGAGGCAAGCTCGGCAAACACTCCCTCGGTGGCCGCAAGCTGCTGCTGCATGTCTATCAGGCCGAAGTTGCCGACCGGCATTGCCATGCCGCCAGATTCACGCAGCGCATTGAGCGCCTGAAACGTGCTTCGTGTGGTGCCGATCGAGATGGCAAGCGTGTCGAAACCCGCGGGAACCTCGGCGACCAGATCGGCCTTGCCGGCAAGCGCTTTGGCCAAGGATCCGTGCACTTCCGCCGCCACGAGTCTCGGCAACCGATCGATCCTGCCTTGGCTAAGAAGATCCTTGAATCCCGCCCAGAGCCCGGCAAGCGCGTCGCCATAGCAAACAGGCAAGGCGCACCAGTCCGGCACGGCTCCGTGCATCTGTTCGACGATCTCGTAAGCCAAGGTCTTGTAGCCCTCGATCCCAACAGGATGACTGCCGACGACGGGGCTGTGAAACGGCGACGTCGCAAACCATCCGAGGCGCTCGGTACCAGCGGCCAGCAATGGCCAGCGATGGGACTTGTCGGCCAGGGATACGACGCTGGCGCCGTATTTGCGGATCTGCGCCAACATTGCGCCAGCAGTGCCTGAGAATGTGACAACGACGCATTTCAAGCCTGCCCGAGCAGCATAGGCGGCAAGTGAGGCCCCGGCGTTGCCCGACGAAGCCGTCGCCACGACGCGTGCGCCACTCAAACGTGCTATCGACACCGCCACGGTCGAGAAGCGGTCCTTGTGGGACCAGGTGGGGTTTGCGCCCTCGTCCTTGATAAGCAACTTGGGGACATCGAGCTGCTTCCCCAGCCTCTCGGCGCTCAGCAACGGCGTCAGACCCTCGCCCAGAGAGATTGCATCGCTGAGCGCACAAGGGAGCATGTCGGCGTAGCGCCAGAGCGAGGGCAGCGCGGCACCCGCTGCGGAAGCGGCCGATGTAGCTCCTGATGGATCGTAGACGACCCTAAGATTGGCTGGCGCTTCCGCACAGCATATCGGGCAGCCGCGAGAGTCGATTTTGGTATCGATCCGGAACAAGACGCCGCATCGAATACAGGAAAGACCTGCCGCGCGGTTCATGACGGCACCCGCGTGATTGCATCGCGCGTCTGCGTCAGCCGCTCCACTCCGCCCTGGCGAACAACAACCATGTCCTCCACCTGGAGGCCCCAGCGGCCGATTTCGTAGTAGGGCGTCTCCACGCACAGCACCATGCCTTCTTCAAGGACGTCTGTACTGCGCGCCGAGAGCGTCGGCGCATCATAACCATCAAGGCCGATGCCATGGCCGACGTGATCGCGCTCGTAGTGGGCAATTCCTTCGCGCTGAACAACACGCATCACCGCCTCGAAGAGCTGTGCTGCTGCCATGCCGGGCCGGATAATGTCGCAGGCGTGCTGAACGCCGCGCAGCAGAGCCTGCTGAAGCCGATGCGCCTGCGGCGGCGGCTCGCCCAGCGTGGCGATGCGGGCAATGTCGGCGCGGTAGTGCCGAAACCGGCCACCGACGTCGAAGCGGATGATTTCTCCAGCGCGCAACTTGCGGTCCGACGGCTGGACGTTCATGAGCGCGCTGCGCTCGCCAAAGCCGATGCATCCCAGTACGGGCAGGGCGCCTTCCTCAACCGTCTTGACATGAAAAGCACGCGCCAGGTCTGCTTCGGTGGCGCCTTCCCGAGCAACTGCGAGTGCTGCTTGAATGGAGCGTTCGGCAATCTGGGCAACTTGGCCGAGCCGTTCGATTTCATCTGCCGTCTTTACGGCACGAACCTCGCGAAGCAATGCGGTGGCTGGTAGGAACGACGCATTGGGAAAATGGGCTCTGAGGGTTTCCTGGTATCCTGGCGCGAGCCCCGCCTCGTCTATGCCGATCCGCCCACGGCCGAGCTTGGCTTCTTCCAATGCGGCGACCAAAGCCGCAATGGCATCGCCATGCCTCGGCAGGTCTCGAAGCTGGAGGTGTCGTTCATTGGCGAGGTCCACGGTGGTCGAGGAACCGACATTGGCGTAAAAGTCGCCATAGCGCCGAACCTTGCTTACCCACAGTTCCTGATCGGCAACGAGGTCGAGGGTGCTGGAGCTTGCGATGATTTCAGGCGTGCCCTTGTCAGGAGCCGGCCACACCACATAAGCCTGCGGGCCGCGACGAATCCATTGCGGCAGAGCCCAGAAGCCGCTCATATAGGTCACGTTTTCCGGGGCAGTCGCTATAATTGCGTCAAGCCCGACTGCCGACATGCATTGTTTCAGGCGCGCTTCGTTAAGCAGCATGATGGGAATCCCGAGCCTGTTTTGCTTCCAGAAAGCCGAGGCCGGTGGAAATGCGCGCCGCAGCCGCCATTACTGCCTCTCCAATCTCAGCGATCTCCACATGCGGTCCCACTGACCGGGGGTAGGCCGCACTTATAGCCGCGATGATTGTGCCTGATGCATCGCGAAGCGGTGCGCCGACCGCAATCAGCCCGGTAAAGTTCTCGTCCAGGGATGTTGTGTAACCAATGGGCTCGGACGCTCTGATTTGAGCAACGAGTTTGTGCGGATCGGTGACTGTGCGTACGGCAACCTGCTCCAGTGGACCTCGTCCAAGAATCCCAATGACCGCCTCGCCGCTCAGCTCCATCAGGAGCGCCTTACCCAACGCGGTGGAATGCAAGGGGAAGGTCTCGCCAGGTGAAGAACGAATGACGACCGGACTCTTGCTTTGCACTGTCAAGAGATAAATTCCGCAGCTGCCCCGCCTGATACCGAGGAATGCGTTGAAGCACCCTTCGGCGGCCAGCGCCTGCAGTTCGATTTCAGCCAAACCAACCAGGCGATCTCTGCCCAGGACCTTCCGCGCCAGCGCCAGCACGGAGTGACCCAGCCGGTAGCGCCGCGAGTCTGGCGACTGCTCGACATAGCCCTGCTCTGCCAGGGTATTCAGAATTCGCTGCACGGCGGGAGCACTCTGCTCAAGCCGGCGGGCGAGTTCGCGCACTCCGACAGCTTCGTCCGCTTCCTTGAGGACATTGAGAACCGCAAGCCCACGTTCCAACGAAAGATTTCCTGTCACTGACGTTCCTTATTTCGGAATGGCGTTCCTTAATATGATGAGAAAAGCAGCAAAGGCCGTGCCTGTCAATGACGAATGTTCATTATAGTGTGTCGTCCTAAAGTGTGCGCAGCGACGACCATGCCGTCATGGACCTACGGTTGGTTGTCGGCCTCAACGTACAGAGGATTCGGCGCGCACAGGCCCTCTCTCAAGAGGAACTGTCGTTCCGTTCAGGATTCACGCGCGCCTATCTGAGTGGTCTCGAGGCCGGCCGTCGCAATCCCACACTCCTGTCGCTCGCAAAGCTTGCCACTGCATTGAGCGTCGACATCGAGGAGCTGACGAAACGCCCCGGCAAAAACGCCCGGGCCCCAGCTGGCGATTGTGCTGTGGCGCCGCATGAGCGGCGCAAGGGAAAATCCTGATGCTCTCGGCGGCCTGCTGGCCAGTGCATCATGGCGAATTTCGACGGATGAGCTGCTCCACGTCAACTTGCAATGCCAACGCCAGTACCTCCAGCGTATCGACGGTCGGTGAGTTTTCCTCCCGCTCGAGCTTGCCGACATAGTTGCGATCGAGGCCGGCAAGGTCCGCGAGCTGCTCCTGCGACAAGCCCGTGCCTTGGCGCAGCAACCTCAGATTGCGAGCAAAAACAGACCTCAGCCTCATGCGGCGAGGCAGTCAGAACGCGCCCTTTAGTGCCACCTACTATAGTAGTCAAACGTCATGGCGCAGGTTGCGGTCGGACCTAAGTTTCTTATTGTTTCTTTGTCTCAGTACATTGAAAGGACGTGCAATGGCTGCGGTTCACGGGAGCGTTTTGCAAAATGAGCTAATACAAATTTTTGAAGCAACCGCGCAGATTGATCGTGCAACCAGCGCCACAGAAATCATTCGGCAACTGCGCAAGAGCATCGAACGTCACGGCTACGCAGCCTGTCTCGTCACCGAATTGCCACGCCAGGACACCGGGTCCCTGAATGAACACATCCTTGTGAACGGTTGGCCGCAGGAATGGTACGACCACTACATGGCTGCCGGACACTATCGTCATGACCCTTGCGCTGCTTTGTGCCGTGGTGCGATCGGGCCCTTCCTTTGGAGGGATGTCTATCACGACTTGACGAACAGCAATGCCAGGAGGGTGATGGATGAAGCGAAAGAGTTTGGTCTTTGCGACGGCATCTGCATCCCAATCCAGAGTGCGTTTGGCGATCCGGCCTGCGTAACGGTTGCTGGAAGCGAAATTGACTTGGCGCCGGCGGTGCGCCGTACCATTCATGCCCTTGCGCGCCATGCCTACTCGGCTGCCGAACGACTCGTTGGCAACTCGCGCAGGCGGCCGAGACAAAAGCTTTCCCAACGAGAACGTGAAATCCTGCAGTGGGTCGCGGGAGGAAAGACCGCATGGGAGGTTTCCCGAATACTTGGCATCTCGGAAAACACTGTGACGACCCACCTGCGCAACATCAAGCAGAAGCTCAGCACCGCCAACGTTGTGCACGCGATCGTCGAGGCTTTTCGCAGGCACGAAATCGAACTTTGATCCATCCCCATATCTGGGTATTTCCTGGGCAATCGTCGCGTGGTCGGATGGGGTTCCATCTCGAGGAACCGCAATGATTCAGGTCCATGTCGTCGACGCGTCAAACAGCTTTGCCTATCGAGGCGATCTCGACAGCTACTTTCGCCTGCGGCATGAAATCTATGTCGATGAACGTGGATGGCACGAGTTGAGACGCCCCGACGGTCGCGAGATAGACTCGTTCGATACTCCAGAAGCGATTTATCTGCTCGGCATCCAGCCAGGAAGAGGCGTTGTTGCCGGATCCCGTTTCGTGCCGAGCCTTCGGCCACATCTGATGAGCGAAACCTTTCCGCAACTCGCCGACGGTGGCGTTCCGCGCCGATCCAATATCTTTGAATGGACCAGGTTCTTCGTGGCGCGGAATCTTCGTGAGCCCGGCCGACCTTGCCAGGCAGCCGGCGTAATCTACTGCGGAATTTTGGAATTCTGTATTCAGCGACATATCAGCAATCTGACAATCGTGTGCGAGGAGTACTGGTTCGACCGCCTCGCATCGATTGGCTGGAGTCCGAAGCAGCTCGGGCCTTCGCTCGCACATGATGATATGACAATCATCGGTCTGATGGTTGATGTCAGCCCATCAGCCTTGAGCGCGACGCGACAATTCTACCGCATAACGGAGCCTGTGCTTTGGGCCGAAAGTGCAATCGGACAGCTCGCCTCACCGGACACCATCCGCGGGGGCGCAGCCATCTCTATCGGCCAAAACTTTGATCAAGGCTCCACAGCGCCACTCGCGACCGGCTGAAATCATGCTCTCCCAGAACTTGCGGCAACCATGGAATTGAGTGAATGACCTGCCAACGCGCAAAGGTCATGCCTCTACCGGCAGCCGGTTCGATCGCTTGATCTGGGCAAGCGCGAAGCTGGATTCGATGGAGGCGACGCCGTCGAGCCGGGTCAGCTTTTCGTTCAGGAAGCGCTCATAGGCGTGCAGGTCGCGCACCACGACACGCAGCAGATAGTCGCGCTGGCCGGTCATCAGATAGCAATCGACCACCTCCGGCCAGCGCGCGATCGCCGCATTGAACCGCTGCAGCTCGTTCTCGCGCTGGCGTTCCAGCTTGATTGAGGCGAACACCGAGATTGGCAGGCCGACCAAATCCTGGTCGATCAGCACGGCGTAACCGGTGATGACGCCCATATCCTCCATCAGGCGGACCCGGCGGGCGCAGGGCGAGGCCGAAAGGCCGACCTGGTCGGCAAGCTGCTGCGCCGTCATCCTGCCATCGACCTGCAGCGCGGCGATGATCTTCCGGTCGATATCGTCCAGTCGGCTTTTTGGCACGAAACGTCACTCCTGTCGTCGATGTTGGCGAAAACAGCTAACTCAGCTGCCAATCTCATGCAAGTTTAGCGACAATCGGTTTTTGGTCAGCCCTATGATTGCGGCGATCGCAACCGGGAGTCTTGCAGAATGGACAAGCAAAAACTGGAGGCACTTTCGGCGCTGGAGAAAAAGGTGCTCTGGCTGTCGGCATGGATGATCCACAACGCCAATCATCTGCGCGAAAGCACCGACGGCCTAAAGGTCGGCGGGCACCAGGCATCCTCGGCCTCGCTGGTGACGATCATGACCGCGCTCTATTTCTCGGTGCTGAGGCCACACGACCGCGTTGCGGTGAAGCCGCATGCCTCGCCGGTATTCCACGCTATCCAGTATCTCCTTGGGAACCAGACGAGGGAGAAGCTCGAACGGTTTCGCGCCCTCGGTGGCGCGCAAAGCTATCCGTCGCGGACCAAGGATGTCGACGACGTGGATTTCTCGACCGGCTCCGTTGGGCTCGGTGTCGCGCAGACGCTGTTTGCCTCTCTTGTGCAGGATTATCTCAGCGCCCGCGACGAAAGCATGCCCGAGGGCCGCATGGTGGCGCTGATCGGCGACGCCGAGATGGACGAAGGAAACATCTTCGAGGCGCTGTTGGAGGGGTGGAAACACGGCCTGCGCAACTGCTGGTGGATCGTCGACTACAACCGACAGAGCCTCGATGCCGTGGTTCGCGAAGGCCTTTGGGAACGCTTCGAGAACATTTTCCGCAATTTCGGCTGGGACGTCGTCATCCTGAAATACGGCTCGCTGCTCGAAGCCTGCTTCACCGAACCGGGCGGCGAGGCGCTAAAGGCCTGGATCGACGCCTGCCCGAACCAGCTCTATTCGGCGCTGACCTATCAGGGCGGCTCCGCCTGGCGCAAGCGCCTGATCGCCGACATCGGAGACAAGCTGGGCCTGGTATCGCTTCTCGAGCGGCGCTCCGATGCCGAGCTCGCCGCGCTGATGACCAATCTCGGCGGCCACGACCTGCCAGGCCTGATCGAGGCCTTCGGGACGGCACGCCGCAACGATCGACCGACTTGCTTCATTGCATACACGATCAAGGGCTTCGGCCTGCCGCTCGCCGGCCACAAGGACAACCACGCCGGCCTGATGACCAAGGATCAGATGGCGGTCCTTCGCGCCTCGATGTCGGTCGGCGACGGGCGGGAGTGGGACGCCTTCGAGGGATTGGCTGTTGGGGATTTGGAGCTGCAAGGGTTCCTCGATGCCGTTCCGTTCGCGGCAAAGGGCCAGCGGCGCCGGCACGCCCAGCGCATCGTGATCCCTGGTCGTCTCGTCGCGGAAGCCAAAGGCAGCGTCTCCACGCAGGTCGGCTTCGGCAGAATTCTGGACGAGATTGCGCGAGCTGGCGGGCCGCTCGCCGACGCGATCGTCACGGCATCACCCGATGTCACGGTTTCGACCAATCTCGGCCCTTGGGTCAACCGGCGCGGCCTGTTCGCGCGTCAGTCACTCGCGGACACTTTCCGCAGCGAACGCATCGCCTCGGCGCAGAAATGGGAATTCGGCACCTCCGGCCAGCACATCGAACTCGGCATCGCCGAGAATAATCTGTTCATCCTGCTGTCGGCACTTGGGCTGTCGCATTCGGTTTTCGGCAAACGGCTGCTGCCGATCGGCACACTCTACGATCCGTTCATCCAGCGCGGTCTCGATGCGCTCAACTATGCCTGCTACCAGGACGCGCGCTTCCTCCTTGTCGCGACGCCTTCGGGGGTCACATTGGCGCCGGAAGGCGGGGCGCATCAGTCGATCGCCACACCGTTGATCGGCATAGCGCAAGACGGGCTTGCCGCCTACGAGCCGGCCTTCGTCGACGAGTTGGGCGTGATCATGCGCTTTGCCCTGGATTATATGCAGCGCGACGGCGACGCCGTGCAGTCGGAGCGCACCTGGCTGCGCGACGAGACCGGCGGCTCGGTCTATCTGCGGCTCTCGACGCGCCCGGTCGAGCAGATCACGCGTAGCGTGACGCCCGTACTCGAGCAGGAGATCATCGACGGCGGCTACTGGCTGCGGCATCCGGGTCCTAATGCCGAAGTAATTGTTGCCTATACCGGCGCGGTTGCGCCGGAGGCCATCGAGGCTATCGGCATTATGGCGGAGGACCGTCGCGATGTCGGTCTCCTGGCGGTGACCTCGGCCGATCGGCTGAACGCAGGCTGGACTGCCGCGAGCCGGGCACGCGAACGCGGCGTTGTTCATGCCAGGAGCCATGTCGAAAGGTTATTTGCCGACCTTCCGGCGCATTGCGCCATCGTCGCCGTCACCGACGGCCATCCGGCCGCGCTCGGCTGGTTGGGCTCGGTCTACGGCCATCGCACGCGTAGTCTCGGCGTCGAGCATTTTGGCCAGTCGGGCACGATCGGCGATCTTTACGGGCATTTCGGCATCGACGCCAATTCCATAGCCACAGCGGCCGACCGGATTGCCGGCGGTCGCCCCATTCGCTACCTGCGTGCTCTAGATTGATGCTGGCAACATTCTCTGGCCGAGGCCTGATCGTGGATCTGAAGTGATGCCACTCACTGCTCGGGTAACGCAGTATCTGGAACGGCGCGCCTCTATCGACCAGGCTAGTGCTGAAGCCCGGTGATCATGGCGACGATCTCGTTCTTGTCGGTCTCGCTGGTCTTGCGCACGCCGATCTGTTTGCCACGTCGCAGAACACAGATCCGATCTGAGAGCCTGAACACCTGGTCGAGACTGTGGCTGATGATCAGCACGCCAATATTGCGCTGCTTCAGCGACAGAACGATCGTCTCGACCTTGGCGGTTTCGGCAACGCCGAGCGCGGCGGTTGGCTCGTCGAGCAGGATCAGCTTGCTTGCCCAGTGCGTGGCGCGGGCGATCGCCACGCCCTGGCGCTGGCCGCCCGAGAGATCGCGGATGGTGGCGTGAGCCGATGGGATGCGAACGTCGAGATCCTTCACCAGCTTTTCGGTGTCGTCAATCATCCGGCGTCGGTCGAGCAGGCCGAAGCGGTTCACCGGCTCGCGGCCAAGAAACATGTTCATGTAGACGGTCTGCTGATCGGCGAGCGCCAGGTCCTGATAGACCACCTCAATGCCGTGGGCGCGCGCCATGGTGGCGCTTGACATTGCCACCGCCTGCCCCTCGATGATGATCGTCCCGGATGTCGGAGCATGCACCCCCGTCACGATCTTGACCAGCGTCGACTTGCCGGCACCGTTATCGCCGACCAACGCCACTATTTCGCCGGGATAGAGCTCGAGCGAGAAATTTTCGATGGCGGTCAGGCCGCCGAAATTCTTGCGGATGTCGCGCAGCTGCAAAACAGGGGCCGTGCCGGTCATGGTCGCGTTCATCGCTTGCTCCTAGACGGGCCAGGCAGCGGTTTCGCCAAAACCGTTTTCGATCGTTTCGACTTGGGGGGCCCCCTTTGAGACACCGGAGATGCCGACCACGTAGGCGCGGGTCACGAACGCCTGGCCGCGAAAGCCGAACACCGCCGTGTCGCCGGGGCGTGGAGCATTGGCGCCGCTAGCGTCAATCATTGCGTAATAGTCGATTGCCGCAGGCGGCGGCACCTCGACGCTTCTGAGCGCGGCGGCGGCCGTGGTGGGATCTGCGGACACGATTGCCTTCACCTCATAGTCCGGAAAGATCGGATCGATATAGAAGCCGCCACCAAGGCAGTAGGCTTTGCCGCCAGACAAATGCGACACCTCGGTCAAATACAGAACGGCAGGGAGCTCCGGCAGATCCTCCATGACGTGCAGCGCGGTGGTGCCGGCCAAGCCATTGCCCGGTTCACATTGCGTGGCGCCGGCTTCGGCCAGCGCGCCAAGCAGGACACTCGACGTCGTGCCGGGCGCGTTCACCTCTATGTTGCTGCGGCCGGACTTGGCGAGCGCTTCGGCAGCTCCGCCCAGTGTCGCCAGATTGTGTGTCGGCAGGACCTTTCGCGTGGTCTGGTCGAACAGCAGCGCCGGGAAGGTGGTGATGCCAGCGAATCGTGCGCCGTCGAGACCATCCAGTTTTTCGGCGACCGCGGCGATATCGGCCGCCTCAAAACCACCTTCGTGGCCGCGGTAGAAAACGTCACCATCGGCGCGGATGCGGGCAAGCAGGTTTTGCGTGTACCCGGCGAGCCTTGCGCTGGCAGCGGCTTCTTCAGCCTTGGTGTCGTTGAAGACGGTCCAATAGTCCGGCCTGAACGTTTTGGCCGCCGCATTGGCCTCGTGCCTTGCGATCTGCTGCAGGTGGCCAAGATGACCGAGCCTCAGGCCGGCTCTGTGCGTTGCCCGCGCGCAGGCCATGTCGACGGCAACGGCCTGATCGATGCCGCCGCGCTTGAGCGCATGGCAGAACGAACTGGCGCGGCCGACCTGCTTGGTCATGGCGAAAATCTTCAGTCCAAACCGGTCGGCCTCGCGCTTCAGGACCCGGGCGTTGCTTTCGACGGCATCGAGGTCGAGCACATACGAATTAGCCGGCAGCTTTCCTTCCTGGTGCAGGCGCATGGCGCTTTCTATAAAGCTCGGATTGCGGCGCCGCAGAACAGCGAGGAACATGACAAAACTCCTTCAACGCGACTTTTCGCGCAGCGATACGGCGACGGCCGCAAGAATGATCAATCCGCGCACGATCATCTGATCGGAGACGGACAGGCCCATCAGGATGAGGCCGTTGTTCAGCATGCCCATCATCAGCGAGCCGACCAGCGCGCCGACAATCGATCCCTTGCCGCCGTTGAGCAGGGTTCCGCCGACAATGACGGCCGCTATCACCGTCATAAGGTCGGTTTCGCCGAGCGTATATTTCGCGGCCTGCAGCCGGCCGGCATAGAGCAGCCCGGCAAGGCCGGCGAGCCCGCCGCTTATGGTCAGAACGGCCAGCCTTATCTGCGCCACGCTGATGCCGGAAACACTGGCGGCACGGCTGTTGTCGCCGGTGGCCAGCACATGGGCGCCGAAGCGCGTCTCGCGAAAGACGAGATGCGCGATCGCAACGACAATGACCGTCCACCAGATCAAGGACGGAACACCCAGCAAAGAACCCGAGCCGAAGAAGCCGGTGAAGGCGTCGTTGGTGACCGGGATCGACCGCAAATCGGTCATCGAGCGAGATACGCCGGCAAACAGCCCGAGCGTCGCCAGCGTTACCAGGAATGAAGGCAACTTGACGTAAGCCACGAGGGCGCCGTTGAGCAGGCCGATCAGCAGGCCGGCGCCGAGGCCAGCCAGCACCCCGGCCACCAAGCCGCAGGCGTTTATCGCCACCGCGGCAGCAAGAGCTGCCACGGCAACGATCGAACCTATCGAAAGATCAATCTCGCCCGCCGACATGACAAAGACAAGGCCGATCGCCATGATCGTCACGGGTGCCGTCTGCAGCACGATGTTCGACAGGTTGCGAACCGTCAGAAAACCGCTGTCCTTCAGTACGATCGCGAAGAACAGAAAGATCGCCAGAAATCCGAGATAGACGACATATTGCTGCAGGTTGAAGCGGCTGACCAAGCTCGCTGCCCGGCCGGGGCTGGTGTTGATACTCGACATTCTCACTTCCTCCGGCGGGGCGCCATTGTCTGCCGCTACTTCATGGCGGCCGCGATGGTCGCGGGCACGTCCTTGTTGAGGGACCGCTTCCACCCGTCCTTGACAGTGTCCTTGGTGACGGCGAGGGAATCGACCACCATGAACGGCGCGGCCTTCTTGCCGATCAACGAGGCGGCCGTGGCGCGTGCCAGCGTCACGCCGATGTCATAGGCTTCGTCTGCGATGAGTGCCGCAACGTTGCCGCCTTTCACCATGTCCAGTGCCGCCGGTTCGTTCAGGTCGAGCGTGACGATCTTGGTGTGGCTGTTGCCGGCCGCCCGCAATGTGGACAGCACGCTAAGCGCCGGCTCAGCCCAGGTGACGTAGATACCATCGAGGTCTGGGTGCTGTGTGATCATCGCCTGCGCGATTTCCTCGCTGCGCGCGGGGTCGGCCATTCCGGCCTCGGCCACGATCTTCATGTCCGGATAGTCCTGCTCGATTGTGTGCTTGAATGCTCCATCGCGCTGGTTGGTGACGTAGAAATCGGCATCGTGAAAGATGTAGCCGACCTTGCCCTGCTTGCCGAGCGCGTCGGCCATTGCGATCCCGGCCTTATTGCCCATCTGGAAAAGGTCGTCCGAAACGATGGTCACATAGTCCTTGTCGTGAACGTAGCCTGCCGGCGAATTGTCGACGAATCCCAATTTCACGCCGGCCTGGCGCGCAGGATCATAGACGGTGGCCGCACTTGCGGGATCGACCGGTAGGGACAGTATAATCGAGGGCTTTTTGGCGAGTACTGTCTCGACGTCGGATTTCTGCCGGGCTGCATCAAAGCCGGCGTCGGTCTGAGCGACCACCGTGATGCCGAGCCGCTTCAACTCGTCCTGGGCGCCGCTGTTCACCGCGTTGGTGTATTCGCTCATCTCATGCCAGACCAGCGCGGCGGTGTATTTGCCGTCCTTGATCTGCTGCTCCTCAGCTGGTGTGAGCACGACGCTCTTTGCCGGCGTCGGCTTTTCCCCGTTCGGTCCCGTGGTGGTGCCGTCGGCTGCGAAGGCGTTGGCGGCGACGAGCGCTACCAGTGCCGACAACATTCCAATTGCTGTGCGCATGTCAGTTCCCCTTGTTTTTATGGTGTCGGCGGCCCTCATTGGCCGCCGGCATTCGCCTGTCACTTGGCCGCGTCGAGCACCGATTGCGGTGCGTCGCGGTTCAACGAATCCTTCCAGCCCTGCGCAACGTTCTGCTTGGTCACGGTAAGCGCCGGGGCAACGACGAAGGCCGGCGTCTCCTGGCCGAGCAGCGCCTTGACGCCGACAGCGGCCATGGCGCGACCGAGCTCATACGCCTTGTCGGCCACCAGTGCGGTCACATTGCCGCCCTTGACCATATCGAGCGCCACCGGTTCGGCGAGGTCGAGCGTGACGATCTTGGTCTTGGTGTTTCCGCTTGCCCGCAAGGCCGACAGCACGCCGTCGGCCGGTTCGGCCCAGGTGACGTAGATGCCGTCAAGATCGGGATGCTGCACGAGCATGGCGCTGGCCAGCTCTTCTGCCCGCGCCGGATCGGAGATCCCCTGCTCGGCGACGATCTTGATACCGGGATAATCCTTCTCGATCGTTGTCTTGAAAGCCTGGTCGCGCTGGTTCGTCACATAGTAACTGGCGTCGTGGAAGATGTAGCCGACCTTGCCTTTGCCATCGAGCGCCTTGGCCAGTGCATCGGCCGCCTGCTTGCCCATCTGGAACAGGTCGTCAGTGACGATGGCGGCATAGTCGGTTCCGTGCTTGTAGCCTTTCGGCAGATTCGAAAGGAATACCAGCTTGGTGCCGTCGGTGAGCGCCTGACGGAAAGCCTCGGCCGAAGTGACCGGATCGAGGGGCAGCGACAGGATGACGTTTGGCTTGGCTGCGAGCGCGGTTTCGATGTCGCTGCGCTGGCGCGCCGCGTCAAAGCCGGCGTCGGTGGTCACGACGATCTGAATGCCAGCACGGGCAAATTCATCCTTGGCGCCGGCGCTGACCGCATTGGTGAAGTCGGACGAGGTGTGCCACAGCAGCGCGGCCTTGTAGCCCTTCTCCTTCACTGCGGCCAGATCTGTGTCCGACAGAGTAACCTCGGCGCTGGGCGTCGCCGTCTCGCCGCTCGGTCCCACTGTCTGTGCGCCGGCTCCGCCGGCCAACAGCATCAGACTGCCTGCAAGTGCTGTAGCAACAAGTCTGTCTATCAGCATGGTAGTTCTCCCATTTTCGCTCTCAGTTGTCCTTTATTCCGTAACGCCGCAATACTCCGCCATGAACCGGGCGAAGCCTACGATGCCCGCCAGATATTCCTCGACATCGACGTGTTCGTCGAAGGTGTGGCAGTTGCGAATGTCGCCTGGCGCGCAGTACACGGCGGGGATGCCGAGCCGGTTGGTGAAAAATGATGACTCTGACCAGAATGGCGCGCCTTCGATGGCGCCGCGACCAGCCATCGATCGGGCCATGGCGGCAGCAAGGGCGCCGACCTCCGGCCTGTCAGGTGCAATCTCGGCGGCGTTACCCCCGAGCGGATGATCGCGGCCTGCCGGATAGGCGAACGCCAACATGATTTCAGGATCGGTGATGGCGCCGCGCACCACTGCCTCGATTTCGGCGGCGGCCTCGTCCAGTGACTCGCCGGGCAACAGCTTGCGGATCAGCGACAACGTGCAGCGTTCGGGCACCGCGATGTAGCCTCCGCCCGCAAGCCCGGTGATCAGCAGGAAGCCACGCCCAATCAGCGGGTGCTCGGCTCTGGTTGCAACATCTTCCGAATGCTTCCACAGCGCGCTCATGACGGCGTGGCTTGCACGCAAGGCATCCTTGCCGAGTTCGGGTACGCCGAAATAGGCCGATCGTCCGGTGACGGTGATGTCGGTAATGAAGAAGCCGATTTGGGCCGGATAAACCGAAAGGCGGGTAGGCTCCACATAGACGATGAAATCGGGCGCCACGACTTCGCCTCTCTCAATGCGGCCGACGAAGTCCTTGATGCCGGCGGAGACGCCGATTCCAGGCTGGCCGCTCTCCTCGTCGCCGACGAAGGCAAAGGCAACGTCGCCGGCCAGTTCGATGTCGGCCGTGTCGAGCAGAGAGAGTGCCGACAGCGCGGAGCAGATGCCGGCCTTGAGGTCGCCGGCGCCGCGGCCCCAGATCTGCCCGTCGATCATTGGCGCGGCAAACGGATCCTGCCTGGCGGTGCCAGCCCAGTGCTCGCGCCAGCCCTCGACATGAACCGTATCGGTGTGGCCGATGAAGAGCAGCCGCTTGCCGGCGCCGGCACCTTTGCGCTCACCCCAGACATTGGGCCGGCCGGGCGCGAATTCCGCACGCCGAATTTCGCTCAAGCCAAGCATGCGCATGCGGTGTTCAAGGAAGGCGACAAAGTTTTCTTCGTGACCGGTTATGCTTTCGCGGCCGATTGCCCCCTGCAGAAGCTCCACCGCTGCGTCGCAATCGAGGGCGGCGCGCAAGCGGGCGGTGATGTCCTTTGAAGCGGTCATAGCGTGGCCTCGCGCAGCACGGCCGAACTGGCTGGGGGAAGCGAAATGCGTCCGTCGGGCGCGTCGACGCCGAACAGTTTGTTGTGCAACTGGCCGAGCCCGATGGCGGCGGCGCCGATGAGCGCTGCCCGCGACCCGAGTTCGCTGGCCTCAACGGCGATAGGATAGGGGAAGCAGCGCGGCAGCAGGTCCCTAACGCGCAACAGGATTTCCGGCCGCAGCCCGATCGAGCCGCCCAGGACGACCTTTTGCGGATTGGCAATTGCCGCTATGGCCACAATGCCTTGCGCCAGGTAGCGCGCGGTTTCGTCGAGCACCGTCGCGGCATGCCTGTCTCCGGCCAATGCACTGTGGAAAATCGTCGGCACGTTGACGATGTTGCCCGTCAGCGCCGCGTAGCGTTCAACCATGGCGTTGGTTGCGACCACGCGCTCGAAAGCGCCGGCGCGCAACGATGTCGGCGCGAAAGGATCGGCGCCAATCGGCAAAAAGCCCATCTCGCCGGCTGCATTGCTGGCGCCCCGCACCAGATTGCCTCCAACCATGAGGCCGCTGCCGATACCGGTACCCAGCGCTATGAAGGCGAGATTGTCGATACCGCGGCCGCACCCCTGCCAGTTCTCGCCGAGCACCGCCAGATTGACATCGTTCTCGATCACCACATGAAACCCGAATGCGTGCTCGAAAGCGCGAACGACATTCATTGTGCCAAAGCCGGCAATATTCGGGGCAAGCAGGACGCGGCCGGTCTTCTTGTCGGGTGCACCGGGAACACCAATCACCGCCAGCCTTATCTTTGTGCGCGAGATGCGGTGCCTCTGGGCCGCCTGAAGCGCTAGATCCACGATCTGGTCGACGACGAACTGTCCGCCCCGAGGATCGGTCGGCGCCGTTTCCTCCGCGAATATCTGGCAGGCAAGATCGGTGAGGGCGACCCGGACTTTGGCGCCGCCGAGGTCGACCGCCGCGATGTAGGCCGCGTTAAATACGAGTTCGTAAGTGACAGCCGTGCGTCCGACATGTCCGCTCGTGCGCCCCGTTTCCTGCACCCAGCCTTCCTGCTCGAGTGTCCTGACGATCTCGGAGATTGTCTGCTTAGACAAGCCGGTCTGCTTTGCGATTGAAGCGCGCGAGATCGGCCCACCTTGCACGATCGCCTCCATGACGGAGCGCTGCGAGAACTGACGAGAAATGCGTGGCACGTCGTTCAACAGCAGCTCCGATTAATTCGTTCTGTCACCGAACTTAATAATCATTTTGGACGGCAGTCAACTGGCCGCTCAAAAGAGGGGTTTGTACACCGGGGAAAAACAGCAGCGCTGGCGATCTAACGTCCCGGTGAAAAGCAGGAAGCCCTTCGAAGGCGACTACCAGGTGTTACCGATTTGCGGCGTTGGTGGCGATGACCAAGCTGCGTCGCCGCACCCGATCGTCGACCGCTCGCTTGCCAAGCTCAGGAAGTCGTCCGATATCGGCATCGTCGTCGCCGACGGGCTCATCAAATGCGAGATTGCACCGCAATCCATCGATCGCCTGGCGGTTATGCGAGGTTCTCCTTGGTTCGATGGGCATGTCACTGCCTGACTTCATCGGGGATGCCGAGGCGAAAGTCGCCGCCAAACTCATCGCCGCCGCTGCCGATGACGGCGCTAAGGCGGTCCTGGGAGATGTCGACGCTCACAAGAACGCCTGGGCCGCCAAGAGCAACGAGGAGCGCACCACGCTCAGCCAGTCGCGGCCGGTTGGGCAATCCGCCAGGCCGGCCATCGGGTGAACTGTCCATCGTGCGCTTCCCAAGCGTTGGTCGTGGGTGAGCCCGTCACTGCGCCGACACAGAAACTCGAGGACGGCGAGATCACCGAGACGCAGGAATATCTGCCCAATCGTTTCGAGTGCATCGCCTGCGGCTTGAAGATCAACGGCTTTTCGCGCCTCGCTGCGGCTGGCCTGGAGAGCGCTACAAGAAGACCTAAGTCTATGACGCAGCGGAATATTATGCGCCGCAGGACAACTATGAAGGCTATGAGGATGACAACAACGAACGTTGATCCTGCGGAAAAGGGCGCAGGGCAGGGGCATGACCCGTGCTGGACTGGTCGCTTCCGCTCGGCGCGAGCCCTCATTCGACGGGGCTCCATTGCTCGACCGTAATACCAGTGCATTCGGCAAAAGCAGATCGAGAATGCGGCCGAGCAGACTGGCGACGCCCGTAGACAGGCATGACTTTCGCGCATTTCAGATTCGAGAAAGTCCTTGACTCTTGACGCCTATTAGCGGACTTTTGCGCATCTGAAGTGCGAGAAAGTCCGTGTCCATACTGCTGGTTGGAGAGACAATAGACAAGAGACGTGCGCATGCGCTAGCGGTGGTAGGGGAACTCGTCCCGCTCGTCCGCGGTGTTTATGCACGATCAGGCGACGACGTTGAGCAAGCAGTTTTAGGCCACGCCGTACGCATCGCGCGCTACCTCTATCCTACAGCCTATCTATCATCGGCCTCTGCCCAACTTCTTGCTCCCACACCTGACGGCCGCCTGTTCGTTAGCGGTCGGCGTAATCAACGAACCCGGCTACGGACGCTCGAAATAATCCAAAACGAGGCGCCTCCCCATCCTTCGACTGCCTCTGCGGTGGTAGGGGACGATCTTGGCGAGCTGCGAGTTGACGTTTCCTCGCCGCGCCAACGCTTCCTGGAAGCATTCCGCTTGCGGAGCGAGCATGCTAGCGCCATCACCGAACTGATGCGGGCCGACATGGCGGCAAGACTCATAGAAGAACACGGTTCGCCACAGGTGGCCGCTGACGCGGTCTGGGCGTTGGCCCGCGAGAACGGATGGTACCGCGAAGGGGAGGGCGCTGAGCGTTATCTGATTGCGCGCCCGGCGGCGGCCAAGGGCCCCGTTAACAAGGCGGCCCTGGATTTCCTTGTGGCATGGCATGGGGATCCTCTCGGTCGTCTAATCCACGATGGATTCGAGTGGCGCTGGAAGCCTGTGAGGCGCAGCGGCCCGCCACTCGTTCGACAGACTGCACCAGGCAAGCTGCCGGCTTTCATCGAGTCGCTCCTCCCAGAAGGATGGCTCGCGCAAGTGCTCCGTCAGCGGGATGAACGCGAAGCGCTGCGAAGCGGCAAGCGCTACATGTCAAATATCGCGGTCGTCGAGAGCCAAGCCGAGCTTAACGTCCTGCCGCGAGACGAACTCGACACCAAACTTGTCGCGTTCACCGACGATGGGCGCTTCACTGGTCGATACGTCGGCCCGTCGCGAGGCGAGATCCAGGAGACGTTCGAGCACAACTTGGCTCAGCTGTTTGCGCGCGCGGAAATGCCGAGATTATCGGGTGTCCAGATTAAGGCGCCGATGAATTTGGCATCGGACGGCGCGCTGCTACCCGCGATCGATCTGCCATTCACTCACATCCTTAAGCCGGCCGGAACCGCGGGCTTCGAAATGCTGCCGGTCGTCGAATGGCTTTGTCTTGAACTTGGTCGCGCAGCGGGCTTCGAGGTTCCGGCCGCCGCGCTCATCGACATGCCGGATGGGATGTCACCTGCATTGGTCGTCGAGCGATTCGACGTGCGACGCGGGCCCGATGATCGACGCTTCCTAGCGCTCGAGGACTTCTGTTCGGTTCTCGATCTGCCGACCTCAGCCAAATACGACGGCCCAATCGAACGCATGGCGCGCGGTTTGCGGCCGCTTTCGACCGACCCTGCCGCCGATATCGAGACCTTGTTCCGCCGGGCGTTTTTCGCGTGGCTGATCGCCGACGGGGACATGCATCTCAAGAACCTGGCGCTCCTCAAGATTGCAGGCCCTGGCTCCAAGCGGTTCGAGACCGTCCGGTTCGCATCCCTTTACGACGCCGTGACGACCCGCGTCTTTCCGGGGCTTGGTGGCGATCGTATGGCGCTGAAGCTCAACGGTAAGGACGACCGGCTTACACGGCAGGACTTCCTAACTCTCGCGCGCACGATCGAGTTGCCGGTCACTCGCGCGGAAGAAGCGATAGGTTCGATCGCCGCTGCCCTGCGCGAAGCAGCGCGCATGCTCGCTCTGCCGTCCTTTGCCGAACGGGCTGATCCCGCTCAAACAGCGGCGGAGCGAGTGAAGGCGATCGTGCGCGACCGCGCTGAGGCGTTTTCATGAGCACCCATGGGATCAAGATCTATGTCGGCGTCACCGATCTAGATTGGTTCGAATTTCTGTCGCGCCGCCAGGACGTTGACGAGGTGAACTTCTGGCAGCCCGGGGGGGCGGTCGCAGTTCCGAGCGCTCCAACCGGGCGAACTGTTTCTCTTCAAGCTTCATAGCCCCAACAACTTCATCGTCGGCGGCGGGCTGTTCGGGCAGGCGTTCACACATCGCCGTATGTGGACGGCTCTCCCTCTTTGTTCAGACGAACTGATATACCAGCCATGCTCTGCCCTTCAGCAACAAACATGTTGAAGATGCCCCTCACAAGCCTGATTTCGTTTGGCGGGCCAGGGACAAGGAGAACACGTTCGCCAGCGAGCCCTTTCTGTTCTCCAGAGCCGAGAACGTAACGGGGCTCCCCATCTTTATCCAGCAACATTCGCCGGACGCCGTAGGGCACGGGTCCCCCTTTGGCTGAATCCGAGACGAGCCTGCTGCAGCTGCGCTCTGGAGACCTTTGGGGACAGCTCGCGGCTGTACTCGCTTGCCATCACCCGTTTCATAGTTTTGAGGATTGCAGAGACCATGCTGCCATCGTTATCGAACTGCTCGCCGCAATATTCCACCGCCACGCCCCGCTTCGCGCCTCGAAGCTGACCTCCGTGATTTCGTGTCCAAATGTCGCGTTTCAGGCCGTACTCGGACACCTGAAGAACGCCTTCACGAGATTAGCGAAGCATCGTCACGATGGAGACGGCGAAATCGACGGGGAAGATGAAAGCTGAGCAGTCAGCGACGCCGGCAGAGGCGGCTTCGGCCGTCCCTTCCTGACGTTTGATGGCAATGGATGACGTCAGGGTGCTGCACCACGGCGGCGATGAGCCCGACACCATACCGCAGGCGATCGACGCGACGGCGCCAAGGGCCGTACCTGACTCTATGTTCCCTTCACGATTCTCGGTTTAGTCGGTCGGCGGGGTTGAGCCGCGCCCTCGATGGCCAAAGCCAGCCGCTTCTCGTCTTCGATGGCGCGATCGACTGCCTCAATTTCCTCTTGAAGCACCTTCATCTCGGCTCCGTAGCTGGAGCCGTCGCTGTCCCCGATCTGAAAGCCACTTGCCCGCATTGCGTCGCGAGTATGGTGCACGTTACGGACTCCTTCGCGTCGAGTCGCGACCAGGATTTCCCTGAACTCACCAAGACGTTCAACGTGACTGCGAGCCATTGCGTCCTCCTATTTCATCGTCATCGTCGCCGACGGCGATTCAGAACGGCTAAAACTTACTGCGCAGAAGGTTTAAGTGACTTTAAGAGATACTCTCGACAAAGCATGAGTGCGGAAGCTCAAATTTGAAATTTGAACGTCTTGCAATAGCGTGAAGCGCGGCAGGCGGAAATTGGCTTGGGACCCGACCGATCAAAGACCAGGTGCTAGAGGCTGCGCCTTGTGCCCACCTCCGAAGCTGCGCAATTTACCGACATCGGGTTTTGTGTCGAAGTGCGTCAACGAGGTGAGTCCTAACAACTGCAAAATGTTTGAAGGTTTCAAGAGGCGGGGTGCGCCTCGCCGGCCGTCACAGGAATGAGAACCCCAAAACCGGGGGCATGCATTCCATATCATCGTCATGACGGAACTGCCGCCGCAGATCGGAGCGTCTGAACGTCGTCATTTCCATTCTGTCGTCAGGAGCAGTGTGTTCGGGCCAACCCACCCGTCCGGGCTTCCCCCACATCGCAAGCTGGTCGCAATATCGGCCCAGGCTGCCTCCTGCGCGGCCGGCGCTAGTCGCGACAGCATCGCCAAGTCGTTTTTCGCTGCGTTTGGAAGAAGGGATACTCTCGCGAACCAAATGGCCGCCTGGCGCAAAAGCGAGGCGGCGGGGCGAGAAATATCGCCTGCCCTTGAAGGTAAGCTGTTGCTAAGTGCCGGTGAGAGGCATGGCTTGCGGTGGGCGTACGGGCACGGCCGAGCGCACCTACTTGAAGGTTTGGAGAAGGCCAACTGTCGGTCTAGCTTTGCAGACGGGGCCGGATGCTGTTTCTCGAGGATTGCGATGATCGTACATTTAGTAGACGGCACATACGAACTGTTTCGCCACTTCTACGGCCAACGCCGGTTCAACAACGGCCAAGACAAGCCGTTTGGCGCCGTCGTGGGCGTGCTGAACACAGTGCTGGAGATGAGCGAGAATGGCGCCACACACATTGGGGTGGCTACCGATCATGTAGTAGAATCGTTCAGAAATCAGCTCTGGCCGGGCTACAAGACCGGGGATGGCATCGAGCCGGCATTGCTCGCGCAGTTTCACCCCCTCGAGAAAGCCTTGGCGGCGATGGGAGTGGCGGTCTGGCCGATGATCGAGCTGGAAGCCGACGACGCGCTGGCCTCCGCGGCGCACAGCGCGGCTGCCGATGGGCGCGTGCAGAAGGTGTGCATCTGGACGCCGGACAAGGATCTCGCGCAGTGTGTGCGCGGTGACCATGTGGTCCAGGTAGACCGCAGGACCCAGAAAATTCGCGATGCCGCGGGTGTACGCGAGAAGTTCGGAGTTGAGCCGGCCCTCATTCCAGATTTCCTCGCGCTCGTCGGTGATGCCGCCGATGGCTATCCGGGTCTCGAAGGCATCGGCCTGGTCTCGGCCGCCCGGCTGCTTGGCCGCTACGGCCCTCTTGAAAGCTTTCCGCCTGAAGCCCTCGGCAAGCGTAGAGAGCTCGCGCTTTTATTCAAAAATCTCGCGACGCTTCGCACGGACGCTCGGCTGTTCGATGACGTCGAAGAGCTGCGCTGGCGCGGCCCGACCAAAGCGTTCGAGACGTGCGTGATCCAGCTAACTGACACCCGGCTCCTCGCACGTGCTCTCAACGCTCGCCGAAACTGACTTCGGGAGGCGAGATCTGGAAGCGGCCTTTAAAAGGCCAGCGTCGATTCCCGATCGCACAGGGGCACTGTGCACGCGGGAACAGTCTGGAATAAGACACAGGCAAATGTGACGGCTGGGGGCAGGCGCTCACACAGCATCTGAGTTGTGGGTGGCGTTCAATGGCATACTAGCGTCCACCTGGGACCTTCAGGAGACTGGAGCTGCCAGCCATTGCAGGAGGAGCAGCCGCGGGATCGGAAACGTTTTGTCAGCAGAAAATAGGGTCATGTTGCAAAGCATCTCTCCGAACGCTGCGCCGGTGCTATGGTGTGCCCGCACTCATCAGACGGCAAGGATATGAGGCATGCCCGCAGTCACCCGCCGTACACTTCTTGCGTTCACCGCCGTTGCGTCTGTCATTGAACCGACGTTTGCTGAAGGCGAAGGTATCTCGCGCGAACTGCAGGCGCTGATCGCAAGGCATGAAACCGCCTATGCCGCGCTCCACAGGGTTGTTCATCGAGCGGGCAGCAACTGGCACGACCGCAAGACGGCAGACCGAATTGAAGAGCAAGCCTTGCTGGCCATCTGTTCCTATCCTGCGACCAGCCGAGGCGACCGCCGGGTCAAGGCCGAGTACCTGTTGACTGTTGAGGCACGAGGCGAACTCGACTTGAAAGAGCACATGCAGGCCATCCTACGCTCAACGATGCGGGGCTGATCGATCGCAGTACCCGCGGGGACCAGACCGCGCGTTGCCGGAGCGCGGCGCGGCCTCGGAGCAATGACGACGCAGACATTCTGTTTGGGTTACCGCGCAGAAAAGGAACCCGAAGATGCGTCAATCCCCCGCGAAGACCGCCTCATCGGCTGGTAGCGAGCCCCGTAGTTGACTGCGGTATCCGCCGCGCCTCTGGATTCTAAGGCATTGCTGAACTGCTTAGGTATCACAGCGCCAGGCCCGACGCGGCAAGTATGCAAATTTGGTGAAATTCTCGGAAGCGGCTCAGTTTCGAGAATCGCCAAGGCCTCATCGGATGACTGTGCCTGTCGGAGTCGCTCCCGAACTTGAGATGTCCGAAGCACCCGGCATATTTGCGAAAGGGCAGGGAGGAAGGCGGAAGTAGCAGAGCGCGGCCAGAGTACAGTGTAAATGAGATCGACTGGGTCGTCGTCGGGGCCGTCGAAATCGATAGGCTGGGCCAAGCGTGTCAAAGACGCGACAGGCGAAGAGATCATACCCAGTAGAGCGTGAGGGATCGCGACACCACGACCGATGCCCGTCGAGCCGAAATCCTCGCGGTCGAAGAGACTACGGAGAACCACCTGCTCGTCAAGCTCGGCTCTTCGCGCAATCCTGATCGCGATTTTTGTCAAGGCTGATTGCTTTCCTTTGGTCGCAAGGTCAAGCGAAATGTCTTCTTCTGACAAGATGGGGCAGACCGTCAGAGTAACCTCAATGTGGATCCCAAACGCGATCGCAAATGGGGTGCAGCGCACTGCTTGGCCAGCGCAGAATTCACCGTCGGATAAGTGGCTGTCCCGGACGCTTCTCGCGTCCGGGCTAATAGCCCGTTTTGAGGCGTTTCGGCTCTCGCGGGAGAAGGCAGTATTTCGGGCTTCAGGTGGGGTGGCTCTTCAGTGTTAGCGAGGCCGGCATGACCTCACATCAGGTCTTCAACCATCCGCGCACATTTCCCCAGACCTGTGCTGGTCCCTCTTGTTCTAAGGAGTCCCTGTTCAGCCGCGGCCGCCTTGAAGGCTTCGAACGCAGCTTGCTGGCTGCAATGCCCGGCGAGCGATTCCTCGACCATTCGGATCGCCTTGAGCCGCCCCGGCTTTCCCATTCTAGGCCATGGCTGCTGAAGCACCTTCATTGCGTCGGCTATGGACGCGACCACCGTCAGGTTGCGATTGAGGCAAATTGTAATTGGACTGAAGGCCCGCATTCTTGTCGCTCCCCACGATTGAACGCGGCTAAACGCGAAGACAAGGGCAGTGGTTGCATGAATGTGGATCACGGCGAATTCAAAGAACCGCTGGCCGATGCGATTGAGGCTGAGCAGGCTCTCCTTGGGCCCGGCTCTTTGCCTCGCCGGACCATCCTTCTCGTCGAACAACAGGACCCGACTGGCAAAAAGCATCTGCGCACCGTCCGACGCCGCGAACCATTTTTCGAGTTCGTCACGCCGCTTGCCCGACAGCTTCTCAAGTACACCGCGACGAATTCGGCGACTGTGAGGGAGGAGATGAAAAGGTTATGGTCGTTTCGTTCGGCTGTCCTTTAGAGCAGGGGCTCCGAGTCGGTTTGTATCGAGCAGATGTCGCATCAGATCTTGACCTGGAGATCGGCTCCGGCAGCCGGGATCGGCGCAGCGCGGCAACGATGCCATGTTCCTTCGGCGGCTCACCGACGATGGTCTGGCTGACGGCCCCGCGAAGGCGCGAAGCATCGGGGCCTTCTTCTGCCAGTCGGGCGAGCCAACTTTCTTTGGCTGGGAGGGCGGCGCACTGCTTCGGCTCCGAACTGTTGACACATGCACCAAGCTGACAGACCGGAAGCGGCGGCGTGCCCTGACGTCATGGAGACTAGCCCCGCTCCCGAAGCCCGCAGATTGTGATCTCGTTGGCTATGCAGAGCATCCAGCCGTCGTTTCCGAGCGGGCGTTCGTGTTTGGGAAGTGCATCTCGCACGCGCTCGCTAGACGACCACCGGCGGCTATAAATACCTCTCGGCGGTGGGCCGTACTGAGCCGGCGGCGGAGTTTCAGCTTTCGGCCCAACAGCGCTCTGCCGGCCTTGATGCACTCACCAGCCTCCAGCTCGCGTGTTGGTGGCCGGAAAATCGCCACTACAACCGCCATCGACTCAAAGTCGAAAGCTACACGCCTGAGGCGCTGTCATTGGCTGAGATCCGGAATAGTCGGTCAGGCTGATAGTCTTGATTGTTGCCGCCGTGCGCCGGAGCAGGGCAGCACGCTCCGCCATCGTTCATTGACGGGCTTCGTTGGCCGGGTGTAGCAACTCGGATACGAACAGGTCTACGACCGGAATTCCAGTTCCCCCAACTCCTCCTACGTTACATTAGCAGTTGCGGAACCTTCTGCGCATTCGTCGGTTGGAATCTCGTACTCCACCGACCCCTAGCAATTGTGTTCCGCTGTTGGGTCACTTAGCCCGCCGGTTCCGGCCGGCGGGCTTTTTGTTGTCGTGGTGGAACACCCGTTTGCGACGATGGATCGGTTAACTAGGCGGGGAGCGCGGCTGAGAAAAGAGACAAGTGAGAGAGAACCGAACATCGATGCTGTACGAGCACTGATCGAGGTTGAGCGCGCAGCACGAGATGCAAAGACCGCTCGGATCGGGGAGTGCGCTTGGAGGCTGCAAGGGGGCACCCCTGTGCAACCGACACCGAAGAGGAGCCGGAACGGCAAGCACGCGTGGTCGAACCGAAGCGCTGCGTGCGCTACACGACGCAGATCGATAGGTAACGGATGGTCATTTTCGTCCTGGCGAAATCGCCGCTCGAGTTCCGCGCGGCAAATCGATCTCGTCCGTCATCATCTCCAACATGACGAGGTCGTCAATGTTGGAATGGCCGCCTTGCCGCCACACCCCTTCGGCCAGTGACTGCAGAAAAGCCATGACGCCGGCGAACGGCTAGCCAGCTCGGCCTTGTCGGGTCGAATTCCTGCTTGGGGAACGGTCTGCCGGAATTGTTCGCGCGAGGCAGCAGGATCGGAAAGAGACACATATGGCAGCAGCCCAATGGTTTGTGATTGTCGGTATCTTAACGTCAGCGCCGGGCACGCCGTTCGCGTAGGACTGTCACTACGCGGTGTTTTCAGCCTGCAATCAGTGCTCCCCTTCGCCATTCGCAAGATAGTTATGCATGTCACTTGCCGCGACCGCTGCGTGCCCGAACGCGACGGCAAGCTGATTGATCTCGTCGACGACATCTCCAGCTGCATAGAGTCCCGGCACGGCGGTGCGCTGGTGCGAATCCACGACAAGATTGCCGGCTCGGTCACATTCTGCACCAAGGTCGGTCGCTAGCCTCGAGCGGATGATCGACCCCATCGCAGGGTAGATGGTGTCAAACGAGAGCGTCCTGCCGTCGACGAGCTCGACAACTGCCCGACGGCCCTCAGCTGAAATTGCGTCTCGGGCGCATGCGCCGAACTCGATTCCAGCCCTTTTTAGCCTAAGAACGTCATCCGGGCTGGGCTGGGCTGCATCAGCAATCAGCAAAGTTACGTCTCGAGTGAAGGTCCGCATGAACAGCGCCTTTTTCATTGCGTGTTCGGCCGGTCCGATGACGGCCACCCGTTTGTCAATGACCTCATAGCCGTCGCAGACAGGGCACAATCGCAAGGCTCCGGCTTTAATCATGTCGGCGGTGCCCGGAACGTCGGGGAGGCTGTCGACGACACCAGTGGCAATAAGCAGTGAGCGGGCATGAATGGGAGATGAAGCCTGCGCTAAAAATCCATTCTCCGCGATGCGAATGCCCACGACCGTATCGCACACCCAATCTGCGCCGTGCCGGGTGGCCTGCAGTTTGAGGCGGTGAAGCAGGTCAGGACCGGTGATTCCGCGCGGGAAGCCCGGGCAGTTGCGCGTCAAGGGAATCCAGTTTGCCCGGCTTTGACCTGCATCGACGACAACTACCCGACGCCGAAAACGTCCAAGGTAGGTCGCGGCCACGAGGCCTGCTGGCCCGCCGCCCACAACCAGGGAGTCAAACATCCGATCGCGGCGCGCTTTGTCTCTGTCGACCATTCAGAAATCCTGACACTGCAAAACCGCACCGTGAGTGCACCGTGGACCACGTTGAAAGGAAACGCCGAACCGCCAATTTGGTTACCAAGTATTGGTTGCTGGGGCATAGCTGCATGCTTCCCACGTTGCGTTCGACCCGGCGCTCAGGAGTATGCTGGCACGAGCCTGGCTCGCGCAATGGCAACGCCATGGTGAAATGCAGGCCCTCGGGATTGTCCCTCGGGGTTGTAGTGTAATTCGATCTTTGCATTGCAATGCACGGCAACTACCTTTCCCAGCAATGTCGTTCCAAAGCCTCGCCGCTTCAGGGGCTCCACGGCGGGGCCGTTTCGCTCCTGCCGGTCGAGGTAAACAACCTGCTCAGCCGCGGAACCGCGGATCCACCATCGCACCTTGAGGCGGCCTTGAGAGCGCCGCGTGAGAGTAGCAGCAAGCGATGGTGGACTTCCCGACACCTGAGAGGGCCGATCAAGAGCGAGCTTGTGCCCCCATCGAGGCGGCCGCCGATCAGAGTGTCCACGGAATTTCCGCTTAAGGCCGGCGAGCCGTGTTCGGCTTTAGGGTGCTCGGCGGCTACCAGCCGCGCAAAGACGGTAACGACGTCCGGCTGGATGACGAAGTCGTGGTAGCCGCCGCGTACTTATGCCCCACGCATCTTGATGACCTGCAAGCGACGCCGCTCGCCACCATGAGTCGGCGTCAGTGGGGCCATCGTGAAGGAACAACAAGGCACTGGCCTCGTTAGAGCCGTACATCCATCGATAGCTTTCAACAGGAGATGAGAATGGCGACGACGCGAAGATCACAGGGCAGTTCCAAGGGCTTGGAAGACCTTTTCTACGATGGTCTGAAGGACATCTACTACGTCGAACGGAAGATTCTGACCGCCTTAAAGAAAATGGCAAAGGGCGCAAAGTCCGAAGAGCTGAAGGCCGCGTTCGAAAAGCATCGAGACGAGACAGAAGGTCAAATCGAGCGCCTGCAGCAGGTTTTCGACGCGTTTGGCAAGAGGGCTCAGGGTAAGACGTGCCCAGCGATCGATGGCATGATCGAGGAGGGGCAGGAGATTTTGGAAGAATTCGGAGACGCTCCAGCATTGGACGCAGGGCTCGTGGCTGCAGCCCAGGCGGTCGAGCATTATGAAATCGCGCGCTACGGCACTCTTGTGACGTGGGCGGGCTTGCTCGGCCTACGAGACGCAGTCCCACTTCTGGAACAGACTCTCGAAGAAGAAAAAGCCACCGATGAGGCGCTCACCCAACTCGGCGAAACTGGCGTCAACGAACGGGCAATGCAGCAGGCCGCGTGAGGTCGCGCATTGCTGGGGTGGCCAATCCGAAATTTGCATCTTCGTGAGCAGCGCAATGGGCGAATTCGGATTTGGCCATTTCCTCTGTCGCTTGCCCGTCGAGCACACGTGTTTTGGCTCGAACCGCATTGTACTACTACGCGCACCAATGTGGGCGCGCCGGTTATGCAAAAACACCAACCCCGCCGCACGCGCCTGTATCGACGCAGCAAGAAGACTCGAGGGCGAGGACCTGCCGGTCGTTCTGCCTTTCGAGCGGAGGGGCCTCCTCGACCGGCTGTTGGGAAGGAGGGCAGCATGAACCTGCTCGATATCTTCAAGCGCCGCGGCAGCGCGTCCGTGGCGCGCGAGCGCTTGCAACTGCTGTTGGCTTACGAGCGCCGCAACCGCAACCAGCCCGATCTCGTCTCCGTGTTGCGCGAGGAAATCATGGCTGTGAACGCCAGGCAAGGCCAACACCTCGACGTGACGGCAGCCTCATCGAAATCGAAGAGGCGACCGAACCTGGCAAAGGGCGGTCGCCGAACGCAAGTACTTGCGCCATCCCTGGCCGACAGGATGCCGGTATGAACGAGGAACCGGCTCGTCGGCCCGCGGCAGATCCTTCTGGCATCGAGAGCTTTTTCATGGCTGGTTTCGAGTGTTCCTCGCATCGACGTGCCGACGGGGTGCGCCTTGATCTGATCCGTGCGACCTCACATGACACCCATGCATCCGGCGACTATCGCCACTGTGCCGAGCTTGGGCTTCGCACGATCCGCGACGGCTTGCGCTGGCACTTGATCGAAACAGCGCCGGGAGTCTTTGACTGGTCGAGCTGGATGTTGGTGATCGAAGCAGCCCAGGCGGCCGGGGTGCAGGTCATCTGGGATATCTTCCACTATGGTTCGCCAGACCACGTCGACCAAGGTGGCCCCGGCTTTGTCGAGGCCTATGTCCGTTTCGCCGCGGAAGCTGTTCGGGTTCATCGCTTAGCCACCGGAGTGGCTCCCCTGGTGTGTCCGATCAACGAAATTTCTTTCTTTGCGTGGGCGGTGGAGGTCGGCTATTTCCCGCGCGCCGGGCAGAATAAGCGCGGATGGTTCAAACGCCACCTTGTCAGGGCAGCGATCGCCGGGATCAGAGCAATGCGGGAGGCCGAACCCAGTTGCAGGTTCATCTGGGCTGAACCGCTCATCCATATTGCTCCTCGTGACCGCAGTCGCGCCGAGCGGCGGCGCGCCGAAAATGCTCGTCAGGGCCAATTCGAGGCTTACGACATGCTGGTCGGGCGCGCTGAGCCGGAGTTGGGTGGCAGCGAGGACCTTGTCGACGTCATAGGCCTCAACTTCTATCCGCACAACCAATGGTACTTGAATGGGCCAACGATACCGATGGGACACCACGAATACCGGGCGCTTTCGGAAATGCTGGTCGAGGTCGACGAGCGCTACAAGAAGCCGATGATTATTGCCGAGACCGGCGCCGAGGGGTCGGGACGGCCGGCTTGGCTCCATTATGTTTGCGACGAAGTGCGCGATGCGATGAGCCTCGGCGCACCTATTCAGGGCATATGCCTGTACCCGGTGACGGCCTACCCCGGTTGGGACAATTCGCGCCACGCCGAAGTAGGCTTGTTCTCCACCATTCATGCGAACGGCTCGCGCACTCTTCACAAGCCGCTTGCCGACGAGTTGGAGCGCCAACGCCGATTGTTCGAGGCCTTCGACAACGAGCCAGCAGGCGCGGTATAGCCCCGCCGATAGTGCGCCGCGCTTTAACTGCATCGGCAACGCGGTAAGCCTAAATCTGTCCACCGAGAAAGATCCTGGGGTCCTTGGCCGCAGCGATGATCGCCTCGCGTGCGACTTTTGGCGACTTTTCACCGCGCATGACGGCAAGGCACGCCTCGATTGTTGCGAGTCTCGACGCTTGCAAGCCGGCTCCGGCCAATCCTTCAGCAGAACCTCGGCCGCGTCCGTTACCGAGACAACAACCCTGTCGCGATCGATCCGGCCGGTTGAACGACTATCGGCTTTGTGAAACGTCTCGTACGCACGACCCCTCCAACGGCATATTAGCTTCGGCTGATCTTTGCGCCATCTCAAATGTTAATGGTCACCGCGAATGCAGCTTAATCCCGGCGCATCGTTCACTCCGCCGCCTCGCGCTGCCTCGGCATCTGCCCGATGCCGTTTACCGGCATGCTGTTTTGAAGGCGCGCGAACGTCGCCAAAGCCTGCCCGACGACCTGATCCATATTGTAATAGCGATATGTCGCCAGACGTCCGACGAACCAGACCTGTGGGCACGCCGCTGCCAACGCTTCGTAGCTCTTGTACAACGCCTCGTTTTCGGGCCGCGGCACCGGGTAATAGGGATCTCCGATGTCCGAGGGGTATTCGTAGGTCAGGCTGGTCTTCGGACTCTTCTGTCCGGTCAGATGCTTGTACTCGGTGATGCGGGTGTAGTTTTCCGTCTGCGGATAGTTGACGACGGCGACCGGCTGAAACTCCTCGCAATCAAGCGTCGTGTGCTCAAAGCGCAGCGAACGGTAGGGCAAGCGACCAAGCTTCCAGTCGAAATACTCGTCGATCGGACCGGTATAGATCATCCGCTGGAAGGGGATCTTGTCGCGAATTTCGCGGTAGTCGGTCTGTAGCATGATCTTGATCTTGGGATTATCCAGCATGCGCTGGAACATGCGCGTATACCCGCCTGCCGGCATTTTTTGGAAAGTGTCGCCAAAGTAGCGATCATCCCGATCGGTCCGGGTTGGGACTCGCGCCGTCACCGACTTGCTCAGCTGGGAAGGGTCAACACCCCACTGCTTCCTCGTGTAGCCGCGGAAGAATTTCTCGTAGAGCTCCCTGCCCACGGTGCTCACGACGACGTCTTCGGCTGTGCGGACTTCTTCCACCGTCTCTCGCCGGGAAGCGAAGAACTCCTGCAGCTGCTCGGATGTCAGCTTAAGGCCGTAAAGGCGATTTATGGTGTCTAGGTTGATCGGTATCGGCAGCAGCTTTCCGTCGACCAGCGACAGCACGCGGTGTTCGTAAGACCGCCAGTCGGTGAACTGCGACAGGTAGTCGACGATCGATTGGGCGTTGGTGTGGAATATGTGCGGCCCATAGCGGTGGATCAGGATCCCTGCCTCGTCATAACAGTCATACGCATTGCCGCCGATGTGATTTCGTCTGTCGACGATCAGGACGCTTTCTTGTCGCTGCGATGCGATGCGTTCCGCCAGCACGCTGCCGGCGAAGCCGGCGCCGACGATCAGCCAGTCGAACATGCTCACGCTCCCCTCAGCAACGGCACGACGCTCTTCATCGCGTGGGCGCGCTGGATGTGGGCCGCCATCGCATTCCAGGTCTTCTCCCAGGACATATCGGCGAGGTAGGCGTCGGCTTTCTCCACCAGGAAATCGCGAGGACGCGTCAGGATGGATCGAAGCTTGGCTTCGACATCCTCGGCGTCGACAATGTCGACAAGGCCTTCGGCGCCGTAGGTGCGCACGACGTCGACGATCGCTGTCGAAACCACCGGCAGTCCTGCCGCCAGGAATTCAGGAGTCTTTGTCGGACTGATGTAGCGTGTCGCCTCGTTGAGCTTGAAAGGCATCCAGCCGGCACTCCAATGCCGGAGGTAGCGTGGCAGGTCGGCATAGGACTTGCCGCCCAGCCAATGCAGGTTGCTTGCCGTGGGCAGCCTCGCCGGATCGATCTTGACCACAGGGCCGAGCATGACGAATTGCACGTCCGGCATTGCTGCAGCCGTCTCCGCTACCAATTCGACGTCGAGCCGCTCGTCAATGACCCCGAAATACCCCACTCTCGGGTGAGGTATGTTGGCCTGGTCGAGTGGGTCCTCACCCGGCTCTCTCGCCTGATGGAAATGTGCAACGTCGATGCTGCTTGGAAAAGCAAAGATCGAACGATGCAGGCTTCGCTTGGCCTCGTAAAGGCTCTGCCCGCCCGTGAAGACGACATCGGCACGTTGCAACAGCGCCTTTTCCAACTGCGTCAACTCTGCGGGAGCGTCTTTGAACGCGGAGAGTTCATCCATGCAGTCGTAGACGCAGACGTCACAGGCGAGATGATCGCTGAAGCGTAGCGCCATGGGCGTGTAATACCAGGTCGTTAATCGGTCATGCGGCGTGGAGGCGAGGATCTGATCGACGAACCTGCGCTGGATCGCGTTCGCCCTGGTCGCGGAAGTACCAACTGGGATCAGCGGCGTCACAATTCTGATCGTAGGTGAAACATCGTTCACCCGCGTCGAAGCGTGGCGCCTTTCGTCGAAGATCGGCTCCTCGAAATAAATTAGCTGCTGCTGTTTTGCTGCGAGCGTCAGAATCTGTTGCGGTCTTTGGAATACAAAATTCCATCGGAGGTGGGAAAAGCAAAGTAAAATTGACGACTGTACGGTGGTGTTTGGTTTTAGGGAGGTGCCCACCGCCATTTCCATATAGAAATCCTTCGTTACAATTAGAAATTGACTCGGCTAACATACGTTAATCGAGGCAGCTTCGAATGAAATTCGCAGCCATCTATATAACTTTCATCCCAGTAAGTTGTTCCATAGTTCCAAACTGTCTCGGGCGAGGCCAGCGGTCCGCTCCATTCCGGCCATGGCTCAAGAGAGAAGGTCAAGCCGAACGACCCTGCATCCGGCTGACATGATGGCCGCTCCAGAAGCTGAAGCCCCGCGCCGTGCGTGACCTCACCCAAAATGTGGCGCATTGCCACAGAACGGTTGAAATCGTTCAATCGTTCAACAACCGTTCATGGGCGGAGTTATAAATGAGGGCTGCGAATCGATTCGGCTGAGTCACGCAGACGGTCCAAATGAAAGGGGTCCGCGAAACAATCGCGGGAATGCTTGCGAATGAAGATCGACTTTGAAACCAACGTCTTTCCACTGTTTCACCCGCAGGCGGTGGATGATCTGAAGGACCCTTGTCCGGTGTTCGATGGCACGCTCTGGCACGTCTTCGGCTCCAGCGGCACCGTCACAACCGAGAGCTGGAAAATCCTCCACGCCACAGCGCCGGATCTTTATGGACCCTGGACAGAGCACGAGGCGATCGTTTTGCCGGTAACCGGATCGGGCATTGCGGCGCCCGGCGTCATTCATGAGTGCGGCGTCTTCCATATGTTCATCCAGACCGAATTCATGAAGTCCGGCGGACGTTGCGAGCACGCGGTCTCCAATGACGGCTTTCATTGGGTGGTGCTCAATCCGGCGATATTGTCGCTGCCCGACACCGATGAGGACGGCATCTACGATCCCCATCCGGCAATCGTCGACGGCAAGCGCTACATCGTCTATTCAGGCATGCCCAAATTCACCAGGGTGCCCCAGCCTGATGTCTATCTGGCGCGCAGCCAATCCGATTCCTGGTTCGGGCCATGGAAACGTCTCGGCAAAATACTCGATCATCTCGACGTGCCGCATCACAATGCGCGCGAACACCCGGATTACGAATGGGGGATCGAAGGCGCGCAGCTCGTCGAGCTCCCGGACGGTCGTGTGCTTCTTAACGCCACCTGCTTCCTCCCCGAAGGTCCGCGCGGCAGCCGGCAGCGCGTCTTCTTCGCCATCGCCGATGACGTCAAGGGTCCCTACGTTTCCGTTGGCCCCGTTCTCGACCCTGGTGAGCCCGGCGAGAATGGCCATTCGACCGTAATGATCGAAGGCCGGCAATTGACTTTGTTCTACCAGAGCAGACGCGAGACGACGAACCACCGCTGGCGATATGGCTTGGCCAAGTGCGACTTGGATCGGCACATACTTTCCAGAGTAGCCTAGAGAACGTGATCCAATCGTAGCCGCTGGGCTACCCACCTCGTCCAGGTCGCATTGCCGACGGACGCCGACAAAACCCAAGAAAGGCACAGATTAAGCTCGCTCATCACAATGGTGCTGCCAGTCGCCGTTTCGGATCAATGGTCGTCAAGCGATAACGGATGGGCTAGATGTCCCAGGCGGATGACGTAGGCAGTCGGCGAAGCCTGCGACGAGGCAGGTTGAGAGTATAAAATGGATCAAGGTAAGCTGGTCGTCAGATAATACATTTAAATTCTCTCTTCGAACTCCTCGGTGAGACCAGTCGTGCCAATCGGTTTCTCAGCGCCGGTGACAAGATAGCCGCAAGTCTGACCATTGGATGCGAGTTGGCTAGATGAAAGGAAGCAGCTGAAATTGGGTTCACTATTTTTCAAACCGGGATCGATGATATCAACCGGTTTTGATCCTGAGCAGGATGTCCTGATCGTAATTTCCAAAGCCCTTGCCGAAAATGTTAATCCCGCCAGGGCGCTTGGCGTCGTCCTTGACGCCGATACGGACGCGGATTGAATGATGGCTCTTCAGATCGAGTGCGGCGAGGCCGGTTTCGGAAATCCTGAGGCCGTCGACATAGGTGCCGTCATTGGCAATTCGCCAGTTCTTGAGCTTGCCGTATTGCGAACCCTTGAGTTTCCACCAGGACGGCGTGAAGACGCCGCGTTTGTCACCGAAATCCCCCGGCGACGTCCAGGTGCCGACATCGACGCCATTGATCGTCAGCGTGATGTCCGAGGGCCAATCGGCGCTGGTGCCCGGCACTTCCGAAGACAGCTCTATCGCCATTTCGAGCTCGGTGATCTCGGCATTGGCGAGCTTGGCATTATTGGGAAACTGGTATTCGACAAAACCGCGGGTGAACCACAACAGCCCGGCTTTCATACGATCCGGATCGAGGAAAGTGTTCGGTACATCGAGCAAGCCGATGATGCCGTCCGGCGAACAAAGGCCGCAGGGCGCGGTAACCTCGAAGCCGGTGTAAAGCCCGATCGGCATCGACACTTCGATCGCGTCGTTCTTGACCGCACGATATTCGCTCTTGAACACGACGAGCACTTCTTCGGCCGTCGGATAACAGATTTTCTGGCTGCCTTTCTTCGCTTTCAGGTGCTCGGTGCGGATCAGCCCCGCATCCTCCAGCACCTGGATGTTGGTCGAGACGGTCGACTGCGGCAGCGACAGCACGGCGGCGATTTCGTTGACATTCATCGGCCCCTTCTCATGCAGCAGTTTCAGCATCGAGATACGCGCCGAGGAGGCAAGCCCCTTGAGCACGGCAATGCCTTCCTCAGGTTCAATCACCAGAAAATTGCGACTCATGAATTTGCCAGTCTATACTTGTGGAAGAAGCTATCGCCTCGCTAATTCGTGTTCTGTAAGCTTGCGTTGGTGGGCGGGACCGTTGCAACGGCGTCGAAGGAAACGCCGAGCCGGCAATTTGGTTACATGCAAGCGGCTCCACGTTCGGTACGCATTTGAAGCCACACCGCAACAAGGATGTTTGGCTCAGGTCTAAATTGTTTGCCGCGCAGCTCGGCAAGGCACGCATCGATTGCAGCAAGCCGCGAGTCGCACCGGTAGCGTTGCGGGGGGCTAGTCATGGGTGCGCCGCAATGCTTCATCGTTCGCTCCCGCCGTGGCGACCACTGTATGGATCATGGCAAGGACGGCTTGGGACGCGCTGTGGTGCACCATGTGACCGGAATTCTGCACGATATGAATCAGCGAACCTGGCACATCAGCATGAAGGCGGTGGGCCTGCCCCTTCGCATCGAGCAGGCGGTCACCATCGCCGGCTAGGATTCCGGCAGGCACCGATACCTCTTTATAGCTGGAGCGAAGCAGCGCCGACGGAACAAGTAAGCCCGATTCCGCTGAGGTGGACCGCAATTGCGAGGGACGGCTTGCAAGTTCCTTCATAGCCGAAGCGGAGACGGTCGACACTGCAGCCGGCCCAAATATCTTCGGCACTGCCAGCGGCCAAGTCAGCCTGACAAGGAGTGGCATAAATGTGTGACACAATGCGCTTCCAATGCGGCCGGGCTTTCGGCCCGCTTGTTGGTCTCGCGGATCGAAATGATGATCGAATACTGATTTGACGCGATGGTTGACCTCGCGCATCAGCATGCGAATACGATGCCCGGTTTCCCTCGGCGACGTGATGTCCCGGGCAATCTTCGATGATCTGCCTGGTTGCATTGCCCACAGGCGATTTCCGCTGTCGTGAACATCACGATGTAGGCGAGTCGATATGGCTCGACCATCGCGTCAGCGCACGTCTGAAAAGGCCGGGGCAGGGCCGGGCCAAGATAGATAAGCTATCGTGATGCTCAGGTAGCTGGTTCAATTGGCCGGTGGTCATCTGCGTGATCGCATTCACGCTATCGTTCTCGGCCCGCATGAAGTCCAGCTGACTGGCGACTTGTTCCTCGAGGCCTATACGCGGCGCATGAAAATGCAGTGTCCAGCTTTGGCGATGGCGGGGGCGCTGGATTGTTGATATTGTACGCACGGAACAGGCGCGCAAATGACATCTGATTCAGAAAAGCCCGCGGCGGTCGAGCAGTTGCTGGATACACCTGAGCTTGCAACCGCACTGGAAAGCGAACAGTTCAAAAAATTCCTTGACCAGGTGCCGATCGCCATAGCCGTTTCCGACCTTGCCGCTGAGGAGCGTGTGGTCTACGCCAATCCCGAATTCGAGAAGCTCTCAGGCCTGATGGCCGCCAGGCTCACCCGGGAAAACTGGGCAGCCCTTTTGGGCAAAGGCCTCCACGAGCAGAAGGACCGGCCGCTTGCCGAGGCCGTGGTCGAGGGAACCGATTTAGTCGGCACCTACAGGCTGGAACGCAACGAGGATAAGCCGACGATCGTCGACGTTTATTCCAACGTGATCGAGGACGACAACGGCAAGATGTGCTTCCGGCTGGTGGCGCTGGTCGACGTATCGGCCCATGGCGAGGCGGGAGATGAGCGCTCGGTGGAGGAGCGTGTCAGCGAGAAAGACACGCTGCTACGCGAACTGCAGCACCGGGTAAAGAACAACCTGCAGATGATCACTGCACTGATCCGGCTGGAAAGCCGCAACGCAACCGAGGCCGACCGGAGACGGTTTGAGCGGCTCGCCGGTCGCGTCGACGCTCTGGCGATCCTCTACCAGACGCTAACGGCCGACGAGCCGAAGGAGGAGGTCGATCTTGGCGTCTATCTCAGCCAGATCGCGTCCGCGGTGATGAGTTCGCACGCAGTCGAGGGGATCCGCCTGGATATGAAGGTGGATACATATCCCGTGTCAATAAACGTCGCCATGCCGGCGGGACTGGTCGTGAACGAATTGCTGACCAATTCACTAAAGCATGCGTTCCGGGGACGCGACGGCGGCACGATAACGCTGCACAGCATCGTCAATGGCGACGGCTGCCGGGTTATAGTGGCGGACGACGGAATCGGCCTGCCGGAAGGCGAGACGTGGCCCAAGCCAGGCAAGCTCGGAGCGCTGATCGCGCGCTCGCTGACCGAGAACGCCAAGGCGCAGTTCGCAGTCGACTCTAGCGCTAGCAAAGGGACGAAGGTGACCATCATCTTCAAACGATCGGCGGCAGCAAGCTGAAAAATGGCCGTCGAACATACTGCACTGGGTTGCGTTCATATCGCGGCCTTGAACAGTGTGCTTGCAAATAGGCCCGAGGTCTTCGAGACGGCTTCCATCACGCGGTCCAAATTTCCCGGTCGAAGGGCCGCATTATTATTGGCGGGGAAGCAGGGACGACGTGTGGGGGCGGTGCGCTCGCTTGGGTTAGCGCATAAGGCCCGCTGTCCGAAGGGCGTGCTCGATGAGGTTCTTCACGCCCGGCTGGCCCGATGCGTTAGTACGCGGGACTGGAGGGTGGCGGTTGACTCCGAGGACGCCGTCTTCGCCTTTTCCATAGCTGGTATCTCCAAACGGGATGGCACGTGCTGGCGAGCAGGCAACTCTGGCCTCGATGTCGTGGAGACACCCTTCTCCGTTACCAAGATGCCCCAGAACCGCGCGATCTCCTGAGTGGAAGAGATGCCGACATCAAGCATAAAGGGTCCCGGAGCGACGAGGCCGTTGCCGAGCGGTGTACCGTGGCCCATCCCAGCGATCATGTTGACCTCGATCAAGACTTCTCCCGCGCCATCACGCCAAACTTGGTTTGCGTGCTGGCCGGCAGCCTAAAGATGCGTTAGCGCTTTTGCCCGATGGACCTCCCGCCAGTGGCTCGCGAGCGCTTCGGCGTTGGAAGGCGAAACCGTCTGGTCGGCGGTGCCGTGGCAAATTGAGATCTTCGGCCACGGTCCTCGATGATGCGACGCGCCGCGGAGTTCGTTGCAGATCCTGTTCCGACGGGCCGCCATGTCCACGCATTCTATCGAACGCGTCCGGGATTGTCGTTGCGCTGCCGTAGGGCAGGCCGGCAATATCGCACAGCCTTCCAAATACTTCCGGATATGTCGCCAGCATGGCCGCTGCCATTGCGCCTCCAGCCGAAAAGCCCGTGGTCGAGACCGTGGGTGACGACCATCGTCTTGATCATCTGGCGGATCGAAAGCGCCTCGCCCGAACCGCGCTTGGCGTCGTCAGGCTGGAACCATTTGAAACAGAGGTTTGGATTGTTGCCGCGTTGCTGCTCGTGAAAGAGCAGGGCGAACCCGGTTTCGTCCGAAAGTCGCGACCATCCGGAGTGACGGTTGTACGCTGCCGCAGTCTGGGTGCAGCCATGCAGCATGACGACGAGCGGAGCGCCTTTGGGCAGTTCATCGGGAAGATAAAACGTGGCCCCAACGCGCCGGGTTTGGTACCGAACTCGGCCAGCGTCTGCAGATGGTTCGACCCGCTACGTTTGGGAGTATGTGACGCATATCGCGCTTACAACGCGGCGATACTTGCGACGTATCGGATTTTTTTCGCAATCGAGCCGCCTCCGGTTGTGATGCCCGAATGGACCTCGATCCGCTCAACGCATACGCAGCAATATCGCTGCCGCATTGCACAATAGCAAGGTAGGTGGGGAGACAAAGTCCGGCCGAGCCCTGGAGCTGGGCTTGGAGGAAACCTGATGGTGGGCAGACCGCTTCCTTGTCGCGGTGCCGCTTGCCGCCCTGCGCTGCCGCTGCGATGGCGATGTATTCTGGGCGTAGCAGTTCAACAGACGCTTTGTCGGCCGACGCGCTTGCCGCAACCGCCCCGCCAAGACAAACCAAGTGATGGGCGGACGGTGGCGCACTCCGGAGGTCTACGGGAACATGACACGACAGTGAGCGGCGAGCTTCGCAAGGCGTGCCTCCGTTGCCGCATGCTTCACTTAACGCGGAGCACCCGACTTCTGCCCCATCTCCCGGCCGCCTTCTCAGATCGTGTGGGGCTGGAGATCTCGATGAACGGGATGCGGTCCATGACGGATACTCCCCGCTCCGATGCTACACCGAAACTCGATCCAGAACAGCTGCAGCTGCGGGCCTCGCCTCGCCGCGCTGTGCGCTTCAAGCGCAGCATTATTGTCGCCATTGCAGCTGTTGCTTCCGGCACCGTTCTAGGCGTCACCATGATGGCGCTGCAGGGACCGGCGCTGCGCATCAAAGAGCAGGCTGACGAGCTTTACAACACTGAGCGGAAGCCAACCACGGAGGCAATTGAAAGGCTGTCTAAGGACTATTCCGGGATCAAGCCCAAGCCCCCGATGCTTGGACCACCGCTGCCCCGCGACCTCGGCCGCCCCACTCGCTACTGACGGCGCGCTCGCGAGCGGCTTCGTAACCGCCGAGCTACACCACCTGATGGGACACGACCGACGAGCCTTCCCAAGGCCGGTAACTTGCGGCTGGCGGGCTGTCCAACTGGGTGCGTCCGAGCAATTGGATTCCCCGGTGTAGAGTACTGGATCTCGCCTTGGCCGGCTGCATTCCTGGCTGCGTCCCCTACGATACATTGTCGAGCAGGGTCGACTTATCCAAGCCTTGTGTCGGCTCAGGCGGCCATTCACCATTCGGCGTCATCTCGTTGACTGTCTCGGGTAGATCCCGCGCAATCCTTCTGATTAGCTCGTCGCGCGAAAGACCCGTGTGCATCAAAATGGACGTGAGTGTACCTTCGTCCATTGCCGCTTCGACGTCCCTTGGCTCGATCGGTTGGTTTGGCCCGCTGCCAACCCACGAGTCGACCTTCGATCCTGCCCCCACCTCCCTGAACCGGTCGAGGATCTCACCAAGGTCAGCCCTCGACACGCCATTCGTTATCTGAGCCAGAATTCTGCGTTGCGGGTCGTTTGGGTTAAGATACCCCGCTCCCGGAATCAATTCACAGAGCTTGTCGCGATTTTGGTATGCCAGAACGCCAAGCATGGCGATCGCCAATCTTCCCAGATTTGCCATTTGGTCTCCTCCACGGTTGAGCGAATCGAAGCCAAGTCTCGGCGGATGCCGACGCGTGTGGGCTCGAACAACTTCTTGCCGGTCGGCTCGCCGGCGGAGAGGACGCGTCCTTCGGGGTACTCGTTTTCCATCTGACGTCTTCTCCTGACGCAGAACTTCGGGGCGCTTGGCCGCTGTCGCCTGCGCCGATCGAACGCCCTAACCCGGCGCCTTCCGGGTTGTTCCGCTTGTCAGAGTTTGTCGGCGACGGTAGGGGGCACGACCCGACGGGTAACTCTACCGGCTCGAGAAATAGAGTCTGCCCAACTTGACCATACTTCAGAACGACGGCGGCTCGGTTAGCCTCAGCTACCTTGGACTGCCGCCGGCTCGCGCACAAATTTCAATTTCGGCGGGACGGCGAACACCCTGAACCGCTCAGCCAGGCTGTCAAGAGCGTGACGCATGCCCACTCCCGCAGCAGCCGCACCGTGTCCACTGATGACCATCTGCGGGTTCAGGGCAGCCAGGTGCTTCACGGATCTTTCCGCCGCATCCCAGTCCGGCGTGAAGTAGCGCGGCGGACCGTGCATCTCAAGATCCTGAACGGCGACCTCATAGACTGACTCCTGACCGGTGGTGATGAAAGCGTCCCCTACGATCAGCGAACGGTCCTTCTCGCGCCAGAGCGAGATATGCCCAGGCGCGTGCCCGGGTGTGTGTAACCATCGCCATCCGGGCATTCCGGGGATCGATCCGTCGGCAGGTAAGAGTTCCAAACGGTTGCCAAGATCAATTGGCCCGCGTGGAAAAAGCGGCGACAGCAGCGCCATCAGTCCACCCCCGACCCAGGGATCGGGTGGCGGATAGGATGCGGTTCCGTCCAAATAGGAGTGCTCGAGTGGATGCGCGAAGACAGGCACGTCCCATTTATTTGCGAGGTCTAGAACCGTTCCCACATGGTCGAAATGGCCGTGGGTCAGGATGATCGCGGCCGGCCGTGCGTTCGTGCCAAACCGCCTTTCCGCGACCGCAAGAATGCTGCTGCGGGACGTCGGCAACCCGGTATCGATCAGCACCCAGTTCCGATCTCCGCTGCCCGGTGCGCCGAAGAACACGACATTGACGATTGCTAGCCGCAAATAGCCCAAGTCCGGTGCGATGCTCCAAGCGCCGTCGCCACGATCCTCGCGCCTGGCGTGGTCGATCTCGGAAAGTCGAATCTGAACGGTCATGTGATCCCGTGCCTCTCTTGTTGCTGAGCAGCCGCTCGAGTCGATCGGCGGTGGTACATCGCCCCGAACTTGGCACGGCCCTCCTTGTTCCTCATTCGCCCCCAGCTCCGGACGGTCCACCACAGGAACAAGGCTCGACCAATCGGTTCGGCATTACCCGGCCACGCAAGGACGAGCTGGACTGAGCAACGAAGATGGCGCGCGCCCGATTGGATGCGGTATTTCGCCAACGCGGTTCCCGGTCCTAACAAGGCGGCCGAGTTCGAAGCCGACTGCTGAAAGGAGACTTCGAATGAGCGAAGTGGGGCGCAGGGACGAGCACCAGGTGGAGGCTCCGGTTCCGCAAGCTTCGCGCTTCGCCAGTTTTTTCATGGCAGGCTTTGAGTGCTCCTCGCACCGGCGCAAGGACGGGGTTCGCCTCGATCTTATTCGTGCGACCTCGCATAATTTGCATGCCCTGGGCGCCTACCGCGGCTGCGCCGAACTCGGCCTTCGCACCATCCGCGACGGACCGTGGCGACACCGTCTCGATCAAAGCGGCACTACGCGAAGCTCGGGAGACTGCGCCTTATTTGGTGCCCTCCGACGAAGAACTAACCGAGGCGATCGTCGAGGCAGCAACTGCCATGGGCCTCTGCGTGGCTTTCGACTGTCGCGAGTAGCTGTCAGCCAACTTCAGCCGCTGTGGCATCGCAACGGAAGCGCGCCGTCCTGCGCCATTTTCACCAGTCAGAGGTAATCCGCAATTACCTTCGCAACCTGCTAACTCTGCATGTAGAACGGGAACTGCGGGCTGAGCAAAGGTATTTGCTGGAGGAACTTGATAAGGTCGACAAAGAGTGACCGCATGGCTCTCCACTGGTTCAACCCTCCGGTCCCCGTCAAGACCGAGCGTCCCGGGATCATCCACAACGTCAACAACGCCGAGACAGCCGGCGAGGAGCTGATGAAGTGGACCAAGCGTGGCCCCTGCTGGGACCTCGCGGTGCGCGTTTGCATGGCCGTGATTTTCGACGAGATGGAACCTGAGGAGGCCCGCAAGGCGTTCCTGGCTGCTGCAAAAGAGGAGGGGACATTACTCCCCCCAATGACAACTAGCTAAATTGGATGCGGTATAAGGTTCTAGGTGTCTCTGACCAAAACCGCCTTCGCGAAAGGAGCCCGCCGCCAGCAAGGGGAGGCGACGGACCCCCCTACAGCGCCTGCACATCCACGAAGAATCCCGCTGCAACCTCTAAACCTGCGAGGGCCTACATCGTTCCCTTAGCTGCGGCTAAAGCGGGGTTGGTCAGCGGGCTCTTGCCGCTCTAAGTTCCCCCTTATGGGTCCTCTCTGGTTCTCTCCACCGGTCTACGTGAAGACGAAACGTCCGGGCATTCGCAATGGGGTCAGCCACGTCGAGGGAGCCGCCGAGGAACTCATGGGTGGGACACAAAGGGCCCGAAGTGGACCAAGGTGGTCCAATCCTGCGTGGACGCGTTCGAGGACAGAGTCTTCCCCCAAGAGGTCGTCAGCCTTTGAGGCGGCTGCCAAGGAGGCCAACGTGTATCGTTTTTTGCCGACTCTGCTATGAAGGCAGGTGCGGTGGCGGACGGGAGACCGACCCCTCTTTGGGCCTTTGAGCCCGTGACAGAGCAAGGGTCTTCGTCCGCCGTTCCATCGAACCCGAACAGTCGCCTGGGCCGCAAGCGAAGCCCGATTAGGCAAGGATGGGACAAGATGGAAATCATTGTTGGCATCGACCTTTCCAAGGATCGGCTCGACGTGCATGTTTTGCCGTCCGGCGAGGCGTTCTCGGTGGAGAATGACCACGCCGGGGTGGAGGATCTGGTTCGGCGGCTGGCAGCCCTTTCGCCGGCCGTTGTCGGATTGGAGCCGACAGGCAGCTTCGAGAGACTGGCGGTCGCCGCCTTGGCAGGCGCCGGCCTGGCGATTGTTGTGGTCAATCCGGCGCAGGTGCGCGCCTATGCCAATGCACTCGGCAAGCGGGCCAAGACCGACCCGATCGATGCTGCCGTCATTGCCGCTTTCATCGCTGCGACCAGGCCGCAATTGCGGCCATTGCGCGACGCCGAAACCGAGCCCCTGGCCGAGCTCGTCGCCCGCCGGCGTCAGATCGTGCAGATGATTGTGGCGGAGGACAACCGTGCTCGCACGGTCATCGCGAAACAGGCGCAAAAGAGCATCCACCGGCTGCTCGTCGCGCTTCGGCGTGAGCTGGCAAGCCTCGATGCGGGCATGGACGATCATATCCGCAAGTCCCCAGTCTGGCGGGTCAACGAAAAGCTGCTTTCCTCCGTGCCGGGTGTCGGTCCTGTCGTTGCCCGCAGCCTGATCGCCGAAATGCCGGAACTGGGCAGCCTCGACCGCCGGTTCACCCCCGCAGCCGCAAATGTCAAAGGGGGCGGAACCGTGACTTACGGGCTCTACAAGGACATTGCCCGAACTCAGCCTTGGGGTGATGCGTCGATGGCTGGCAGCATGGTGACGGGAACTGGCACCGGACACCCCAGCCTTGACCGTTTATGGCCGGGTGCCTCCGCAGGCCATGCCGTCGGCCGGTGTTTACACCGACACTGTCGTCGTCACAGTCACTTACTGAGTGGGACACGATGCGGCCCGGGGAGCGATGTTTACTTGGGCAGCCTGGCTAAAGCAACAATGGACGCGAACGCCAATCCGACAGCAATGAGCATTTTATGAGAACCTAGCCGACCGAGCAGCTTCATTGGCTAACCGGTCGACCTCCTCGTTCAATGGATCGCCATTGTGGCCACGCACCCGTTCCCAGGTGATATCGCGGCCGGCAACGAGGGCTTCCAGTTCCTCCCACAGGCTACGGTTTAGAACTGGCTTGCGTTGAGCCTTGCGCCAGCCCTTGGCTCTGCAACTCAAAACTCATGGTGTCTCCCTGGTATTTGACGAATCCCAAAGACACGAAACAACGCCGGTGACCACGACGACGGCTCCCGGCAGGTCGGCCATTCGTCAACCCTATCGGGATAGTTCCGGGCGGGAGTTGACGTCCTCACCCTCTTCGGGATGGACGCCTACCCTGTGTTCGTAGACAAGCGTCCCGCCTTTCCAGCCGGTATAAAGGAGCAGCAGAACGACAATCGTCGACAGCGCCAGGCCCCAGGGCAAGGCGCCCTCGGCGGCACCGGCGCTTAGGCGCAGGATGAAGCTGGCCAGCGCCAGCACCACGGCCACGACGTTGCCGACCATATGGTGCCACGCGGCATTGATGGACCGCACCCTTGAATTTCCAAGAAAATCGGCAAAGCCGGCCAGCGCCGCGGCAGCGCTCATCAACAGGGCAAAGCCGAGCAGCCAGAAGGATGCTTCGGCCCAGAATGCATTGCCGGTCGACCAGAACACTAAATCCGACAGGAATACCGACACGAGCAATGCGATCGGGAAAGGGATCAGCATGGGGTGAATCGGATGGCTGCCGATCTTTGCGGTGGTTGCAACGCCCAGCAGATGATTTGCGCGATCGTCAGCCATGCCCAACAACGTTGAAGGCGGCCCGGGGGTTCCAGACCGGCGCGAACAGCAGCAATCAGTCGCTATCGAAAGTTGTTCTCAGCGGCGCGATGCGCAGGATGAAAACCTTCGACTTAAATATTCCGAGCCGCGCAGCCGAACCGCCATTCGGCCTCGGCGGCCTTGGAAATGCCGATCCTGCGGCCTGTCAGAACTTGCTGCGTTCGCGCGGTGGGTCTCGACGATGACGCCGCCGACGCCGTGGAAAAGGGCGGGCCGCTGGGCTTACAAGCCGATACGTCTTCCCGTCGGTCTGTCCTGGTGCGGGCAAAGGCCCGACGGCGGTACATTCAACGTTTCTAGATTGACGAGCGCACGCCCGCAAACGCCAAAAAGCCAGGCGCACCTTCGCGGCGGGATCTGGCCCGCCACACAATGGCGGAGCCAACTCCCTAGCGCGCCAGCGGTAGTTTCGACGTTGAAACAAGTTCTTCCTCGTGTGTAATTCCAGCGGTGTAGTTTGCAAGGATACGAGACGCCAGCGCTTCGCGCCGCTGTTCAGATTGACCTTCGAACTTGAGCCGATCGAACACGCGGCCCAGCAACGCGAGTTCGGATGGATTGAAGACGCCTGCCTCTTCAGCTTTTCGGTGGATCGGCATGTGTCCCTCCCACGCCGGATGAGTATGCTGCGCAACTAATCCCATTTGGCTGACGCCCGAGCGGCAATGTCATGGGCGGCTTCTTCGAGACCAGCCGCATTGTTAGTATTGACGCTCGCGCTTTCTCAGAAATCCAACGTGCGCGTGATGCCGAAAGGTGCAGCTACCTTTTTGTGTATCTTGATTGGGAACACGGGACCGCCGCGAAAGTTCGGTGCACGCAGCGAACCCTCCCCTCCAGGTATTGCTGCAGATCGGTATCCCGATCGGCCCGCGCTCCCCGCAAGGGCGCGGGCCTCGGCCTGTGGTGCTCATGCCATCTACTTCGATCCGCAAGATGGAATATGATCTGGATAGAAGGACCCTCTCGGTGTGGTTCGTCGCCAGCGGTAAACGGTACGAGTTTGAGGGGGTACCGCCGGAAACCTTTGCCGCGTTCCGGGCCGCGTTCGCCAAGGGCCGCTATTTCAACGACCACATCCGCAACAATTTCCGCTACCGTCTGGTTGCGAGCGATAGCGACCCGGGATGACCTGACCTGCCGGCGGGTCAATCGTCCTGTCGCTCCAACCGGCGGTTGGTGGACGCGTTGCCGCTGTTGCGCTTAGGGTTGGTTACGGTCCGCGCTCACTTGGCAAGCCCAACCCCCCCGCATCCCCCCGCCTGGTGCAAAGCGTTTGATCGGTCCCGCCGTTCTGGCAGTGCGGCGGGACTTTTTGCGGTCCAGGTGGAACATCGGCGCGCGGGGAAGGCGCGGTGCACGCAGCACCCTTTTCTCATCCAACGTACGTCGCTGGCGCAGAAGGGTCTCAACGTCGGTTTGCCGCCGGAGCTCAACTAGTGGACTATTGCTCGACCGGAAGCGGCTCGTGCTGCGGCTCAGCGTGGTGGAACACCTGTCCAAGATCGCGCGCGTCGAACGTTTGGCCGCAGACTGGGCAGTAGATAAAGTGCTTCGATTCGTCCTCTACCGGCCCGTCATGCGGCCTGCCCTTATAGCCTGTGGCGATGTTGTCGGTTCTAATCCGGGGCATCGACAAGTGCCTTTGGTCGTTTTGGCGGCCGATATTTCTCGCTTGTCACGGTCGACCGTGACTAGTGGCCCGAGGTCGACCGTCGGTGTCCTCGTCGCTGCGCGTGACCTCGCCTTTCAGGTCAATTTGCTGGCCTCGGCTTCACCTTGGTGTGGTCGATGATGGAATGTGGGAACTCGTAACCTGGGATAGAGACGCTTACGCGGTCCTCTGTTATCCGCCTTCGAACCGTGGCAGTAATCGCCACTTGGTCACCAATGCCTATTCCCCGAGCCATGCCATGGATTCTGGTGCGGGCAGTGTCTTCTTCAAGAGGCTTCTAATATACGCCAGCCATCCTAAGGCTGAAGCAATGTCGGATTGGATGTGTCGCAGCGAGAGACCAGCGTTTGCGTCGACGATGATGCTGGAAGGCCTATCTTCCAAGGGAAGGTGAAGTCCGATCCGGGAGCACTGACCGAGTTGCTCCGCAAACGGGCACCTCACGCCGAGCGCATCCGATTCGAGACGGGCCATGTCCAGCTGGCTCTGGCATGAGCTCAAGCGGGTCGGATTGCCGGTCGTCTGCATTGATGCTCGGCATGCGAAGGCGGCACTTTCAGTTCGAATGAACAAAAGTGATGAGAACGATGCCCGCGGCCTGGCCGAGCTGGTTCACGTCGGTTGGTATCGGGAAGTGAAGGTCAAAAGCGCGGAGAGTCAGGCCACCAGATCCATGCTCGTCGCACGGTCAAGACTTGTTGAGATCCGGCGCGATCTCGAAAACCAGACACGGTCCATGCTGAAGGAATACGGGCTGCAGTTCAGTCGATCGATTGGGTCACAGTTCCGGCGAAAGGTTTGGGAGCTGGTTGCTGACGGGCATCCGCTTCGGTCGTTGGTTCAGGCCCTTCTATCTGTCCACGAGCAGGTCTGCTGTGAACAGGAGAAGCTCGATCGGCAAGTCCGGCATCTCGCTCGTGAAGACGACGGCGAAACGGATATCAATGGCCGCGTCTCACGCTGGGGCGATCGACTGTTGCGAACCTATCTCTACGAAGCAGCCAGTGTCCTCCTGCACCGGACGAAGAAATGGTCCACGCTGAAAGCCTGGGGGATGCGTCTGTCGAGGCGGATCGGCTTGAAGAAGGCAAAGGTGGCGGTCGCACGGAAGATCGCGGTTCTGCTTCATTGCATTTGGGTCGACGGCACCAGCTTCGAGTGGGGCAGCGAAAAGATGGCGTAACAGATCCGCACTCGATCCCAATCGCGGGCCCTTTGCGGAACTCGTGATGTCCCCCGCCGGGACGGTGGTTGCGGCGACCTCGGTCAAACGGCTGACAGCAGTTCATCTGCATCTCGTTGGAAACGTTGAGGCGCCCGACCCGAACATCATCATGAGGCACTCGACCTCGGAAAGGACCATGACCCCGGCGATGGCAGTGCGAGATCCGGATTGACAACCACCCGCAATTAAAGGGCCGTCTGACAGGCGGAGCTCGCCGAATGGCCACAACAGCTAAGATTGACGCGTTTGGCGGCTCGCGTGCAATCGTAAGCACTGTTCACGTTGCAGATGTGGCCGGCAGTTTATTTGCTCTTTTGCGCTTCCGCTGCGAGCAAGGCTTGTCCCGCCAGTTCCGCGTGCAGCGTGCGCGCCATATCGAGGTGCTCGAGCACCTTTGGTAGGTTGTCTGAGGCGAAGTGCTGGAGCTCTGGATCTTCGCCGGAGCCAATCTCCCAAGCCAGAAGCTGCGCTGTTTTCTGGTGGTCGAGGATCTGCGCCGCCAGATAAGCAAGATCGAACGCGACGCCGTCCTGCTTTTCGAGATCAGCGCGGATTTTCTTATGATCAGGGTCGAGCTCTTCGGGAAGCGGAATCTCGCTCTTGTCCGCGACGGATTTCAGCTGTTTATTTGCCTCGTCGTGATCTTCGACCATTCGATTTGCAAATGCGCTCACCCCATCATGGCTTGTCTTTTCGGCCGCGAGCCGACCCAGTTCCACCTCGGCCCTGCCGCCAGCCGTGACCAGCTGGGCGAAAAGCCGATCCTGATAATTCGTCTGGTTCGGCGCTGGAACTCCGGGCTTCTCCATCCTCGTGTCGGGAGCAAGGCCGGCCGGATTGCCGATCTGCGCCATCGCACAACAAGGCGACAGCCCCACGGCGAAGGTGATTGCGGCAGCACGCATGAGTGTCCTCCATTCCGCGCCGAAGGCGGGCCCCCGGCAGCGGCTCTTTCGCTCGTTCAGAGAGTGAGCAGGTAAGCCACGAGTGAATCCTTTTCCGGCTGGTCAAGCTTCGTTCCGAGCACCAAGTTGAAGAACTCAACGGTATCGCCAAGCGTCATTAGGCGGCCGTCATGCAGATAGGGCGGAGAATCCTTGATCCCGCGCAGTGTGAAGGTCTTTATCGGCCCATCCAGTATGGCGACCTGGTCGTTGAAGGTCTCGCCGATCTTGTAGAACCGCTCGAGCTTCAGGTCGTGCATGTTGTTGTCCATGAATGACAACCCTGGAACATGACACTCGGCGCAGCGGCCCTTGCCCATGAACACCTGCTCGCCCTTGAGCTCCTGCGCACTTGCGGTGGCCGGGTCAAGCCGCCCGAACGGGTCGAGCTTCGGCGCCGGCGGAAAATCGATGATATTCTGCATCTGCGCCATCATCGCCACCTGGTTCGTGCGGTCGGGCAGATTCACCCCTTTGCGGGTGGCGCTCACGTGATCGCCGTTGAAGTAGGCGGTGCGCTGCTCGAATTCCGTGAAGTCCTCGACTGAGCGCAGCGAGCGCTTGGAGCCATGAATCTGCTGATTGAACAGGCCGCGTAGGCTGGTTGTGTCGAGCCGAAAGCGCTCGGCTTGTGGCCGGACGTCCGGCGTCAGGTGAAAGGCTGCGTTGGTATGGAAATTCGCATGGCAGTCGAGGCATGCCACACCCATGCTTTGCATCGCGACCTTTCTGTCCTCGGTCTGATTGAATTCCTCCTGCGGGAAGGGCGTCAGCAGCAGACGCAGTCCTTCCATTTGTACGGGTGTGATGATGCCGTTCATATATTCGTAGAAGTTGCGGATCGTCAGCAGATCACCGCGCGACACATCCCCCAGTTCGGGATGCGTGGTGAGGAATATCGGAGGTGGAAATTCCGGCGTAAGATAGTCGGGCAGGTCGAAATCGACGTCGAAGCGCCGCAGATCGCGCCCTTCATCGGCGCCGATCTCTCTGATCTGGTTTTCCGGAAAGACCTGGCCTCCGGTCGCCTGCTTGACGTGCGGCAGCGGCAGGAAGCCGTTCGGCAACAAACCACGGTCGCGGATTTCTTGGGGAGTCTTGGCGGCCAGGCTGTCCCAGGTCTCGCCTGCCGGGAGTTTGACCCTGACGCCCTCCTGCACCACTTTCCGGCCGCCCGACATCATGACGCCCCGCATCGGCCGGTCCGCCAGGTTGTAACGGCTTTCGAGCAACTTGCGCTGCCGCTCGATCACGGCGGGTTTTTGCGCTTCGTCATTCTCCTTCACCGCAGAAAAGGGCAGGCTTGGCAATGGACGATAGGTCAGATCTGGCGGCAGCGGATCGGAAGCAGCGGTAAGCGTGACCGCGGCGGCGCCGAGCAGCGCCGGCAAGCCAAGGTTGAAGACACGTGACATATCCCCTCCCAAGATTATGAAAGTCTCAATACGAACAGACCGCCCCAACTCCCACGTGCGATGTTTGTTCCCGTGACTCCAACCAAACCGGACCGCGTCGTTGATGAGCTCGGGCGAGCCGCCGTGATACTAAGACGACTGGAATTGCAGAGCGGTAATCCTCCTTGACCAAGGCCAACGCAACGGCTGGTTCGTGTCGAGCTTCATCACGACGTTTGCAGTCATTTCTGGGATATTGGCCGCGGCGATCCGACCGTCGAAATACGCCTGCTGTTCACTCGCCAATTTGGTGCATGTTTCTTGGTTATGATGGCAGTCGGCGCCGTCATGTTCAGCACAACGCAGATCATGCCACAGCTGCAACAAACGGCATTGGCCTACACAGGGGACGCTGTCGGGCCTCTCGATTATGCCGGGCGGCATCGCCATGCTGCGGGTATGTGGTGGCTACGTTCGCCCTATGGCATATGACGTCGCTCACCCCGACGCCAGCTACTACTTTTTGCCTTTTGGGCGCGTCTTCCTGATGATCGGACTGCGTTCCTGATCATCCCTATTTCGACCGCGGCTTACGTCGGTCTCCCTGCGCAAAGACCAATCAGGCGTCAGCGCTGATCAACGTCGCCCGCAACATCGGCGGCTCGCGCCTCGATTTCGCTGGTGGCGGCGGAGGAACTCGGTATCCCCTATGAGCAGGTCAAGGCGGTGGTCGCCGATACCTCCAGCCTCGGCTACAACGATATGACGGACGGCAGCCGCGGCGCCTTCTCGTCTTCGATGGCGGCGATCTCCGCCGCCCGCAGCGCCATCAAGATCCTGCGGGACCGCGCCACGCAGACGTGGGACATCCCGGTCGACGACCTGGCCTGGGAAAAGGGCCACGCGATCGCCAGGGGCGCGACGCACGGCAACCTTTCGCCGCTGTCGCTGGAGGACGCCGCGTCGGGGAGACCGGCGGACCGATCGCCGGCCACAGTGAGCTCGTCGCCCACAGCGCCGGCGTCTCCTTCGCCACCCATATCTGCCATATCGAGGTGGATTCCGAGACCGGCTCGTGGCCTGCGGCTCGGTCGTCCTCGTCATGTTGTCGGTCTATGCCTAACCCGGCCCTGTAGTCCTCGATCACGCCGTGGACCGTCGCCGGATCGTGGATCGAGGCGAGAAATCAGCGTAAGCCTCCGCGCCCATCTCCGCGGGATCACCGCGTATCATGCGTCTGGATTGGCAAGGATAGCCTGCTCCGGCTTTTCAGGCTGAGCGAAGAAGAACCAATGCCACCAAGCCGATGCGAACCGAGCGTCACATCGCGCCAGCGCATGCCGATCGGAATGGCTTGCCGGCTGACGGATGCCGGATGATCCATTGCTGTCCGAAATGCGGTGTACGCCCCACGGTCCTGACCCGCAAGTCCGAAGCGATCGAAGCCCAGATAGTACATAAGGGCTAAGCAATCGCGGGCATTGGACCTTTTAGACGAGCCCGAATGGTCAGGCATGTCAAAGGGCTTGGCCGAAACCGCGAAGATCAGGCAAATTACGGTGTATTCCTCAGCCAAAATCGGCGCCACGCGATGCCAAGTGGCATGGGTGCGAGGATGACCGTGCAGCATCAGAAGCGGTGGGCCCCTTCCACCAACCCGCACTCTGAGCGTCGCTTCCGGAAGTTTGATCTGCTCCAGCGAGAAACCTTCAAACATGCAACTCCCTCCATTCGCAACATTTGCCAAACGTGTAAACGGAGAGGCAGTTCAATGTCGGCTTCCGCGGGATGTGAACTTGCCACGTATTTCCGAGAAGAGGTCGTGAGCCGAATGGCGGCTTTAACTGGTCCCGCGGCAATAACCGGACGGACAGCAAACGGGCCCCCTGCCGCAGGCAAGATCGGTGAAGACGAAGCGTCCCGGCCCCTCGGCCATCGGACCCCATGCAGCAGGCCATAGGGCCTCGCGATGGGCCATATAATTGGCTTCGATGACTTTCTGGTTTGCCGCCAGCCCGTTGGCGAACAACTCCTGATTGGATGCCATTTGCCGCCCGGCCTTGGAACTTGACGTTCTCCCGCGCAGTCCCATCCAATTGCCGCCCGGGTAGGTAACGCGGATACTTCGCCAGGTCCCGAAATCACATGCGCGCAGCCGCCGTCTTTGTCTGATCTTTGGACTTAAACATATCAGTAGAAAATAACCGTAACCATCTTTCATCTTGCCGCGTATGGTCCGATCATCTGCCGGTGCAAGTTTGAGGACATGCAATGAAGAAGGCCGCTGCTCTCCTGGTACTTTCCCTCGTTACCATGCTGCCCCAATGGCAGCCGCGCAGTCCTACGTGCCGGAGCTTGGGCCGTCGCCGCCGCAGGATGCTATGCAGCTGTATCCCGGCGGTGTCGAGAAGGCTGTGGCCGCCCTGTCGGACATCGTCAAGAAAGTCAAGGAAGCATCCGACGTTCCCGGCTTCGCCGTGGCGGTGGTGCAGGGCGGCAAAATGATCTTTGACGAAGGCTATGGCCTTCGCGACAACCGGGACGACACTTCTAGGGTCAGCAGCACTACCATTTTCCAGGTCGCCTCGGTGTCGAAATCGATCTCGGCCACGGTGGCCGCCATCGCCATGACGAAGGACCACAGCTTCGACTGGGATACCGCGGTCGGCAAGGTCTGGGACGGCTTCCGCCTCAATCTCGACTATGTCTCGGGCAACGCCACCATCGGCGATTTCTTCGCCCATCGCTCGGGCCTGCCAATGGCGGCGGGCGATGAGCTCGAGGATCTCGGCTTCCAGCGCAAGCAGATCGTCGGCGGCCTGTGGATGGTGCCGCTCGATCCCTTCCGCATCTCCTATCACTACGCCAATTTCGGCACGACGATCGGCGCCGAGGCAGTGGCCCACGCCGAGAAACAGCCTTGGGAGCCGCTGGCCAAGAGCCTGTTGTTCGATCCGCTCGGTATGCGCTCGAGCAGCTATCGGCACGAGGACTTCATGGCCGCCGGCAAGAACCGCGCCCTGCTGCATGCGCGCGTGGCGGAGAATGTGTTCGAGCCGCTCTATGACCGCGATCCCGACCAGCAGGCGCCGGCGGGCGGCGTCTCCTCCAGCGTCCAGGATCTTGCCAAGTGGATGATCCTGCTGCTTGGCGACGGCACCTATAACGGCCAGCCCATGATCGACCCGAAGATCCTGCAGCCCGCCATCACACCGCAGAGCGTGACCTACCGCGGCGAGACGCCCGATACGCGGGCCAGCTCCTATGGCTATGGCTTCAATGTGGGGGTGAACGCCAATGGGCGCACCACCATGGGCCATTCCGGCGGCTTCCTGCTCGGCGCCGGCACCACCTTCCAGATCTTGCCCTCGGCCGACGTCGGCATCGTCGTGCTCACCAACGGCTCCCCCGTCGGCGCCGCCGAGGCGGTCGCCGCCAGCTTCATGGACATCGTGCAATATGGCCAGATCACCCGCGACTGGTATCCCTACATGAAGCCGCGGTTCATGGGCTACTACAAGCCGGTGGGCGACCTCGCCGGCAAGGTCAAGCCGACGAACCCCGCCAAGGCGCGCAGTCCATCCTTCTACGAGGGCCAATATACGAGCAACTATTTCGACACCGCCACCGTGCGGGCCGATGGCGACAAGCTGATGCTCGAACTCGGCCCCAAGCCCATGCAGTTCACGCTCGAGCACTGGGACGGCGACACCTACGCCCTCACGCCCCGCGGAGAGAACGCGCCGACCGGCTCGCTGTCATCGGTGAAGTTCGTCGGTTCCCCCGGCGGCATTCGCGCGCGGGTGATGACGGTGGACTATCTGAATGAGAACGAGTTGGGGCATTTTCAGAGGTAGGGGGTGAAGGCGTCGGGTGCTTCATACACCCCATGCCGTCGGTCGACCTCACGCTTCAAAGCCTCGTGGGCGCTCGCCAGACAGAGCCGCAGTGTCTTAAAAAGCGCCTCGTCTCGTTGGGATCAAAACCACCCTGGGTGGTGGCCACCGACCGGCGGTGGCCCTGACCTTGGCCATCAGCCGGTCTCCGCCATGAGCTTTGTTCTGCGCTACATGCGGCGTCACCCTCATCGAGCGCAGCTCATTGACGAAGTCTTCCGCGTCGTAGGCCTTGTCGGCGCCGAGCGTGATCGCCTGTGGCCGCTCCGCTCGAGGTTCGATCATGTGCAGTGCGGCCACCCGCTCAGCATGTCCGTCGGCCAGTGTCAGGCAGGCGTCGACCAGCAGGCCGTGGCGGTTCTCCATCAAGCCATGTCCCATGAAGCACAGCTTGGCCTCCTTGCCTTTGCCCTTGCGATAGAGCCGGGCATCCGGATCGGTGGTCGAGGCATGTGTGTCGTTCGAGCGCTTGTGGCCATGGAAGTCCGCTTCCGCGTTTCGCCCGCCCCCTTCAGCCGGCGGCTCGCCCGAGCCGTCCTTCGGCTTGACGCTCTTCATCGACGCCCAGGCCTCGATCAGCGTCCCGTCGACCGAGAAGTGATCCGTTGACAGAAGCCTCTTGACTTGGGCTGCGTCAGCACCGCGCTCAGGAACTTTGCGGCGATGTCGCCCTCCAGCAGCCGGTCGCGGTTCTTGGAGAACACCGAATGGTCCCAGGCCGCGTCATCGACGCCGATGCCGACGAACCAGCGGAACAGAAGGTCGTATTCCAGCCGTTCCATCAAAAGCCGCTCCGAGCGGATTGAGTAGAACGCCTGTAGCAGCATCGCTCGCAGCAGCTTTTCCGGCGGGATCGAAGGCCGCCCCATCGGCGAATACAGCGCCGCCAAGCCCCGCTCCAACGCCGCCAGCGCCTCGTTCACAATCGCCCGAATGCGCCGCAACGGATGATCGCGCCGCACCCGAGCCTCGAGATCAACATAACTGAACAGTTCGCCAGACCGTTCGTCTCCACCGCGCATGCCTCGTTCTCCGAATCTCTCCGGAGACACTGAATCACGCTCACGTCCTCGCTGCGAGCCACTTTTTCAACAGCCTGCTAGGGATGACAGCAGATATCGTCGCAGCCTATGTCCAGAGCAACGCAACGCCCGTGGCGGATCTGCCGAATTTGATCGCCAGTGTTAATTCTGCGTTGTCTGGCCTGGATGAGCCGGTCGCTGCACCATCGCCAATACTTACGCCCGCGGCAAATCCTAAGAAGTCGATCTTTCCCGAATACATTATAAGCCTTGAGAACGGGCGCAAGTTCAAGTCGATGAAGCGCCACCTGGGCTTGCTTGGCATGACACCTGATGAGTACAGAGCCAAGTGGGGTTTGGCGCGGGACTATCCTATGGTAGCGCCAAGCTATGCGGCTCAGCGGTCTGCGCTGGCCAAAGCTGCCGGTCTCGGCCGCAGGGCGGTTGCCAAAACGCCGCCAAAGAAAGCACCAGCAAAGCGCAAGGCCAAAGCCTGACAGTGCACGAATTCGGGCCATGCCATCAGGTCTAGATGGTCCAGGTGGCGTGGCTGGGAATGAGCTGCCTGGCTTCGCAGTTCAGTAAGCGCCGCTCACGCCACAACACAAGCTTCAGCACTGCTTGCGTCTTCACGTCCTCGTATCCTGGCGGGGGCAGGAGAGGTCGATCAATGTGCGATCGACAAGTCGAGCTGATACATCGTCGCCCTCGACAGATAATCAAATCATGTCGATAAAATCGCACTACATCGATACATCAAGCTCTGCTCGATGCCACAAAGCAACAAAGCCGCTGAATCCAGCAGCGCTCCGGCATGGCCATACGGGTGCTGGGTAAGCCTAAATTTCTTCCCCGAGCAATATCCTGGCCTCCTTGGCAGCAGCGATGAACGCCTGGCGTGCTATCCTTGGTGGTTTTTCTCCACGGATTACGGCAAGGCATGCTTCGATTGCGGCGCGCCGCGACTTGCCCTCCGGCCTCGGCCAATCCTTCAGCAGAACTTCGGCCGCGTCGGATACCGACGCAACAACTCTGTCGCGATCGATCCGGCCGGGTTGAATGATGACGGGCTTTCTGAAACGTTTCGTACGCACGACAGCCTCCAAGAACAAGATATGTTAGCTTCTGCTGATCCTTTGCGCCACATCAAACGTCCGCAAGTAACAGAAGGCATCCGCTTAGCCCAGAAGCTGCCGCCGCGATGGACGCTGGCCAGTGCTTCAGCACGTCGGGCCGGCCCCGAGTTTCGAAGAGCGCATCGCCAAGAGCGGCGTTACCCAATAAATGATTCACAAAATACCCAGTGAAGGGCAGTGAAGGGGAGTTCTCCGAACGCCGCGAAATGGAATCTCGGGGCTGAATTTACTCCATATCCGGCACGTCACCGCAGGTGAATAGCACGGTCGGCGGGCCATAGTCGCCAATAGCCGGGTCGGCGTCGCGGCTCCATGCGATTACGCCAACGTGCTTCCCTGCGAGCGCCTGACCGGTGCGGATTGCGCGTTCCTCGCTTTGCTGATCGGCGGGACCAAAGGCGGGAAACAGTTCGCCGTCCTCGCCACGATCGAACGCCACTACGACGATTAGCTTGGGCTTCTTTTGACCGGGCAGAATATGATCAGACATGGCAGGAACCTGTCACATGACCGAGGATTGAGTCGTGTTCGAGACTCGGGAGGTGCGCATGCAAGACCACCGTTTTGAGGAGCCCGTGCAGGTCGCGGAACACTATCTACACTTGGAGCGGGTTGCCCAAGCCGCCGATATCCTCTGAACAGATGGCCGACGGCGACCAGCATCAGGTCCAGATGCAAACGTGGCGCAGCAACCGCCCAGGACTCAGACAACAGGACGTTCGTTTAGAAAACAAAACATCCGATTTGATATCCGACGATTTGATGTGCTATGAGTCCACAGCAGAAGGAACTTGCGCATGGCACGCTCGACCGCTCAAAGCGCTTTGCGCTATCCACTCACCATTATGCTCGGCACCGAAGCAAGCGTAAGATTGCTCCGGGAATTGTCGCGCCACGGCGGCTTGCTTTCTTCTCCATTGCTTGCGACTCGTAGCGGGCTTGCAAGGGCAAGCGTGTGGTCTGCTCTCGCAACCTTGGAAGGGATTGGCATCGTATCTTCGGAGGGAACGGGCAGGGCTCGTCTTTACCGGTTGAATGGTCGCCATCCGCTGGCGACATCACTGGAAGCTCTCTTCGAGCAGGAGGCGCTTCGGTATTCCAATATTCGCGCCGTAATCACTGAGGCGGTCTCCGCAGTTCGGCCGAAAGTACTCGCGGCCTGGATTTACGGCAGCGTAGCGAGGGGCGAGGACCGTCCAGACAGCGATCTCGACATCGCAGTGGTTACGCCATCCGAAAAGCTAGATAGCGCGCTCCAAGAAATCCGTGAGGCACTGGTGACCCAAGGTCAAAAGCTTGGCTTCAATCCCTCGGTCGTGGGACTCACTCCGGAGGATGTGGCAAGGCTGTCGAGCACGCGAGACCCGTGGTGGGGCGGGGTCGAAGCCAATGCCCTGCTCGTCTTGGGTTCACGCCCGGACGAACTCGCAACAAAAACTCGCCGGCAGGCGTTGGCATGACCAGAAGAGGTGCGACGAAAGCAGTCGAGACAGGCTTTGGCGAGGGGCGATTGCGCATCGCCCGCTCATATTTGAAGGCTGCCCGTTTAGAGGTGGCAATGTCCGGAACGGGTGACATCGGAAATCCGGCTATGTCGCAGATCGTGAATGCGGCAATAGCATACGCCGATGCGCTCACTGCCCGATTTGCAGGAAAGATCAACCGCGCGGATCATGCGGCCGTGGTGAAAACCATGCGCGACGCGCTTGGAAATCGCCTTCCTGCAGCGCAGGCCAGCAGGTTGCGGAGCATCCTCGATGAGAAGGACGAAACTCAATACGGAATCAGGGCAAAATCATTACCCGAAGCGGAGAGCTTGCTCGACAAGTTGGAAAAGTTCGCGGAGTGGGCGGAAAAAGAACTGGAAGTCTGATCAGCAATGGAGGCGGCATGTCGCTTACGGCGACCTGAATGTTACTTCAGCAGTTTGATCAGCACTGTGAAAGCCGCGTCGATGTCAGCGCGAACCGCGGCGCGGACCGCTTCCGCGTTACGGTCTCGCAGCGCTGCAAACATCTGCTGGTGGTGCTGGTTGGCGGTCGAATAGTTTCCGGAATCGTGCAGCATGTTGAAATAGGGACTGATCTGCAGCCACAGGTTCTCGATGATGTTGAGCATGTTTTCCGAGCCCGCGGCTCGATAGATGGAGAAATGAGAGGCGTAGTTAGCCCTGAGGTAGGATCCGGAGTGGAACAGCGGGTTTTGACGAAGGTTTGGGCACCAGCAAAAAACGTAGGTGAAGCATGGCTGCTCATCAGGAAAGCAAGGACCGCACTGAGCGTACGGCACGGGAGGCAAAAACGGCCAGACTACGGGAACAGCGGCTGAAGACTGGGACTGCTATGCAAGAGCGGAATGATGAGGGCGCAAAACGACCGTCAACACAGCGACGCCGCAATCGGTGACGCCTATCTTGTTGGCAGTTAGGGCCTCGTTAGCTCCCGGGCCTGCTCCGGGGACAAGGCCGAATGGGTCAAGCCCGACCTTGTCGGTCGGGTGAAATTTTGCCGCTCAATTTCCTCGATGAGACCTGACTGCCTTCAGCAGTTCCCGCTCGTCAGTGTGAGCATTTCGAAAAGTCGCCACTACCGTTTCCGCCAGGATTTTGCCCTGTTGGCTTAAAGGGTCGAGGTCTTCGTCTGCGCAAATCCGATCGAAAACGCGCTGGCAAATAGCCAAATCATGAGGACTAAGGCAGGTGCGATTGGTACGCTGGCGCTGCGGCATGTGCGAACCCTCAGGCCCGCTGCCCGTGCAGAGCAGCGGGCCTTTACAGCCAGACTGGAGAACGGAGGAGAGTTCTCGCGCAAAAAAACGTTTGATGTTGAGTGCTTGTTCCCGGCTAACGAAGTTGGTAATTTTCGTACAGTGCGCCACCTGGGGCCGATTGCCTTTCCGCAAGCAGTTAGCCGTTCAACTGTTTCAATGATAGCCTTGGCAAGCGCCTCACCCTCATGCATGGGCTCTTGGCCATAAGAGCAGGAAGACAGCCTCGATCGGCAGCACGCCGGCCGGGCAGGTCTCCTCGATGCCACGCGCACCAGAGCAAGGGCGGCCAGGCCTTGCGGACTTGTCTTCGGCATCGATGGTTTGATCTGCGTTCGCTAATCCGCCTCATCTCTGAGCGACATCTTTTTGCGGCGGACAGGCGTCCAGTCGATGATCGTATCAGCATCGACGGTGATTAGCCCGCCAGCTTTCACGGTCACCTTTCGATTTTCCTCGTCGACCCGCGTGACCTCGCCAGTGAGCTGGAGCTCGTCACCTGGTTTGGACTTTTTAGGAGCAGGGATCGAATGCGGAAAACCATAGGAGGGGATGCTGACGCTAGCTCTTCCGTCGTCCAGGAGCTTCAGCACCGTCACGGTGATCGCCACCTCATCGCCGATATTGATGTCCGCAATTTCCCAAACCATGCCCCTGATTCTGGAGCGGCTTTGACGGTAGTCAAGGGATTGCTAATATGCGGAAGATGCCAACACCGCCAGCGTGCACCTTGTTTCGGAACTGATTCGAACCAGCGATTTTGATTCAAATCGTAGTGTCTGGAGTGCGGGCGCATGCTTCCGTCACAACGCATTTCTGGTAGGCTTGCAACCAAGGTCGCTTCTGGCGTGAACCGCCGTGCGGCAGTTAAACTGTTCGAGTTGAAAACGGCCGGAGCCCGATTGCTCAGCCGATCAGCAACACGGTTGTCGCGCAGGATCACCGAAGCAGAGAAACGCTGGCCCTCTGTCTTTGCTTTGCGGAGAGCCTGCTTCGCGACGCACAAACTTTTCTGATGCAGTGCGGTTTTGGCCTTCGCACCTGCACAGAACTATGCAAAACCGTCACCGCTGGAACTTGACCCAAGGGAATGTGCCGATGAGTGTGGCGGTCGAAACAAAGGCGCTGACGCCGCCGGACATTGCGGCCCGAAAGCACAAGATGCCGATTGTCTGCTTAACAGCGTATACAACGCCCGTTGCGCGCCTCGCCGATAGGCATTGCGACGTGGTCCTGGTCGGCGACAGCGTCGGCATGGTGCTTCATGGCCTGACGTCAACCCTCGGAGTTACGCTGGAGATGATGATCATGCACGGCAAGGCCGTGCGCCGCGGTCTTGAACGGGCGCTGATGGTCGTCGACATGCCGTTCGGCTCCTATGAGGAGGGCTGCGAACAGGCCTTTCGCAACGCCGCCCGGCTGATGGCGGAGACCGGATGCGCTGCGGTCAAGCTGGAGGGCGGCGAGAGCATGGCTGACACGATCCGCTTTCTCATTGCCCGCGGCATCCCCGTCATGAGCCATGTCGGGCTGACACCGCAAGCGATCAATGTGCTTGGCGGCTACAAGGTCCAGGGCAGGGGCAGAGACGGCGACAGGATTTTGCGGGACGCTGTTGCTGTTGCCGAATCCGGCTCATTCTCCGTTGTACTGGAAAAGGTGGCCGAGCCGCTCGCACGAAGAATAACCGAGGAGGTTACGATTCCAACCATCGGGATCGGCGCCTCCGCCGCCTGCGACGGCCAGGTTCTGGTCGTCGACGATATTCTGGGCATGTTCACCGGTTTTCGTCCGAAATTCGTCAAGCGCTATGCCGAACTGGGCTCAGAGGCCGAAGCGGCCATTGCGGCTTATGCGGCTGATGTGCGGGGAGGGCGCTTTCCGGCGGCCGAACATCTCTCCGCCGACGCGCCGCAGGCCGGAGAATCCGCGTGAGCGTGCCGATCGTCCGCACCATTGCCGGGCTTCGTACCGTTGTGGCGGGATGGCGCCGTTCTGGTGCCAACATCGCCGTGGTGCCTACGATGGGGGCCTTGCATGAAGGGCATTTGAGTCTCGTGCGTTCTGCGCTTCAAAAGGCCGATCGCGTGATCGTGACGCTGTTCGTCAATCCCAAGCAGTTCAACAGTGCGGCGGATCTTGCCGCCTATCCCCGCACGGAAGACGAAGACGCTGCAAAGCTCACGCGGCTGGGCGCCCACCTGCTTTATGTTCCGGATGCGACTGAGATGTATCCTGACGGCTTCGCCACGACCGTGTCCGTGTCGGGCGTCAGTGAAAGCCTTTGCGGTGCGTTCCGGCCCGGCCATTTCGATGGGGTGGCGACCGTCGTTGCAAAACTCTTCCTGCAGACCGGCGCTGATTTCGCCTTTTTCGGAGAGAAGGACTTCCAGCAGCTTCAACTTATCAGGCGCATGGTCCGGGACCTGGATATTCCGATCACCGTCGTCCCCTGTCCGACAGTCCGGGAAGCCGATGGTCTCGCTTTGTCATCGCGCAATGTCCGGCTCTCGCCGGCAGAGCGCGCCGTCGCCCCAAGGCTAGCATCGGTCCTACTCAATACGGCGGCGGGGCTCTCGAACGGCTCTCCCGTCCTGCCAACGCTTGCCGAAGCGCGCGCAGCGATCCTGTCCGCGGGCTATCGCGAGGTCGAGTACCTGGAACTCCGTGGCGAGGCAGATCTGCAACCGATAGCAAGCCTGGATCGGCCGGCACGCCTGTTTGCAGCGGCCTGGCTCGGCGAAACGCGGCTCATTGATAACGTCAGAACACTGCCGTCTCCCGTTCTTGTTGACAAGCCGCTCGGGCATGCCTTCACCCGTGCCGACGGTCACACCGCAACGCCAGCATTCAAGGATGAGCTTGTAGGCTCTGGCAAGCGCTACCCCTGACCAACTCGGCCCTGTGAGCGCTGGATCGTCCCCTCTGGATGAATCACCGCAGCAAGGCGCCGGAAATGCCCGCTGATGCTCGGCGGTTCGGTTCGTGGTGAGCATCACCGTCCTGCCATGTCGGGCTTGGCGACCTGCGACTATTTCAGCAGTTTGATCAGGACAGTGAAAGCCGCGTCGATGTCAGCGCGAACCGCAGCCCGGACCGCCTCCGCGTTGCGGTTTCGCAGCGCTGCAAACATCTCCTGATGGTGCTGGTTGGCGGTCGAATAGTTTCCGGAATCGTGCAGCATGTTGAAATAGGGGCTGATCTGCAGCCACAGGTTCTCGATGATGCTGAGCATGTTTTCCGAGCCCGCGGCCCGGTAGATGGAAAAGTGAAAGGCGTAATTGGCCCTGAGATAGGATTTGACGTCGCCAGCGGCATTGGCCTGCTCGAGTGCCTCCAGATGCTGGCCCAGCAGCATCACGCCGTGATCGTCAATGCGTTCTGCGGCCCATGCGGCGGCGATCGCCTCGATTTCGAACCTGACGTTCCTGAGATCGATAAGCCGCGCACGACTTAATGCCGGGATACCGATCGAACGGCCCGAAACCACCATCAAGGCGTTGGCCGCGCTCAGACGCCTCAGAGCCTCGCGAACCGGCATCGGGCTGACGCCGAAAGCGTCTGCGAGGCTCTGCACCGTCACCATTTCACCTGGAACGATGCTGCCGTCGAGGATCAACTCGGTAACGTGCCGGTAAACCCTGTCCTGCAGGGTTTCCCTGGACAGCGGCGTGATCTCGACGCCCGGCTTCCTGAATGCCGCCCCAGCCATTTCTGTCAACCTTCCCCCATTCGAGCGACGCTCTTGTCATACCCGGCGCCTGTGTCCGGAATGCAAGGTTCGGATTGCCGCGTCAAGCGCCCGCGTTTCCGACTTTTCCCTCTTAGCCATTTCATCATTGATCTTTGATCAAATCATGATACGGTCAGCCGCATCGAATGACAAGGAGTACGTTTCGTACCCTTGGGAGCCATTCGGTCGTCTGAACTGGGAGGAGTTTCGAATGGGTATCGGATCGAAGGCCCGGCGGCTTGCGCTGCTTGCCGGCATGGCTGTTTGCGTTTGTGGTACGTCCGCCGCCGAAGCGGCCGGAAAGCACAAGATATTTCTCAGCATGAGCTTCATCGGCAATGATTGGCAGGCCGAGGCCGCCAACATGCTCAAGGCGATGGCGTCGCACAAGAGCATGGCCGACAAGGTCGACCTCCAGGTTCAGGTGGCGGGGCCGAACGCACAGCGCCAGATCCAGCAGATCAACGCGATGGTGCAGGCAGGCGCCGAAGCCATCGTGATTTTCCCGATCTCGCCGACAGCGCTCAACCAGGTGGTGAAGAACGCCTGCGACAAGGGGGTAAAGGTGTTTGCCTATGATGCCGAGATCACCGAGCCCTGCGCCTACAACGTCCATATCGACCAGGAAGAGGCTGGCCGGGTGACGGCGGAGTGGCTGGTCAAGAAACTTAATGGCAAGGGCAACATCATCGCGGTGACCGGCGTTCCCGGCACGTCGGTCGATGATCTGCGCACCAAGGCCGCGAAGGAGGTGTTTGCCAAGCATCCCGACATCAAGATCGTCGGCGAAGCTGTCGGCATGTGGAGCCAGGCGGTGGCCCGTACCGAACTGTCCAAGATATTGGCGACGCGCAGCTGGGATGACATAAATGGGCTGTGGATGCAGGTAGGCTGCTTCACTGCCAATTCCATGCAGCTCGAGGCCGGCAAGAAGGTCAGCGAACTCCTGCCTTGCGCCGGCGAGGGCTCCAATGGCGGGCGCATCCAGATGCTGCCGGAGGGCACGGAGGTCGAGGGCGCAACCTCTCCCTATGCGCCGCTCGGCGCGCCGCGCATTTCCTACGCCTCGCCGCCTTATTCCGGGGCGCTCGCTCTCAAGCTTGCCGTCGAGGCGCTTGAAGGCAAGCACGTTGCCAAGAAGACGATCCTGCCGCTGCCGGTCGTCACCAACGAGACGATAAAGCTTTGCGACGAGGGCACCTGGGCGGAGATGAAGGCTGGTTGCAATGCGTTCAAACCGTCGCTGGTCTCGAACCCAGGCTGGTTCGCCTCGATCTTCTCCGATCAGACACCTGAGATCGGTCTCGCGGCCGCCCTTGTAGGCCAGCCCGAGGAGTAGGCCTTCCGAAGTGGGGCGTGGGGTGCTTTCGAGGCGCTCCACGCAGCTTTCATGCGGGCTGGGACTGAGATCATGATGTCAGCGCATTCGACAGCTGTCGGCATAGAGGGCGTCCGCAAGGCGTTTGGCGCAACAGTTGCCCTCGATGGCGTTTCCTTCGAGATCGCTTCCGGCAGCGTGCATGCCTTGCTTGGCGAGAACGGTGCGGGCAAGTCCACGCTCGTTAAGCTGCTGTCGGGGCTGGTACGGCCCGACGATGGGCAAATCACCGTGTCAGGCGAACCGGCGCCACTCGGTTCGCCGCGCGCCGCGCATGCCAAAGGCGTGCAGACAGCCTTCCAGGAAATGACCCTGGTACGCGATCTCAGCGTTCTCGATAACATGTTGCTGCCTTACGCGCCCGTTGGCTCGATCGGCCTGATCAGGCGGTTGAGCGCGCGCAAGGCAGTCCGCAAGCACATCTCCGATCTGGGGTTTACGGTCGATCTCGATGCCGAGGTAGCGACGCTCGATCTCGCCATCCGCCAGAAGATCGAAATCGCGCGCGCGCTCTATCGCAAGCCGCGCATCCTTCTGCTCGACGAGCCGACTTCGACACTGTCAGGTGGCGATGTCGAGTGGCTGGGCGCCATCATCGCGCAATTGAAAGCGGCCGGTACCACGGTCGTGTTCATCACCCATCGCATGCGCGAGGTGCGGGCTTTCTGCGACACGCTGACCATTCTCAGGAACGGCCACCACATCGTGACCGCGCCGGTTGCCGATGTTTCGGATGGTGAGGTGATCGAAAAGATCATCGGCCGCAGCATCGCCCAGACCTTCCCGCCGAAACCTCAAAGTGAGGCCGCCTTCGGTCCGCCGGTGCTCGGTGTGCGCGATCTCAAGACGGGGAGGAAGCTCGACGGCGTCGATTTCGACCTGCGCAAGGGCGAGATTCTCGGCATTGCCGGGCTTCAGGGCATGGGGCAGCTCGACTTGTTCCTCGCCTGCTTCGGCATGGCCGAGATCGAGCGCGGCCATGTCCTGGTCGACGGCCGCAAGGTCTGGCTCGGCTCGCCCTCCGATGCGCTCAAGCCCAACATGGCGATCGGGCTGGTGCCGGAGGACCGCAAGACCGAAGGCCTGTTCCTGAAGCTCTCGGGCCGGCAGAATGCATCGCTGCCTGTGGTCGAACGCTTTACCCGATTTGGCCTGATCAGAAACGACGAGGAGGCAAAGGCCGTGCAGTCCGCCTTCTCAACCGTGGAGGTCGACCGCAGTGCATTATGGACGAGGGCAGGGGCGTTCTCTGGCGGCAACCAGCAGAAGATAGCCATTGCCAAATGGCTGGTCGCCGAAAGCCGGATCCTGCTGCTTTTCGATCCGACCCGCGGCATCGACGTCGGCACCAAGCACGAGCTCTATGTGATGATGCGCGACTATGTGGCGGCCGGCGGCTCGATCCTTCTGCATTCAACCGAAATTCCCGAGCTGGTCCATCAATGCGACCGGGTGCTCGTCCTCTACGACGGTCACCTGGTGGCGGAGCTTGCCGGCAACGACATCACGGAAGGCGCGATCATGCGGCCGGCGCTTGGCCATGGCGAGTTGGTCCGGGAGGCGGCGGAATGAGCGTGACGAGTTCGCCCGCGGTACCGGCCGCAACAGTGTCGCGGCTCCTCGCGCGGCATCGCGGCGCGATCATCGCGGCGATGGTCTTTGCCGTGCTCCTGCTAATCGTTGATCTGGTAAGTGCCGGGCGGCTCACTTATTTCGATATTTCGTTCCTGTCGAGCGGCGGCGCCACCTCGGCACTGGCGGCGATCGGCCAGACCCTGGTCATCCTGTCCGGCGGTTTCGACCTGTCCGCGGGCGCGGTGATCTCGCTGGTCAATGTCGTTCTGGCAAAAGGCATGGATCCGATGGCAACCGGCACGAGTGTCGCGCTGTGGACCTTGGCCGGAATTGGTGTCGGCATGCTGGTCGGCGCCTTCAACGGCTTCTTCATCGCCGTCCTGCGCATGCAGCCAATCGTCGTCACACTGTCGACCATGTTCATCCTGCAGGGGGTAACGCTGCTGGTCATGGACAAGCCGGGCGGTTTCGTCTCGCCCGATCTTGGCGCCTTCTATCTCGGTGATGCCATTGCCGGCTGGATACCGATGCCGCTGGTGGTCATCGGCGTCGTCCTGCTCGGCTGGTTCTGGCTCAAAGGAACACGCTTCGGGACGGCGCTTTATGCGCTCGGCAGCGACCCGGATGCCGCCGCCGCGGTCGGTGTGCGCGTCGTTCTCGTACGCTTCCTGGTCTATGTCATTGCCGGCGGCTGCTATGGGCTTGCCGGCGTTTTCATCAGCGCCCAGACCGGCAGCGGCGATCCGCTGGTCGGCAACCCGTTGTTGCTGTCGATGTTCGCGGCGGTCGTCGTCGGCGGCACAAGGCTGGGCGGCGGTCAAGGCGGGCCAGTCGGCACCGTCTTCGGCGCCTACATCCTGATGATGGTCGTCAACATCCTGCTCGTGCTCAACGTCTCGGCCTATTATTCGACGATCGCCGAGGGCATGATCCTGATCCTTGCCGTGCTTGCCGGCTCGCTGTCGCATGGCTCCGTGCTTGCCCGCCAACTGCGTGCGCTACGGGCTCGGCTGGCCGCGTGGCGCGCCGGAATGCTGCCCTCGCAGATCGATCGCACCGACCGGCGGCTGAGAATCAAGCGGGGCAGCGCTGGCGACCAGCAGGCGCCGCAGCCGGCCTTCCATGTCCGTAACGCCGAGACGCTGCGCTATGCGCTGCCGGCCTATGTCTGCCTGGCCGTCGTCGTGATCGTCACCCAGATCTGGCTTGGACGCGCCATCGTCAACGTCACCTACTGGAACTCGCTGTTCGTGCTGTCGAGCTTCCTTGCCATCCTGGCGCTTGGGCAGGGCAGCGTAATCCTCACCGGTGGGCTCGACCTGTCGGTGCCGTGGACGATCGGCCTGTCAGGAATCCTGCTTGCCGGCATGGTCAACGGGTCGGATGCTGCACTTGCCTATGCGCTGCCGGCGGTGCTGCTCATCGCTTGCCTGATCGGTCTCGCCAACGGCATCGGCATCGTCTTCCTCGGCATTTCGCCAATTGTAATGACGCTGGCCACCAACGGCATTCTGCAAGGTTTCGCTTTGCTCTACTCGCAAGGCACGCCGGCCGGCTTCTCCGCGCCGATGCTGCGCTGGTTCATGACCGGCAAAATATTCGCCATCACGCCGGTGGTGCTGTTCATGATCGCCTTCGTCGTATTTGCCGTACTGCTGCTCGGCCGCACCGCTTTCGGCCGCCGCGTCTATGGCATCGGCAACAGCCTGCGCGCAGCCCAGCTCTCCGGCATCGCGGTCGGTCGCACGCTCATCCTCGTCTATGTCCTGTCGGCGGTCTGCGCGGCGATCGTCGGCATCATGCTGACCGGCTTTTCCGGCCAGGCCAGCCTCGGCATGGGCGACGATTATCTACTGCCCTCCATCGCCGTCGTCGTGGTCGGCGGTGCGCTGATTACCGGCGGGCGTGGCCACTATCTCGGCATGCTGGGTGGGGTGCTGCTCCTGACCGCGTTGCAGATGCTGCTCGCCGGCACGACGCTGCCTTACGCGACGCGGGCAATCCTGTTTGGGCTGGTGGTGCTCGGTGCCGTCATGGCGCTGCGCGAAAGGCGGATTCAGTGAAAGGGATGGAACAATGAGCTCAAGCGCACCGGCATCGGCGGACGAATTCCTGACCGGGCTCAAAGGCCAGCGTGTGCTGGTCACGGCGGGCGCTGGCGGCATCGGCTTTGCCATTGCAGAGACACTGTCGCGGCTCGGCGCGCGTGTCGTGATCTGCGATATCTCCGACGAGGCGCTGGCCGCTGCTCCAGAGAGAATTACGCTCGCAGCCGCAGTCAAGGCCGACGTTTCGCGCGATGATGATGTCGACCGGCTGTTCGAGACTGTCAAGGAGAAGCTCGGCGGGCTCGACGCCCTGATCAACAATGCCGGCATTGCCGGGCCGACCGGCGGCGTCGACGAGATCGATCCGGCAGACTGGCGGCGTTGCATAGATATCTGCCTGACCGGCCAGTTCCTGTGCGCGCGGCGTGCCGTGCCGCTGATCAAGGCGGCGGGCGGCGGCTCGATCGTCTCAATGTCTTCGGCCGCCGGCCGCCATGGCTACGCATTCCGCACCCCCTATTCGGCTGCCAAGTTCGGCGTTGTCGGCCTGACCCAGAGCCTCGCCAAGGAACTCGGACCGCATGGGATCAGGGTCAATGCCATCTTGCCCGGTATCATCGAAGGGCCGCGCATCGACAAGGTCATTGCCGACCGGGCAAGGCAGCTCGGCGTGTCAAACGAGGAGATGACACAACGCTATCTGCAGAACATCTCGCTGCGCCGCATGACCAGCCCATACGATGTCGCGGCAATGGTGGCCTTCCTGCTTTCCGATGCGGGCGTCAACATTTCCGGCCAATCGCTTGGCGTCGACGGCAATGTCGAGACACTCTGAGGGGCGATCATGGCGAAGGTAGCAATTGTCGGAAGCGGTTTCATCGGGCGAGCGTGGGCGATCAGCTTCGCTCGCGCGGGGCATGATGTGCGGATGTGGGACCAGGCGGCGGCCGCGACCAGCGGTGCGCGCGACTATATCGCCGGCGTGCTCGGCGACCTCGCCGCCAACGATCTGCTGCGGGGACAGGCGGTCGATGCCGTGCTTGGCCGCATCACCATTGTGGCGGAGCTTGGAGAAGCCTTGGCCGATGCCGTCCACGTCCAGGAGAACACACCGGAAAACCTGGAGGTGAAGCGTGACGTATTCTCTCGGATCGACGCCCTTGCCGGTCCGCAGGCGGTGATCGCCAGTTCCACCTCGGCGCTGTTGCCGTCGAAATTCACCGATCATCTGCAGGCGCGGCATCGCTGCCTCGTCGTACATCCAATCAATCCGCCCTATCTCATCCCGGCAGCGGAAGTCGTGCCGGCGCCATGGACCTCCGCCGAAACGGTGGAAAGGACCCGCGCCTTTCTTGTCGAAGCGGGCCACGCGCCGCTGGTGATGAAGCGCGAACTCGACGGCTTCATCATGAATCGCTTGCAGGGCGCGCTGTTGGAGGAGGCGTTCCGGCTCGTCGCCGACGGCTACGCCAGTGTCGAGGACGTCGACACGGGCCTGCGCGAGGGGCTGGCGCTGCGCTGGTCGTTCATGGGTCCCTTCGAAACGATCGACCTCAACGCGCCTGGTGGTGTGCGCGACTATGTAGAGCGCTACCAGACGATCTATTCCAACATCTTCCCGCAGATGCTGCGTCGGGTCGACTGGGCCGGCGAGGTCATGGAGACGATCGAGGCCCAGCGCCGCACGCGCCTGCCGCGGGAAGAACTCGGCGAACGGCAGGTCTGGCGCGACCGTCGGCTGATGGCGCTGGCGGCGCACAAGAAAAAATCGGATCGGGAGTTTGGACGATGATGGAAACAAGCCGCAAGCCCGGCGCCCCGCAGGCCAAGGGCAAGGTCATCATCACCTGTGCGGTGACGGGGGCAATCCATACGCCGACCATGTCGCCTTATCTGCCGATCACGCCAGACCAGATCGCCTCGGAGGCGATTGCGGCGGCCGAGGCTGGTGCGGCAATCCTGCATCTGCATGCCCGCGACCCTGAGACCGGCAAGCCCGACCAGACGCCGGAGGCGTTCGCGCGTTTCCTGCCGCGCGTCAAGCAAGGCACCAATGCCGCCATCAACATCACCACCGGCGGCAGTCCTTACATGAAGGTGGAGGAGCGTGTGCGGCCCGCCGCCCAGTTCAAGCCGGAAGTCGCCTCGCTCAACATGGGGTCGATCAATTTCGGGCTCTATCACCTCGTAGACAAATACGAAACGTTCAAGTTCGACTGGGAAAGGCCGCACCTGGAAGCGACGCGTGACCTGGTCTTCCGCAACTCGTTCAAGGACATCGAGTACATACTGGAGACCTGTTACGACAACGGCACGCGCTTCGAGTTCGAGTGCTACGACATTGCCCATCTCTATAACCTCTCGCATTTCGCCGATCGCGGGCTGGTGAAACCGCCGTTCTTCGTACAGTCCGTGTTCGGCCTGCTCGGCGGCATCGGTACGCACCCGGAAGACGTCGCCCATATGAAGCGCACCGCCGATCGCCTGTTCGGCGATCAATACCGCTGGTCGGTGCTGGGTGCCGGCGCCAGCCAGCTGCGCATTGCCGCGCAATCGGCAGCGCTTGGCGGCAATATTCGCGTTGGGCTCGAAGACAGTCTGTGGGCCGGCAAGGGCAAGCTTGCCAAATCGAACGCCGAGCAGGTGGTGCTTGCCCGTAAGATTATCGAAGGCCTCGGCATGGAAGTGGCGACGCCCGACGAGGCTCGCGAAATCCTGTCATTGAAGGGCGGCGACCAGGTCGCGTTCTGACCGGTTTCTGCAAGGTTCGAACAGAGGAGGACGGCATGAAGATCGAGGTCGTGGTGGACGTGAAAACCACGCTGGGCGAGGGACCGCTGTGGGACGTTGAACAGGAGCGCCTCTACTGGATCGACAGTTTCGATGGGCGCGTGTTTCGGGCGACCGCCGACGGCCGCGAGATCCGTTGCTGGGACGTGCCGATGAAGATCGGCTCGATGGCGTTGCGCAAGGACGGCGGTGGCGCGGTGGTGTCGCTGCAGCGCGGCTTCCATCTGCTTGATTTCGCCACTGGCGAGGTGACGCCGATCCACGATCCGGAGCCGGACCGGCCGATGAACCGGCTCAATGACGGCAAGGTCGATCGGCGCGGCCGCTTCTTCGCGGGCTCAATGGACACGATGGAAGAGGGACCCTCCGGAGGGCTCTACCGGCTCGATCCCGATTTCTCCGTGACCAGGATAGATTCCGGCATCATCTGCTCGAACGGCCCGTGCTGGAGTCCAGACGACCGCACCTTCTATTTCGCCGACACCTGGACCGGCGAGATCTGGGCCTACGACTACGATATCGAAACCGGTGCCGCCAATAACCGGCGCACTTTCACGCGCGTCGATACCAGCCGGGGAGGGGCGGCCGACGGCTCAACTGTCGATTCGGAAGGATTCCTCTGGAACGCGCTGGTCTATGACGGCAGGCTGGTGCGTTACGCGCCCGACGGCAGCGTTGATCGCATCATTGACATGCCCGTCAAGAAGATCACCAGCGTCATGTTCGGCGGGCCGAAGCTCGACACCCTCTACGTCACGTCGATGGCCAAGCCGCCGCTGCCGCGCTTTCCGGGCGACGGAGTTTTACGCGGCAGCCTTTTTGCCATCACCGGCCTCGGAGTAACGGGAGTTCCGGAGCCGAGATTTGCTGCGTGAAGCTCGGCATCGTGCCGTCGCTTAGTCGCTGTCCTCCTCCGGGGCAGCCTTCCGCAAGATCTGGCGGGACGGTCAGCGATCGATCAGGCGCTCTCGCGCCTCATCAAAGAGGTAGGTTGCGGCGTCTCGCCCGCGGACTTTACGATTTCCCGAAACTGCATCCAAAACTTGGGCGCTTTCCCCGTCGCCCGATGATGTTGCCCAGGTCTGGCCAGGGAGACGGGCTCTCATGTGCAGGTCGCCGGGACGCATGCGGCCAATGCGCTTGGTCTGACCAGCCAAGTTCCCGCCCGAATCTCATATCTCACGGACGGTTCATCCCGTCGCGTGGTGCTCGGAAGGCGTGTTATCGACCTGCGCCATGCGTCGCCCAAACACCTGATAGCACCGGGGAGTGGTGCGGGAACAGTCGTTCAGGCGTTGCGGCATCTCGAGCCATCACGGGCCGCCGATGTCGTTCAGATCGCGTCGCGCCAACTGTCCCTGAGTGACAAAAAAGAGACTCGTCTCGACCGCCATACAGGCGCCGGCCTGGATGCGTCCGATACCATGCGCCATGGGCGACTCACCATCGGATGCGGCTCACCATAGCTTCGCGCGCCAAGCAGCGTCGATTAGCCATGTGGTGCGCGTGCTAACTCATCCTCGGCAGCTGAAAGAACGCGTTCGGGGTCCGAGGCGAGCACATCTTGCGGACGTTTGCCGCCAAGGAAGCTATTGATCGATGCAAACCAATAGGCGAGCCCCCAGGCATCCTTTTTCCCGCGAAACACACTCAGAACCTTAGCGAGCGGTTTAGCGGGCCGATATCCAGCTGCAATATCCAGAGCGTAGCCGGGAAAATAGTCTACGCCCCGATGCCGAACTGCGAAGATCCGGCCTTCTTTTTTCCACTTGTTTGGCTGCGCACGTGGGTTGCTCGTGCTGAACCCTGCCATTGTCGCGACTTGAGGAGCGGTCAGCCAATCGCCGCTTTCCAATACTTCTCTTCTCGCCTCGGCCGCCATCCGCGCTTCTATGAGCATGTGTTGCGGAGGCGGCACGTCAGGGACCAGGGCGTCGATTATCGTGCTTATGGCTTCGCGCTGGCGACTCATCAGGATCGTACGCACCAGAGGCGCAATGCTGACGAGCGTGTCCGCGAGGCCGCGCACAGCAGGTTCATTCCCATGCTCGACCGTTACTGCTATGACCAGCTCGGCAGTTAGGCGATCAAGTCGGTCACCAACCTCCTTCGGCCTTCCGGTGAGGACGCCAAATCCCGACAGTTCAATAGTCTCATGGGTAGGTGCCATGATCTCCCGCTCGTGGGGTGATGAGCATGGTTACATATGTAGCACAACAACCGATATCACAGCTGCAGCTAAGCTGTAGGCATTGGCGTCCAAGTTCGCTGATGGCTTGGTAGCTTTCAGGGCGCGTTCCGACGACAGCCGGGCGGATGCCGGCCGTGCCGCCGACGCTACCCCTTGACCGCCGAGCCGACGATCGAATCCACGAAGAAGCGCTGCAGGAAGACGAACAGCAGCAATGGCGGCAGCACGGCAAGAGTGGCGCCCGCCATGACCAGTCCGGTGTTGAGCGCACCTCTGTTGTAGCTGAGCAGGCGGCTGAGGCTAATGACGATCGGATAATCTTCCGCATTGCCCTGCAGCACGGTAAGCGGCCACAGATAGCTGTTCCAATGATAGACGAAGGCAAACAGCGCCAATGCCGCGGTCGCGGGCGCCACGCTCGGCGCGACGATCTTGAACAGGATCACAAGTTCCGACGCCCCATCCATCCGTGCCGCGTCGATCAAATCGTCCGGCACGCCGGCGATGAACTGGCGCATCAGGAAAATGCCGAAGGCATTGGCGAGGTTGGGCACGATGATGCCGGCAAGGCTGGCATTCAGGCCGATTGATCCGACGAGACGGTACAGCGGGATCAGTGTGACGATCGGCGGCAGGAACATGGTGGCGATCAGCATCGAAAACAGCAGTGAGCGGCCGGGAAAGTGATGCTTGGCGAAGACGTAGCCAGCCATCATGCTGGTGACCAGAATGCCGGCGGTGGTGATCGTGGCGATCACGAGCGAATTCCACATCGAGCGGCCGACATTGATGACGCCGGACACTTTCTCATACGCTTCGAGGCTCGGCGTGCGCGGTATCCACGCCGGCGGCACCTGCATGGTTTCGGCCGGCGTCTTCAGGCTGGAGAGCACCATCCACAACAGCGGAAAGGCGGAGGCCACGGCAACCAGCAGCATCAGCGTGGCGAGCAGTGCTCTGCGGCCCGCCAGGCGTTTGCGCGCCAACCGGCTCGATGCTGATCGGCCCGGCGCGCTCATTCGTCATCCTTCCGGTTGGCAAATGCAAACAGCGCGCACACAACGACGATCAGCGCCAACATCAGCATCACTGCCATGGCCGAGCCCAATCCGCCTTGCGCGCGCTCGATGCCGACACGGCGGATGTGATAGGTCAGCACATTGGTCGAGCCGACCGGCCCGCCTTGGGTGATCAGCGCCACCGGCTCGAACACCTGCACGGCGTTTATGATGGCGATGACGGCGCTGAACAGAAGCGTGCGCCGCAGCAGCGGCAACGTGATAAAGCGGAACTGTTCGCGTCGGGTGGCGCCGTCCAGAGTCGCCGCCTCGTAAAGACTGCCCGGGATCTGGGTCAGCCCGGCAACGGCCAGCACGGTAAAATAGCCGATCTGCTGCCAGACATTCAGGACGACGATCGAGATCAACGCCGATCTTGGCGAGGACAGCCAGGGTTGCGGGCCGATGCCGGCGAGGCCGAGCATCTGGTTGAGCGGCCCTTCGCTCGGCGAATAAAGCTTCGACCAGACCAGCGTCACGGCGATCATCGGCACCATGTAGGTGGAAAACAACACGGTCCGCAGCGCCGTGCCGCCTGCGACATCGCGCTGGTAGACCATCAAACCGAACGCGACCGAAAGGGGCAGGATGAGCATCACCGACAATGCCGTGTAGATCGCGGTGTTGAGCAGTGCTCGCTTGAAATCCCGCCCAACCGAGGTCGGCCCGAATATTTCGCGAAAATTGTCGAAGCCGATGAAGCTCGCATTGGAAAAAGGCGTTTGCGTCGACCAGTCCTGGAATGACAGCCAGATGGTGAGCAGCATCGGCAGCAGGATGAAAACGCCGATCAGTGTCACGGCGGGCGCCAGCATGATGCCCGCCGAGGCACGATAGGTCTTGATCATCGCTCTGCTTCCAAAGCGTCGGGCTCTCGAAACAACGCCTTCGCTATTTGGCGGCACGCTCCAGGATCGAGACGGCATCGGCCTGCGCGTTCGCCTGCGCATCCTTGGCCGAGAGCTGCCCATACTGCAACGCCTCGAGCGTCTGCTGCAGCGATTCGCTGAACTCCTGGCCGCCCGGGACGACAGGGAAGGGCTTGGCGTCGGCAAGCACGCTGACATAGCCGGACAGGAACTCGGAACCGAGCTTGTCCTTATGGGCTTCGATGTCGGAGGTCCGCGTCGGCAGGATGCCCATCGACATCAGAATATCCGACATTGCCGATGCGCCGTTCTTGCCGGACTTCGGACTGTTCAGCCATACCAGGAAATCCCATGCCGCTTTTTGTTCGGCCTGACCGGTATTGGCGTTGACGACGGTCATCCATGAATAGGAGATCGAGTGCGGCTTGTCGCCGCTCGGACCGACCGGGATGGGTGCGGTGGCGATATTGGAGAACTTGTCGCCCATGCCGCTCTTCAATGCGCTTTCCCACCAGTTGGCCATGATGATCATGCCGGTCTTGCCGGAGACGAAATTGTCTAGGAAGGGGCCGGTTGTGTTGGCGTCGGCGGTGGCCATCGCCGGCTCGCTGGCGCCGGACTTGATCAGATCCTCGTAGAGCTGGAAAGTCTCACCGGATTGAGGACTGTCGAGCATCGGTTTGCCGCCCTTGACCAGCTCGCCGCCATTGGAGACCAGCAGCGAGGCGAAGGGATGGACGACGCCCGCCGCCCAGGAATTGATCATGCCGAAACCTTGCTGGCCGGCATCTTTCCTGGTCAGCTTCTGGGCCGCATCCTTCAATTCGGACCAGGTCTTCGGCGCGGCCGTAATGCCTGCCTGCTTGAACAGCTCCTTGTTGTAGTTCAGCGCATAGACGTCGATCTCGTTTGGAATGCCGTAGAGCGTGCCACCAACGGAGGCTGCGCTGACGACACCGGCCGGCCACGCACTCCTGACCTCGCCGGCAACCGTGTCGGGGGCCGGCGCGACCAGCTTGTCTCGCGCCAGTTCGGGCAGCCACAAATCGTAGATGCCGCCGATCGTCGGCCCATCGGAACTGCCGCCCTGGGAACGCAGTGTCGTCAGGAGGTCGCCGAAGGGGACGGCGCGGATGGTGACGGTCACATCCGGATTGCTCTTGGCGTAGTCCTTGGCCGCGGCGTCCAGCAAAGCGACCGTTTCGGGCGACCAGTGGGTCAGATAGGAGATGTTGACCGATTGGGCCCAACCAAGGGTGGGCGAGGCCAACAACCCTGCAGCCAGTGCCAGTTTCGAAATCCAAGCCAAAGACATCCGACCCTCCGCATAGCCACACAGCGATGTCCATGACGTTATGACAACATGAAGCAACCATGCAAGCGCTATCTTCGTGGTGAGCTCCTGCCGGTGTTGCGGCGTTTTCTTACTGCGGTTCACAAAGCGTGCGAGATTACATTGTGAAAACAAAAAGTTAAGTGATACAGTTCGAGCTGGTCCTCCCTGCCGACCATGCCCGAACATACTGCAAGGCACTTGCGGTCGAAGTCATGTCGTTATAATGAGATGAGAAAAGCTTATGACCGCCTCTCGGCTTTTGAAGACCGCTGTGGGAATGACAATCGACAAGAATGGGAGACTGAGTATGTTTTCAATTCATCGACGCACCGCACTCGGCCTGATCGGCGGCTTTGCCGCAGTCTGCACCGGGGTCCTCACCGCACTGCCGGCAAAGGCTGACGACACCGTGACCCTGTGGAGTTGGCGCACCGAGGACGAGGCTGCGATGCGCCGCATCTTCGATGCCTTCGAGGCCAAGACCCCAGGCATCAAGGTCAACGTCCAGTTCACCCCTGACGCCGACTACCAGAACCGGCTGAGCACGGCGCTGCGTGGCGGCCGCGGGCCTGATATCGCCCAGCTCAAGGCTTACGGCGAACTGCAGCCCTTCATCGAGGGTGGGTATCTCGACGCGCTCGACGGCAGCGTGCCGGAGCTGAAGAGCGTGCCCGATAGCGCGCTGGGCGGCGCTCGTGGCCGCGCCGACGGGAAGATCTATGGCGTGCCCTATTCGGTGCCGATGATGGGTGTCTTCTACAATCAAGACATCTTCGCCGCCCAGGGCATCGAGATTCCCAAGACCTACAAAGATTTCGTCGCCGCCTGCGAGAGGCTGAAAGGGGCGGGGATGACGCCAATAGCCGCCGGCGGTGCCAACGGCTCCGCCTGGGCGCTGGAGATCGGCGTCGGTGTTGTCGGGCCGACCATCTATGGCCCGGGCTTCTACGACGAAATGATGAGCGGCAAGGCGACCTTCGAGGATCCGCGCTACGTGGCTGCCCTGAAACGCTATGCCGACTTGAAGCCATATTTCTCCGACGGCTTTGCCGGGGTCGATTACACCACCTCGACACAGCAATTCATCGGCGGCAAGGCGGCCATGTTCTTCGGCGGCTCGTTCGAGAACGGCAGCTTCAAGGCGCAGAACCCGAAGCTGAAATTCTCGATCTTCCCGTTCCCCGCCGACGATCCTGCCACCAAGCTCTACACCTCGGCCTTTTCAGACGGCTCCTATGGTCTGGTCTCTGAAAGCACCAACAAGGAGGCAGCGATCAAGGTGCTCAACTTCATGGCTTCGGCCGAGTTCGCGCAGCTCTTCGCCGACGAGTTGGGCTGGCCGCCGGCCCGTACCGACGTCACCGTGAAGGACCCGGTACTCGCCACGATGATGGAGATGTCGAAGAATTCCACACCCTATCTGACGCTTGTCGGCTTCCGCTGGCAGACGCCTACGGCCTCCTCGATCCTGCAGTCCGAGATCATCGACATGGTCGAAGGCAACATCACGCCGCAGAAGCTGGCGGCGGACATGCAGGCCGCCGTCAGCAGCTGGTTCAAGCCGAAGCAGTAGGCCGTCACACCCTGCGCGAAACAGCACATGATCGCCCGTCGCCGCAAAAGCAGCCTTCAGCGCACCCAGCAGCGCATGGCCGTGCTGTTCATCGTGCCGGCACTGGCCGTTTATGCGCTGTTTGTCCTTTATCCGCTGCTGATGTCGCTGTGGGGCAGCTTCTTCGTCTGGAGGGGCCTGCGCATGCTGGAGTTCGCCGGCCTGTCGAATTTTACCCGCCTGTTCGTTTTCCCGAGCGGTGGGCGGCTCTACGGAGCGCTCTGGCACAACGTCGCCTGGTTCTTCGGCATCATGCTGTTCCAGAACGGCCTTGGTCTGCTGTTGGCCTGGCTGCTGTTCCTGCGCGCCAAAGGGGCGGCCTTCTTCCAGTCGGTCTTCTTCTTCCCGGCAGTGCTGAGCCCGGTCATCGTCGGCGCCCTGTGGCGGCTGCTGCTGGCGCCCGGCGGCACCATCGAATGGATGCTCAACGGCCTTGGCCTGCATCAAGGCAGCCTGACGGTTCTCGGCAACAGCCACACGGCACTCGTGATGCTGATCGCCGTCGACGCCTGGAACTGGATGGGCCTGCCGGTGCTGATCTACACCGCCGGCCTAAGGCAGATTTCGTCCCAGATATTCGAGGCTGCCAGGCTGGATGGCGCCGGCAGCGGCCGCATGCTGGTCTCGGTTGCCCTGCCTTTGCTGATGCCGGCCGTCGGCACGTTGACGACGCTGTCGTTCATCAACACCTTCAACCAGTTCGACATCGTCTATGTCATGCAAGGCGTGCAGGGCAATCCGAGCTATTCCACAGACACGCTGGTGACCTATTTCTACCGGCTCGCTTTCGGCGCCGAAGGCGCGGTCGGTATCACCGATATAGGCCTGGCGCTTGCGCTGGGAACGCTGCTGTTTCTCATCCTCAGCATCGGCACGCTTGTGATGCTGCGCTTCTTCGACCGCCGCACGGTGCAACTGTGAATATGCTCGCCATCCCTCGACAGCTTGTTCGGCTGCCCGGCTGGACGGCGCTGGTCCTGTGGACCGCAGCGGTGCTGCTGCCGCTCTATATTCTCGTCGTCTCCTGTTTCAAGACCACGGCGGAGATCTACGACAACAGGCTCGGCCTGCCGCAAAGCTTTGCCTTCGACAATTTCGTTGCGGCCTGGACGCGCGCCGATCTCGGCCAGAATTTCATCAACAGCCTGATCGTCACCGGCGGTGCGGTGATCCTGACGATTATCGTGTCGGCAATGGCCGCCTATCCGCTGAGCCGCTATCGGCTGGGCTGGAACGGTATCATGCTGGGCCTGTTCCTGTCCGGCATCATGCTGCCGATCCGGCTTGCCTCGGTGGAGCTGTTCACGCTGATGCGCAACCTTGGCTTGCTCGATTCGCTGATCGGCCTGATCCTCGTCTATTCGGCCATCCGCATTCCCTTCGCCGTCTTTATCTTCGCAAATTTCATGCGGGTACTGCCGTCCGAGCTCGACGAGGCTGCGCGCATGGATGGGGCCGGCGAGGCGCGCATTCTGTTCCAGATCGTGCTGCCAATGGTGAAGCCAGCCGTATCGATCGTCGCCATCTTCACCGCTATCGCCGTGTGGAACGACTTCTTCTTCCCGCTGATCTTCATCTTCGACGACCGCTACAAGACCGTGCCGCTGGCGATCAGCGTGTTTGTCGGCCAGTTCCGCACGGATTGGGGCCTCGTGTTCGCCTCGCTTGCCATCTCCATGGCGCCCATCCTGATCATGTACTGTCTGCTTGCCCGCCAGATTCGCGAGGGCGTCGGCTCCGGGGGAGGCGCGAAATGATCGAGGACAAGGTCTATGCCGCACGCTCGATTCTGGTCGTCGGGGCGCATGCCTTCGATGCCGAGATGATTGCCGGTCCACTGGCGGCGGCGGCGGTGCAAGGCGGTGCCGAAGTCACCTTCCTGCATCTCAGCATGGGCGAGCAGGGCCATCCAAGCCTCGCCCCCGAGTACTATTGCGTCCAGAAGCAGGAGGAGGCCGCAAAGGCCGCAGCCAGGCTCGGCGTTGCCATGCGCAGTCTCGGGCTGCACGACGCCTTCCTGCCCTGCGACGACGAGACGGCGCTCAAGGTTTGCGATGTTGTGCGCGAGTTGAAGCCGCAAATCGTCATCACTCACTGGCATGGCAGCTGGCACAAGGACCATCGCGCCGCGGCCCGACTGACACAGACCGGTATTTTTTTTGCGGCATTGCCGACGCTGAAGCGCGACCATGCTGCACACACACCGCAACTGCTGCTGTTCGGCGAAAACTGGGAGGACGACGAAGGCTTTCGCCCCGAACACCTCGTCGACGTCAGCGACGGCTTCGAGGCCTGGAGCGAGGCGGTGCGGGAATACGAACTGGCACGCGGCCTGAGCAGTTTCCCCTACGTCGATTATTACAGTGCGCTTTATCGGCTTCGCGGCTGCCTGCGCGGCACGCGCTACGCGCAGGGTTTTGCGGCGGCCTCGCAGTCCTGGCAAGCCGGCAGTGGCCTGTTCGCGCCGGCCAATCGGAGCGGCTCTCGATGACACGCATTCTGGCTATCGATCTTGGCGGCACCAATTTGCGCGCCGCAATCCATAGCGGCGATGTTCGCTGGCTGGAGATGCTGAGCCGCGAGCCTGCGCCGACAAGCCTGGATGCCTTCGTCGCCCGTATCGGTGCCTTGCGCGCCGAGGCCGGTCCGGTCGACGCCCTCGGGCTTGCGGTGCCCGGACTTGTCGAGGGCTCGGTCTGCCGCTGGATTCCGAACCTGCCCTATCTCGACGGCATCGACATCGCGACCTTGTTTCCTCGTCTGCCTGTTGCCATTGGCAATGACGCGCAGGTCGCCATGCTGGCCGAAGCGGTCGAAGGTGCCGCAAAAGGCCTGTCCGATGCCATCCTGCTGGCGATCGGCACCGGTATCGGCTCCGCCGTTCTGGCCAACAACCGCATCGTTGCAGGCGCACGTGGCGGCGCCTGCTCATTCGGCTGGGCCTGCGCCGACATCGAGGATGAAGGCGAGGACCGCAGCGGCTGGCTGGAGCGCTTCGCTTCCGGGCGGGCGTTCGACGCCGCGGCGCGCCAGATCGGGCTGGCCAATGGCGGCAGGCTGATCGAGGCCGCGCGGGCTGGCAACACGGCCGCACTTGACGCCTTGGAGCTGCCGGCGCGCCGGCTGGGCACTGTCCTTGCGGGTGCGGTCGCGCTGCTCGATCCGCAGGCGGTCCTGATTTCCGGCGGGCTTGCCGATGCGCTGGACGTGGTAGGGCCGCCGCTGCTTGCGGCATTGCGGCGTCAGTTGCCGCCGCATCTGCGCGACGTCGTTCTGCGGTCCGGCGAATTCGGCTCCCGCGCCGGTCTCGTCGGCGCCTCGCTGGCTGGTCTCGCCGGAGCACAGTGGAGGCAGATAAGATGAGTCAAGCGAGCTTCCATCTGCCCGACCGCAGAAGGCCCGAGCCGCTCTGGTATCAGGTGGAAGAGGCCATCCGCGCCATCGTCAAGAGTGGCGAGTGGGCGACCGGCGACCAGATTCCGGCCGAAGACAGACTGTGCGCCTTGTTCGGGGTGAGCCGCATCACGCTGCGACACGCCTTGCGCAATCTTGAGGAGCACGGGCTGCTCAGGCGCGAACATGGCCGTGGCACCTTCGTGCGCTCCACCACGCTGGTCGCCGGCACCCGCGAACTCACCAGCTTCACGCAGGAAATGGGCAATATGGGCGTGGTCGCCGGCTCGCGCTTGCTCGACTGCAGCCTGACCACCGCCAATGCCGCCGCGGCCGGAGCGCTGGAGATCGAGGAGGGCGACCCGGTGGTGCGCATCCGGCGGCTCAGGCTCGGCAACAACGAACCGATCGGTATTCAGACTGCGCAACTCTCGGCCGCGCGCGTGCCGGGCTTTCTCGATGCCGGCCTGCTGCAAGGCTCGCTCTACGAAGCGCTGGAACGCCATTACGGCATCGTGCCGGTCGCGGCGCGCGAAAACTACCGTGTCGGCGCCGTCGGGGCGGCGGATGCCGAGTTGCTCGATCTGCCTGCGGGGAGCCCCGCTTTCGTGGTCGAGCGCATCACCACCGACGAGCGCGGCCCGTTCGAATTCACCGTCTCGGTGATGCGTGGCGACCGCTACGAAATCCGCTCGACGCTGCGTGCCGGTCGCGCCGCGCCAACCGCAAGAAGCTGAGCCATACCCAAGCCGACCCATAACAGGAGTACCGACGTGTCCGATCTTTACATACCCCGCCTTGCCGCCCTCATCGAACAGGCCTCGAAAGCCAATGCCGAAGCCTTTGGCGAAGCGGCCAGCCGCTTTGCCGACACGCTCGAGAGCGGCGGGTTGGTTCATCTTTACGGCTCGGGCCACTCGGTGTTGCCGGTCCAGGAAGTGTTTCCGCGCTACGGCAGCTATGTCGGCTTCAATCCGCTGACCGACCCGCGTGTCATGTGGCATAACGTGCTCGGCGCCGGCGGCGTGCGCGAACTTCTGTGGCTGGAGCGGACCGAGAAATACGCCGAGAAATTCCTCGACCACCAGCCGCTGAACAAAGGCGATTCGATCATCATCTTTGGCCACAGCGGCCGCAATTCGTCCGGCATCGACACCGCGCTTTATGCGAAAAAACGCGGCATCTTTGTCGTTGCGATAACTAGCAAGAACAATCTCGACAAGCCGGCGACGCACTCTTCCGGCAAACGGCTTGCCGATGCCGCCGACCTTGTCATCGACACCTGCTCGCCGATCGAGGATGCCATCGTGCCGGTCGAGGGCTGGAGCCGGCCGGTCTCCGGTTCGTCGACCGTGCTTGCCATGATCCTGGCGCATGAGCTGATCGCGCGCACCGCCGAGGCGCTTTCGAAACGCGGCATCGAACTGCCGGTTTTTGCCTCGCCGACAATTGCCGGCGTCACACTGCACGACACCGACGTCATCTATGGCGTCTATCGCGAGAAAATGCTCGAGGCGCAGAAGAAGCACCTGCCGACGTTCCAGGCGACCATGCGCGGCGAATGACAACCGGGCAGGGCACGCAAAACGCTAGGACGTAGACTCATCACCGCGTAGCCAGATGCGAGTTGACACGAGTTTCAGGGCAGCAAGGTAGTTTTCTGCCAGCTTGTCATATCGAGTTGCGATGCGACGGAACTGCTTGGCCTTGTTGAAGAAACGTTCGACGAGGTTGCGGGCCTTGTAGAGAAAGGGGCTGAAGCACATCGGGTCCTTGCGGTTGGCCTTGGGCGGGATGTTGGCCCAGGCCTTTTGCTCGGTGACGGCATTGCGCAAGGCGTTGGCATCATAGCCCTTGTCGGCGAGCAGCATGGCACCCTCGGGCAAATCCTTGATCAAGTCCGCTGCGTAGGCAATGTCACTCATTTGACCTGCCGTGAGCGTCAGCTTGATCGGCCTGCCTTCGGCGTCGACAAGAGCATGGATTTTGGTCGTCAGCCCGCATCGGGAACGACCGAGACAATAATCTCGATCCCCCTTTTTGCTGTCGCGCCTTGCTGATGGACGCGAACAATGGAGGTATCGATCATCTGCACCGTTGCATCATGGGCTTTGGTGATGCCATGCATGAGGCGGTCCCACACACCTGCTTTCCGCCATCGAACGAAGCGATTGTAGCAGGTGGTGCGTGGGCCGTATCGCCCCCTGGAAGATCGCGGCATGGCGCACCCGATCGCAGCACCCAGAAGATGCCGTCTGCCCGCTGTGCCTGGACGGTGATCGTGCCGAAGAAAACCAGTGCTGCAGCGAACGTTCCTCGTAATATTGCGTTTAACTATGAAAGACGACGATTCGCCCAAAGCATGCAAAAGGGCCCATCGGCTCTCGCGCCGCGATGCAAGGCCAGGAAAGCCTTACGCCAGATCAGTTTGTGAAAAGTCATTGCCCTTGTAAAGCAGCGCAAGCCGGTGAGCCTTCGCGCAAGCGTAGGCAAAACAATCGCCGAAATTGAGATCGGCTTTGTGCCCGACTGCTTTGCCGTATTTCATGCTGGCTTCGATCGCCCGGTCGCCGATGTCGCCGGATATCATGATTTCCTTGCCGGCGATCTCGATCAAAAAGGCGTCGACGGTCTCACGGGCTTGCGCCAGCATGTCGGCAGTGGGCTTGGCGTTCTTTTTGATGGCTTCGGCCGATGCTCGCGCGAGACCCTGGACTGCCTCGAACCGGACGAGCGGGGAGATATACAGCGGCTTGGTCGCGGCCGCGAGCCGCTTTTCCAGTTCTTCCGCGCCAGGTTCCTCGTTCAGGATGGCAACGATCACCGAGGCATCGACGAACATCAGTCGTCGCTCCACATTTGGTCGGTGAATTTCTTCATATCGAAATCAGGGTTGGCCGGCCCGATCCGCCGCGCCATTTCCTTGACTTTGGCAAGTCTCTCGCGCAGCGGGACGCTGCCGCGGTTGCGCTCGATCTCATGGCGCAAGGCGGTTCTGACGGCCTCGGTCTTGCTGCGCGCGTTGGTAATCTGCTGCAGCTCGACGGCCATGGCATCGACGTCGGGATCGCGAATGAAGAGCGGCATTTGTATATCCTCTGAGTGATATATGTATATCATATCGCAGATATACTGGCCAGCGAATTCGCGAGCGGCGGTTTTGATAAGGAGGGAGGGAGGAATGCAGCTCGCGAAAATCCGTCGGAAGGTTCGGTTCTGGTGCTCAGTCCTTGGAATTGCTCGGCGTCTGAAACACGTCGCTGCGGCCATGTCACTGTCAACGCCCACATGCCCAAGGCGCATCGGTGCTACGTACGCCGACGCCTGCGCATCCCAACATCCGCGGCGACCGATTGATGTCGATAAACCGCCCACGCGCCCGACGAGGCCAGCGCTGCATCGATTGCGTCAGGTTCATAACGGCCATAATCCCGGCCCAGCGAACTCTCTCGTTAGGGCAGCTCGGGGAGTGCTACGGCTGGATGCTCTTGGGAACATCCCGAGCGCATGATCCGGCGGCGAGGATAAACAATCTGAACCACGCGCTGCCTCCACATGATGGCGCCGGCTAACTCAACGAAGCCGTGCTGCCATTCGTGGTGAACTGGATAACACGGCCTATCTTCTCGCTCGAAAATTCGGCGGCCTCGACAATCATTGCCAGGGTTACCTCGACGGATCCCTTCGCCGTCTATCCGCGTCTCATCGGCTGTCGCGCTGATCCGGATTGACAGCCACCCGCAATTAAAGGGCCGTTTGATGACACCTAGGCCTCCCCAGCAGTATTAGTTCACAAAGCAGGTCGGCACCCCTGCCATCCGCTGGATCCGGTCAGCGTGTGCTTCGGGTTCGGGGTGCAAGATCAGGCGGTGCCATTTGCACGGATGGCGGCGAACCAACCACCACGGCAGGGGCGCCAGATTGCTCACCACGTTGGCTCTCTACTTCGCGGCTCATACCTTGGTGAGCAGCTTGCATCTCCGGAACGGTGAAAACCGGCACCTCGCCCTTGAAACCCTGGAGCTCAAAGGCGCCTGCCTGGACGACCGGCATCGATGCTCCTGCCGCAAAGCCGGGACCAAGCACCAGGGGGATGCCCAGCTTCTTGGTCGTCGACTCGAGCCGTGCCGTGCGGTTCACCGGGGAGCCGATCGCGGTGTAATCGAAGCGCCGTTCGGAGCCGAAATTGCCTACCGAGCAGATGCCGGTCTCGATGGCGACGCCGATTGCGATGGAGGGGTGGCCGTCCGCGGTGAAGGCGGCGTCTTCACGCTTCACCCGTTCGATCAGGGCAAGCCCCGCGTCGAGCGCGCGCTCGCGATGGTCCGGCTGATCAAGCGGCGCGTTCCAGAAGGCCAGCACCGCATCGCCCATGAACTTGTCGATGGTGCCGTCGCGCTTGAGGATCTCATCGGTCGCAATGCCGAGGAAGTGATTGACCACCTTGGCGATTTCCTGGGTATCGAGTTGTTCGCTCATCGTCGTGAAGCCGCGTATGTCGCTGAGCAGGATCGTGATCTCGCGCTTCTCGCCGGACAGGATCGCTTCGGTGTCCGAGCTTGCGAGGCGCTGCACCACGGAAGGCGACAGATACTGGGAGAACTGCCGTGCCAGGGTGGACCGGCGCTGCTCGCTGCGCCTGTAGAGAACATAGCCTTCGAAGCCGGCTACCAGGATCGTCGCAAGCGCCGGCTGCAGCGGGTCATAGAGTGCACCCTGCAGGCTGTATTCGAGAGCGCCGAACACGAACGGCGTGACGGCCAGCAGCACGAGAGCCAGGGCACCAAGCACGAAACGCCAGGCGAGCACTCCGGAAAGTCCGATGAAAACGACGGCACTGAGGACAAACCAGAGCCGCTCGAGCATACGCGCGTGCGTTGGCTCTGCCAGGTAGCGCCCGGCAAGCATCTGGCCGATTGCATCGGCGTGGATGTCCGCTCCTGGTCGCGCTGGACGTGTCGGGGTGGGCAGGTACTGCGTCAGTCCCACGGCCGACAGATCGACAATGGCGATGGCGTCCCGCAGCCGCGGATCACTGCCGCCCGAAAGGATAGTGCTGGCAGATATACGGGGCGTATCCGTGGCGGTTTCCCAGAGGCGGATGCTCCCCTCCGGCTCGAGCGGCACGATGGCGCCGGCCATCCTGAGTGCGTCGAACCCGGCGGCATTCATCCGGGCTATGTAGCCGTCCTGCCCGGCGTAAACGCGCAGAAGCTCGAGCGCGAAGGACGGCCACAGCTGCACGCCTTGAGCGGTATTGCGAAGCCACAGCAGCGGCACATGGCGCAGTACGCCGTCGGGATCGGGCAAGGTGCGAATCACGCCGAGGCCCGCGGCGGCATTCGAGAATTCGGCAAGCGAGCCGGTCAGGCCGGTGAAGCCGGGAAGTGTATCGGGTACCTGCCCGACGATCGACCAGCCGGCTTTGGGTTCTGCTTCTGAAACCGTCGCCTCATTGCCTAGGCTGACGGCAAGCGCCGTTCGATTTTTGGCCAGCGCCGCTGCCAGGCGCTTGTCTCCGGCGATGCCCTCAGGCGAGGTGTCGGCCTCGGGGAGTACCAGCGCAAGCCCGACCACCGCCGCGCCGGATTCGGTGATGCCATCGACCAGATCGGCCAAGAGGCCACGGTTCCAGGGCCATCGCCCATGTGCCTTGAGGCTGGCGTCGTCTATCGAGACGATCACGACAGGATTGCTCGTCGCCTGGCGTGGGGCGAGAAACTGGTAGAAGTCGTACGTCCGCTCACGCAGGCGCGACAACGGCCCGTCAAAAGCCAAATGGCAAGCGAGCAGCAGGAGCACGAGCACAAGGCCGGATATTTTGCGCCTGCCAGCTTGCCGCCAATCAGCCCAGCGCCAACCGGCCAAAAGGCTCATGTCGTGCGGCCGGGCCTAATTGCAGTAGTAGTCGCAGCCCTCGCCATCGCCATCGCCCTCATCCTTCACCCCGCCACCGGCAGGTGGCGTTGGGCTGTCGGGGAACTCCATGACCACTCCTGGCAATGCGCCATCGCTGGACTCGCAGACCTTGAGCGAGCCGCCGAGTGCCGACGCACAAAGCGCGCTTACGTCCAATCCCGGACCCGGTGCGCCTGGCAGGCCGGTGCCGGCAATCCGGTCGATGCTGTCCAATATCGGGAAGGTGTCGATTCCGCCGTAGCCGGTCAGCAGCTTGCCATCTTCCGATGTGCAGGCGTAGCCCGGGTTTGTGATGACCAGCCGTTTGCCATTCATCGTGCAGGTCATGCGGCCGGCGCGCAGAATGCCGACGGTCTGGCCGGCTGCCACCAGCACTTCGATGATGCCGCCTCTGGCTCCGAGCACCATATGGGGCGTCGCAACCTGCATGACGCCGCCTTTCGAAACCTGGCCGCCATAGAACCGGGCCAGGCCGCTGTTCATCCCGATGTCGATCTTTCCCGATCCGGAGCCCGGATTGTAGACGAATTCATCGATCGTCAGGCTGGTGTTCGGACCAATCTTGGCGCTCGATTCGTCCCGGAACACCAGCATTCCAAGACCAGTGGGATTGCTGCGCAGCTGGTCGCCGAGTTCGACGCCCGCGCCGACGTTCATAGTCCCGCCGTTGTTGCGGACGATGTTGGTCTGGTAGGCCGTCATCGACCCGACCGTCTCAGCGGCGGATGGTGCCGCGAAGGCAAGGCAGGCGACAAAAATGGCGATCTGACGGTACGGGGTCCTCATCGCGGCCTCTTTCAATTGAGCGTCAACGTGTAGCTCATGAGCATTTCGAACGATTTTCGGTCGCGGCTGGCGATGTCGAAGTTGGTTTCGCGATAGGCGAGATCGACGCTGATCTTCTGCGCCTCCGTCAGCTGAAAATCGCTTTCCGAGGCAATGCGCCAGAAGTCGCTCTTGATACTTGTCCCGATGCCGACGGACAGATCGGGAGCGTCGCTATGGCCGGCCGAGAAGGCGACCTGGTGCGACCATGCGAAAAGATTCGGTACGTTCATCAACAGGCCGCCATAGCGGACCTCGCCCGTATAGCTGCGGCCGATTTCAGATCCGGAGGCGAAGTCATTCGAGCCGACAAAGCGCAGTCCGAGCGCCTGGCCATTGCGGAAGCGGTAGCTGCCGCCTGCCTCATAAAAAACCCTGCTATCGGCGAAAATGCCTTGCGAGGCGCTTAGATCGATGTAGCCGCCACCGGCGAAGAGCGTCGTCTCGACTGTCGGGCGCACAAGAAAGCGCCCACTGACGCCGATGCCGGTTTCCTGGATATCGCTGTCGAAACGATCCGTAACTGTGAAGGCGGAAAGCAGCAGGCGCAGCGAATCGATCCCACTGTTGGGCAATCCTTTGTCCCAGGTGATCGCGGCGTTGCCGTGGATGAAGGTCTCCTTGCTACCCGGAACCGACAGGTCTTCCGTGAAAAAGCGCTGTGTCGCCGTCAACGCCCCCGAAACGACGAGAGCGTCGGCGCTTGGCGTGCCGAGGTCCCACCGGACAAAGCCTTCCGCCCGCCCATAGGGCGAGACGAAGCTGTCGTCGTCTTGCGCCCCGCCGGGCTCAAAATCGGTAAATGCGCTGAACACGCCGCCGGTCAGAGCGAGTTCCCAGGTGACGCCGCGCAACGCGCGATCGATGCGGGCGAGCAGGCGAGCAGCTTCCTGCTGCTCACTTGCAGTCAGGCCGCCGACTTCGATGCCGTACTGCACTTGCCGGCGGGCCAATTCATAGGAGCCGACATGATAGTACAACCGGCTGGCCGCCAGCCGGGCGCGCGCATCGCGGGGATATTTGATCAGATACTGCTCGATTGACGAGATCGCCTGATCGTACTGCCCGGCGTTGACGGCAACCGTGACGAACTGGGCAAGCGTTCCGTTATCGGCCGGACTGGCGATGCGGGCTGAAAAAGCATCGTCATAGGCCGAAAAAAGACCCTGCGCGCCGGCCGGCAATACGCCGGTACAAAGCAGCGCTGCGGCGCAGCCGACGATCGTTCGAAACGAGAATTGCATGCCGAGAACCCACCCCAAACCCGACTAGTGCGAAGGACTTAGCACGACTACAAGAAAAAGGCGACTGAACGGTCACCAGACCATGCGACTCTCAGCAGCTGTTGCAGCTGCGCAACAAACCATCGGGTTTATTCGTATTTCGGCTGCGCTGGTTGTCAAAATATCTTCTCAGCGTTGCTGTAACAATTGAAGTATTCGGCACCAGCGGCAACTAACTCTAATCATCATCAATGGCGGATCGCACAGCCGACAAGATTAATATTGTTTGCGCGATTCTGCGCGTATCTGGTCACCGAATGAGGTTTCAAGGTCACCCACATCCAAAGGTCTTCCGTCGCGTTGCGCAAGGGGTCGGAGAGCTGCCGGAAGGTGCTTCTCACGACGTGTGCGCGATTGCGGCCTGGCCTTCGCAATTTCGTTGACCGCCGACGAGGTCAGCTTATAGGACCCCATCTCCCCAGGGACGCGTCACCGGACGCGCCTTGCTACAGAACGAGCATGGTGGCCAGCCCCAGCATCAGACCCATGCCTACGATATCGGTCACGGTGGTGAGGAAGATCGCCGAAGCGACCGCCGGATCGGCGCCGACCCGGCGCAGGCCCAGCGGGATCAGCACGCCGGAGATTCCGGACATGAGGCACGATCCGGACATGGCGAGCAGGATCACAAGTGCCAGCATGGGCGCCTGGGCCGCCGACTCCGGTTGCCGCGAGGCGTAGAACCACATCGCCGCAGCCGCCACAAGACCGACGAGCACGCCGTTGGCGATCCCGAGCGCGCCCTCCCTCATCACCAGGTGCAGCTTCGGCCGTTTGTCTACATCGCCCAGGGCAAGGCCACGCAGCGTCATAGCCAGTGCCTGGCAGCCGGTGTTTCCGCTCTGCCCGGCCAAGACCGGGAGGAACGCCGCCAGGGCGACGATCTTCTCGATTGTGCCTGTGAACGAACTGACCACGAAAGCGGCCATGAAGGCCGTCAGCAGGTTCAGCTGCAGCCACGGATGACGCTTCATGAAGGCTGAAAACAGCGGCGTAAAAGAACGCTCCTCCTTCTGGACACCCACCATCTGGCCAGACTGGGCGGAAATCTCGATGATTTGCTGCTCGAACAAGCGCCAGCCGCGAACCTGCCCGAGCAGCCGCTGCTCCGCGTCCACCACGGGATAGACAGGGTAGTGACGGCGTACCGCCGCCTTGCAGGCTTCGCTCAAAGACAGACCGACGTTAAGGGCGAACGGCCTGGGCAGCATGATCTGATCGACAATCGCGTCCGGTTCGCTCAGCATCAGATCGCGCAGGACCACCAGGCCAACCAATTTAACCCCCCCGTCCGTGACGTAGAGATAAGTGAGCTCGGTCGGCACCTGGGCACGTCTGACGGCCTCCACTGCGGCGGCTACCGTCGTCCCGACAGGAACGCTGGCGGGAATCGGATCCATCAGTTCGACGAGCGAATCGGGGATCACGAAATCCTTGCCATCGGTATCAGGTTTGATAGGCCTCATATGCGCTGGCAAATGCTCCGCCACTTTGCGGGCGTGCCCATCCGGCAACAATTTTAGTGTGTCCCGGATGAACTCGGGAGACTCTCGGGCAAGCAATTCAGCCGCGTCATCAGGTGCTCGAGCACGCAGCGTGCGCACCAGCTTCTGAACGTCGTTCTCTTCCTTCATCTGCTTCCCCAATTGCTAGTGTCTTGCCTCTGACGGTATGACACGAATCTGATCGCTCTGCGCTGGCGCAGTGCCCAAGCGCTCGATCCGGGAATCTTCGCCTTCTCCAGGCGCCGAGTAGACCGTACCCAGACAAATCTGAGCCACTGCGGGGTGCATACAGGCGGGCTGTAACCTCTGCGTGTCGCCGAGAATTCAATGTGTTGCGAACTTCACCGATCTTTTCTTGGGCTCTGCGAGCACGCCGCACCATGAAACTTAAACCCCGAAACTCTGCAGAGGCGGGGGCCTCCGGCGTGCCTCATCCGGCGCATCTTGCCAGTTCCACCAGCTCTGGAGGCGGATGAATTCGCCAGGATGACAAGGTGATTTGCGTGAAACCGTAAAAGTTTAGCCTGAAAGGGATTCTCAGTCTGAAGTCTGTCAGGAACGAGAGGTGCTCTTAGAGCTTGCAGGTTCGGGGGCAGGCGGTCTGCTTTGTGAGACTCGAGGTCGTCGCGGTCCGGTCCGAGTTAATGTAGGCCCACTGATAATAGCGGTAGACCGCTCGATCGCACCTGGGGGCGAACGAAGACTCGTTTCGAGAGTGGCATCGGTTCGGTAGTTGCATCTCACCTGATCGGCGATCCGGACTGGCCTGGCATTCCTTGCCCATCATCGGGTGATGCCTATGAGCAGCACTATCCCACAGGTTTTAACTCAATCTTTGCCAATAGCGGGTTGGCGAGCCTTGCGGCGGACTTTCGCAGCTTTGCCGATATCGGCGTCGAAGCCGTCGAACTGAGCCTGACGACCTTCGATCTCATAGCGGGTGGCCGCGTCATCCCCGAGAGAGCCGAGAGGCTTATCGAACTGACCAGTCAATTCGATTTCCGCTACACGGTTCATGGCGTCGTCTCATCGAACCTCATGGACCCGGCGGTCTGCCGCTACCAGATCGATGCCGCCAAGGCCCTGGACGAATTCTGCGACCGGATCGACCGGCGCGTGCTTGTCCAGCATAGCGGCCATTTTCGCGCCGACCAGCTTCTCGATCGTGCCGGTGCCGAGGAACGCGAACGCGAAGCGTTGTTCGAACTCGCCGAGTTCAGCAAGCCCCATGGTGTGCGCATCGCCTTCGAGAATCTCTTCGCCATGGAACCGGGTCAGCGCCGGCAGACCCCGGCCGAGGTGGCGCAGACGGTGAAGGCGGTCGGCCATGCCAGCCTGGTGGCGCTCATCGATTTCAGCCACGCCTATATTGAATCGACCCATCGCGGCCTGAACTTCCATGAGCAGCTGCGGGCTATGGCGCCGGTCACGGGGCCCTTCATGTCCATGATTCCTTCGGGCGCCCGCAGGGTCTCCATCGAACCTACCTCTCGCAGGAGAATGCAGCGTTTGGTCTGGGCGACCTGCACTTACCCCTCGGTTCGGGCGATATTGAATGGGATGACATCTTCAGCGAGCTGATCTTCTTGCCGGAGACCGTTCTCATCATGGAAATCGGACCCCGTTATCGCAATGAGCAGCCCGGCAGCCCAGCCCGGGCAAAAACCTGATTGCCTTGAACAATCGCGCTGAGCGCGGAACGGCGGAGTAAGGGTCGCGATGAGCTGGCGTGGTGCTGCAAACGTCGGCCAGAGCTGCCAACCCGTTAGCATCGAGACGTCCCGTATAGCTAGATGGGTCGTGACGCGATTTGCTCATCCCGTTTTCGGTGAGATTGTAAGAAGAGTGCGCCTAACGGTCTGCGATATGACGGGCAGCATTTGGCTTGATCTATCTTTGGCGCTCGAGCGGGGCAGGCCGGAAACGTGCCAATCACCCCCCTTTGGCCAGCCGGCCCTCGACTGATTTCTGCTCTCTGCAATCGCTTGCCTGCTCACAACCTCGGCCCTCAGCTTCGCGGGCATGCTCTCGCATTCCGGGTGAGCGCAATCGATCTGTAACAATAACAATCGTAAGTTGAGCCGCAGATGGACACACGCAACCCTCATCGAAGACACTTGGCCGGAGATGGATGAACGAAGCCTTTGCCGCACGTTTGCAACAACTTATTTGCTTTCCAGAGGGCGTGCCAGCCGTACACCAGGCCCGCCGCCATTTTCGGGAATGAATTCGACGCCACCGGCCTCCAATGCACGCTTCAGTGCTTCGATCGTCACCTGGTTGGCCTTCAACATGCCAGCGAGTGGCTCAAGCCGCTTAATGGTCGCGACTGACACTTTTGACTTCGCGGCGAGGGCTTTTTGATCCCATTGCAAAAGTGCGCGGGCTGCTCGCAACTGCTCACTCGTTATCATTATTATACCTGACGCATCATTTGATGCTAAAAGTCTTGACAAATGCCGACGGTTTCGTTTAAGACCGTAGAGTGGATACTGCGCTCGCTCAGCCCCAGACAATACTCGACCGGTGGCAGGACGAGCCCGTGTAAAACGGCCGAATAAGGTGGTGCAACACCTTACCCGGCCTGACCACAACCCCAAGCTTCTGAGGAGCTCGGATCATGACTGATTCCGACAATATCACGAGTCTGCCATTCGTCACCCGCCGGCGAGTGCTTGCGGGAACAGTGGCGGCTACTACCGCGTGGACACTTGAAGGTAACGCGTCCGCAGGCGACGCCGGAAGGACCAATATGCCTTCTGACCCAGCGCTGGCGCTTCGGCGGGAATGGCAGACAGCCCACAGGTTAACCGATCGGCTTTGCCGCAGGCAGCAGCGCCTAGAGACCAAGCTTGTCGAATGCGTCGGCTTTCCTTGTGTGGACGTCCACCTGCCCGATGGCCAGGAACTAACAGTCTACTCGATCGAGGCGCTCGGTCAGGTGCTCGGGAACGGGCCGGATACCGCCGCTCTCCGAGAAAGGGCCGAATCTGAGTTTGCTGCGCATCAGGCACGCTGGGATGCGGCTGCTGAGAAGACCGGTTACATTGCTGCCCTCAGAGCCGAACGCGAAGCTGGCGAGCGGGCGAACGATCTTCTGGAAGCCTTCTCAACCACCCCCGCTACGACTCTCGCCGGTGTGGCGGGCAAGCTCGATGCCGTATTGCAGGAGGGCGAAGCCTGGGAGGAATGCTCCGAGTTTCCTTGGCCGCAAATCCGCTCAGCGCTCAGGGATCTGGTGCGCATCGCCGAAGGCTTTGGTGCTGACCGGGTGCGGCGCCGAAGGATGTATCATGACCAAGCTGAAACGCGGCCGCGAGTCCGGACAGATAGTCGCCGATCCGGCAATGCTGATAGCGCCGATGCTGACCCAGTACATAACAAGACAGAGTGTTTACCAGAGCGCGAGGAGGCCTGCCATGCCAGTCGGACAGCTGTCAGGAGGAATACCGACAACGCAGGAACGCGATGAAAACCGGCAGAGCAGGATTGGCGTTGTCCGCGCCAATGGGCAAAATTGGAGATCTGGATTGCCTTGCCTCCGATCCGCAGCTTACGGCAGAGGACTCCTTCAGGAACGCTGTTGGCATCTCCATCGTGGATCAGAGCGACGACAAGGCGCAGAAGGATGCCCGCGCCGATGATCGCAGAAAGCTGCACGTCGCTTCCAAGAGCGTCGCCGTCGAAATGCTTCGCCCCTGCGCAGAGCAGCGTCTCCTGGCCTAGTTCCGACCACTCGATCACGTGACGGTTTGCGAGAGAATGATTTGAAGCAACAACGACGGCCAGAGTATCCTTACACAACATTAGTTCGAATGCGCCGCCAGTGGAGCGCGGGGAGGAGGTCACGGTAATTGCAAATCTTCGAAGTCAGGATTTGCTATGGCCCGCCTTGACGTTTCGCAAACGAGGATGCGAGGTTTAGAAGTAGTGGACGGCAGGTGCCGAGCTGGTCCGAAAATTGTGGGGTTTTCAGTTTACTGGCGGGCAGATATGGTGCCGCACGATGCGATTAGAGAGAGGGACATGTGGGCTATGAGTAACGCAAGGCTAACAACATGATTCGCCGTAGCCTCAATCCATTCAAGAGGAACTACCAACACATGACGCCCCGATACGTGGCGTCTAGAATAAACGTAGCCATCGACCACAGGCTGAAGCCGGACGACCCGTGGTTGACCCGAGACGCCATCGATTTTCTGGACCAGTGGCTTCGTCCTACCGATATCTTCGCCGAGTTCGGCAGTGGCCGGAGCACGATATGGATCGCTCAACGAGTGAGGTCTTTGCTATCGGTCGAACCCGACCCGAACTGGCATTCGATCATCTCCAGCAGGCTAGCAGCCCGCCACCTGAACAATGTCGATTACCGGGTTAAGTTCGAGTCGTACGAGATCGCCAGCGAGATAGAAAACAATTCCCTGGATGCGGCCTTGGTTGATGGAAAATTCCGCGATCAAGTGGCGCTTGAGATGGTGAGCAAGGTCAAGCTCGGCGGCATAATCACTATCGACAACGTTAACTGGTTTTTGCCCAGAGATCCCAAACCCACATCGCCGGGGAGTAGATCAATTGCGGATGGGACGGCATCCAAGGTCTGGGATGAGTTCATTGCGCGAACTGCGAACTGGCGAGTCTACTGGACTACGAACGGTGTCAATGACACGGCGTTCTTCTTCAAGCCCGCCGACGCAGTGGATTGACTCTCCCCCAAATAGAGGATGAGGGAGAGCGCTTGGCCAAAACTGGCACCCCGCCTGGAAAATCTGGTGCTTGAAGAGAGATAAAGCGGCGGACCGTCTCGAGTTGAAGGTCCGCCATTTCGGGTCGTTCAGATCACAAGGAACGAACCTGCTGCAAGCGACTGACCTGGAGAGAGAGTGGCGAACTGTATTTGAGCTGCGCCGCCGACCCCGTCACTGTCGAAAGAGAGTGCTCCGGTTGAGCTGTTGTAGATGATATGGTCGGAGCTATCATGCGCGGTCGTACCAGCAAAGAAAGCGTCGGATGAAAGGCCACCCAGCTTAAGCCCGGCAAAAACGGCGTTGTCGAGCTGGATTTTGTCCTGGAGCTTGTTGAAGTCGGTAATCCTGTCGATATTACCGGCTCCAATAGCGCTGTTGAACACGAAGGCATCGTTGCCTCCATTCCCGGTCAAGACGTCGGCACCACCGCCCCCGTTGATGATGTTCGCGCCGGCATTGCCCTGGATGGTCTGAGCGAACTCATTGCCGGTGAGATTGATGACCGTCGTACCGGACGCGTTGGAGGTGGCGAGAAGCTCGATCTGCGAGCCGGCTGCGAGGGCATAACTCACCGAAGCGAGCACTTTGTCCGTACCGCCGCCCACCAGCTCGTTCACTTTATCGCCGGCATTGTCGACATGGTAGGTGTCGTTGCCGCCATAGCCGATCATCCTGTCGGCACCTCCGCCACCATTGATGATGTTCGCGCCGGCATTGCCCTGGATGGTCTGAGCGAACTCATTGCCGGTGAGATTGATGGCCGTCGTACCGGACGGGTTGGAGGTGGCGAGAAGCTCGATTCTTGAGCCGGGTGCGAGGGCATAACTCACCGAAGCGAGCACTTTGTCCGTACCGCCGCCCACCACCTCGTTCACTTTGTCGCCGGCATTGTCGACATGATAGGTGTCGTTGCCGCCATAGCCGATCATCCTGTCGGCACCTCCGCCACCATTGATGATGTTCGCGCCGGCATTGCCCTGGATGGTCTGAGCGAACTCGTTGC